>CALJTT010000009.1 GCA_937975855.1 Minisyncoccota bacterium | reverse complement strand
TGAAGTAATGACAATAGAGGAAACAAGCGAAAGCCAAGTACAAGCGAGTGGCAAAATCGAGGTCGAAGAGCAGGCGAGTGGCATCGTAGAAATCAAAAAAAGTACACCGGGCGCAGAGCGGTTGATCAAGAACACTCGATTTCGGTCTCCTGACGGCCTAGTGTTTAGAATCCAGGAGTCGGTGGTAGTTCCAGGATCTATAATAAACGACTCTGGGCAGCGAGTGCCCGGAACCGTTCAAGCCAAAGTTTTTGCTGATGACGTTGGAGAAGAGTACAATCTTGCTGCTGGAACCACTTTTGACGTTCCAGGGTTCAAAGAAGGAGGATTTACTGCTTTATATCAGGCTATTTCTGCTTCGAACCCACAGACTTTTGAAGGAGGATTCAAAGGGGCACAGTTCCAAATCGACGATTCTGAACTATCTACTGCAAGACAAGCTCTGCAAATTGAGCTGCGAGACAACCTGCTTGAAAAAATCGCTCCAAACAAACCTGCAGGAATGACGTCTTTCCCGGGATCAGTCGCGGTTACATACACACAACTACCAACGGTTGAATACGGAAATGACCTAGTTACAATCCGTGAAAAGGCAACGCTGCAAATCCCTTTGTTCAAAGACGGAGAACTAGGGGCTTTCTTAGCCAAAGCCGCAATTCCTACCTATGATGGCGGATCAGTACGTATTGAAGACGCTAGTCAACTTAAGTTTGCATACACGAGCGCCACAACCAGCAAGACTGTTATTGCTAACAATGAATCGCTTACCTTCACCTTAAATGGTAAACCGCGCCTTATATGGGAGTATGATGCTTTAAAGCTGTCAGAAGACCTTGCAGGGCTTCCTAAGACCGCAGTAAAGAATGCCATCACAGCGTATCCAGGCATCGAAGCAGCCAAAGCCGAGATTACACCGTTCTGGAGAAGGAACTTCCCGGAGACCGCAGAAGAGATTACTGTCATTGAAGAGCTACGTGAAGAGTAGGCTGGGGATGAATAACTTGACGCGTTTTCACATGTTTGTTAGACTCACCGCGTTCTGATGGATCAAGAAATTAATAATACCGAAGCTGAGGATGAACTCGTATACGGGATCGTTGAGGAAGCGCTGCCAAACACGCGCTTCAAAGTTTCTATAGACGAAGAACCTGAGCCAGTGCTTGCGTATCTCTCTGGTCGCATGCGCCGCTTTAGAATCCGCGTACTCGTGGGTGACAAGGTCGGCTTACTAATAGATCCATACGGTGGACAGGCGCGCATTACTAAGCGCCTCTAAAAGATTATGAAGGTACAATCATCTGTCAAACCAAGGTGCAAAGACTGTCAAGTTATAAAACGTAACGGTGTTGTTCGTGTCTCGTGTAAAAACCCGCGCCACAAGCAACGTCAGGGTTAATTTATTTATGAGAATTTCTGGTATTACAATTCCTGATGAAAAGCATTTGTCTTACGCCCTGACTGCGGTGTACGGCATTGGTCTTTCACGGTCACAAACAATTCTGGACGAGCTAGGTATCGCACAGACCACAAAAGCAACAGACCTTTCAACTGAACAAGAAAATTCAATTCGTGAAAAGATTGAATCTTTTACGATTGAAGGTGAACTAAAGCGTAAGGTGTCTTCAGACGTAAAGCGTCTAAAGGATATTGATTCTTACCGTGGTTCACGTCACGCTAAGCGACTGCCGGTTCGTGGACAACGAACTAAAACAAACGCTCGAACACTCAAGGGTGCCAAGAAGACTATGGGTAGTGGAAAGCGTAAGCTTGAAAAGACGTAGAAATTATTAGTTTTCTTCAAGAATGACATATGGGTAAGAAACGAAGTGTAAACAAATCTGGAGGATCCGACGTACACGGAACATCGCGTGCGCTTGGTCGTGTTCCTAAACGCAAGCTTGCTTCTGGCAAGCTAAATGTACTTGCTACATTCAACAACACAATGCTCACGCTGTGCGACGACAAAGGTAACACCGTTATGGCTGCATCATCTGGGGCACTTGGTTTTAAAGGCGCTCGTAAAAGTACTCCCTTTGCAGCTGCAAAGGTAGGCGAAATCATCGGAGAAAAAGCGCAGCAAATGGGCATGAAGGATGCCGAGGTGATCATTCGTGGAGTTGGTGCTGGACGAGAGTCAGCATTGCGAGCGTTTGCTGGCAAAGGAATCAGTGTCACACGGATCACAGACCGAACACCTGTGCCATTTAATGGTCCTCGGCCACCTAAGGCACGTCGAGTATAGTTTTATTATTATGAAAATCGGACCTAAATTCAAAATTGCAAAGCGTCTTGGAGCACCTATTTTTGAGAAAACTCAAACAGCTAAGTTTGAACTCTCACTACAACGCGGTGGACGTCAAGGGCAGCGACGACCAGCTCAGATGTCTGACTACAAACGTCAGCTTATCGAAAAGCAAAAAATGCGTTTTTCTTACGGCGTCTCTGAAAAACAACTACGACGTTACGTAAACGAGGCAGTCGATAAGAGTAATCAGCCAGTTGCAGTATTGATGGACAGACTAGAATCTCGTCTTGATAACGTGGTGTACCGTATGGGACTTGCTAAAACTCGACAAATGTCGCGACAAGTAGTTTCTCATGGTCACATTCTTGTAAACGACAAGAAATTGACTGTACCTTCTCACAAAGTAAAAGTTGGTGATAAGATCAGCATTCGTGAAGGTAGTCGCGTTAGCACACTCTTCCAAACACTGAAGGACAACTACGAGCCAGCTGGAGTACCAGCTTGGGTTACCTTCGATATAAAGAAGATGGAAGGTGAAATGAAAGCAGCCCCGGTTTACAACCCAAGCGAGACGCTCTTCGACCCAGAGCAGGTAATGGAATACTACAGCCGATAGTACCAGGGATAGAGGTTTATAAAGTTCATAAAAGTACAAATTTATGTTGGAAACAAACGTTACACTGCCATCAAAGCCTCGAGTAGTTGAGGAAGTAGAAAATAAAGGCATTTTCGAAATTGACGGTCTCTATCCTGGTTACGGGCACACTTTGGGCAACTCATTGCGCCGAATCATTCTTTCGTCACTTCCTGGTGCAGCTATCACTCAAGTTAAAATTGAAGGCGCTGAGCACGAATTCTCTACACTTAGCGGAATCAAGCAGGACGTGATCACTATCCTCTTGAACCTACGACGTGTACGTCTACAGCTTCATGGAGACGAACCAGTAAAGATCACTCTAAAGAAATCTGAACCTGGTATCGTTACTGCAAAAGACCTAGAATGCCCATCACAAGTTGAAATCCTCAACCCAGAGCAAGTTATTGCCGAAATCACAGCAAAATCTGGCAAGCTCGACATGGAAATTACAGTTGAAAAAGGACTTGGCTACGTACCACGAGAAATTCACCAAAAAGACAAGGTGGAAATTGGACACATCGCAATGGATGCAGTGTTTACACCAATCCGTCGAGCGAACTACGAAGTAGAAAACATGCGTGTCGGTGACCGAACTGACTACAACCGTCTACGTTTCGTTATCGAAACTGATGGTACTTTCACACCAAAGGAAGCACTTGAACAATCTATCGAGATCATGATCCACCAGCTAAAATCAGTGATTGGATTCCAGGAGCAAGCTCCAGTTGAGGCAGAAGTAGTTGAAGCTGATGAAGAGACAAGCACCGAAGAACCTGACCCAGAAGTACTCAAGACACGAATCGAGGCACTTGATTTGTCAGCCCGAACTCTCAAAGCATTGGAAGATGCAAGCATCCGCACTATCGGTGGACTTGTCAGAAAGAAAAAAGATGATATTCTAGCGCTCGACGGAATCGGTGACAAAGGTGTTGAAGAAATCGAAACACTACTTACCGAAATGAGCCTGGCTCTTGAAGCATAAAAATCTATGAAACACGCAAGTAAAAACCGAACGCTTTCTCGTACTCGCTCTCAGCGCACGGCGCTTTTGCGTGGTCTTGCAGTATCTCTTATTCGAGACGGTCAAATCACTACAACCAAAGCTAAAGCTAAAGAGCTACAACCTCGTATCGAACGCCTAATCACTCTTGCCAAGCAAGACACTGTCGCTTCACGACGTACAGTTGCAACACGACTAGGAGAACCTGCTGGAGAAACAATCAAGAAGTTGTTTTCTGATATCGCTCCACGATTCAAAACTCGTGACGGGGGATACACACGCGTAGTAAAGGCAGGGCAGTTTGGAGGACGAGAAGAAGCTGTAATCGCCTTTGTCGAATAACGCTTATGACTACTGAAACAAAAAGACTAACCGTAAAGGAAAAGAAAGCAGCCTCATTTACTGCCACAAGCGGTCGTGAGCATACTATTGACGCTGCGGGCAAGAGAATCGGACAAATCGCTACAGAAGCGGCTACAGTGCTTATGGGGAAGGATAAGGTGGACTTCACAAAGCACATCATGTCTGACGTTGTGGTAACTATCGAAAATGCTTCTAAACTGGACATTCCTGAGAAGAAGCTTGGCGAAATCTATCAGTCTTACTCTGGTTACCCAGGTGGACGTAAAGAAGAAACTCTTGGTCACCTCAAGGAGCGTTTGGGTATCGGGGAAGCTTTACAGCGATCTATCGGTGGTATGTTGCCAAACAACAAACACAAGAAACGACTTTTAAAACAACTAATTATTAACGAATAGTATGGCCACTGAAAAATACATCGAGGGCATCGGACGTCGTAAAACTGCAACAGCGCGAGTGCGTCTCACTCCTGCAGCTAAGACAACCATTACGGTAAACGACAAGCCGATGAACGAATATTTCCGTAACTTAGGTGACCAGAAAACACTCGAGGCTGTACTAGCCACAGAAGACGCTGGTATCGAAAACTACACTATTACCGCTAAGGTATCTGGTAGTGGTATCGCTGCTCAATCTGAAGCGATCCGGCTAGGAATCGCGCGAGCACTCGTTAAGGAGAAGATCGAACGACGTGGAGCACTAAAGGCATCTGGATACCTCAAACGAGATCCTCGTTCTGTAGAGCGAAAGAAGCCAGGTCTACGTAAGGCTCGAAAGCGAGCAGCTTGGAGTAAACGTTAACAGTTTAACGAACAGTTTAACGTTTACTCTGATCCTGACGTGAGTCAGGAATCCTCGATGTTTACGAGAGGATAGGAGGGAAGTGACCCAACCAAAACTGAAATCCATAACAACAGGGGCGGTCGACCATGACCGCTTTTGTTTATTTTGACACAAACTTAAAGTGACGTTATAATGCTATTTGTATGGTGAATAATGACAATGAAAACAACGAAGAGATCGAGGAGATCACCGACGAAATTACAGACACGACTGAACCCGAATTAGAAGAAATTGAAGAAGTGGGTGAGAACAAATTAAAAAAAGTTAAAGACAAACTGAAACAAGTTGAAGAAGACAAAAAAGCAGCGCTAGAAGAACTGGCGCTAGCAAAAGCAGACTTCCTAAACGGCAAGAGGCGACTAGAGGAAGAAAAACAACGTGGTATCGCAAGGCAGAAAATCCGTGATATTGAAGCCTTACTACCACTATGCGACTCGTTCACGATGGCAATGGCAGACAAAGAGGCCTGGAACGCAGCAGACGAACGATGGCGCAAAGGTATAGAAGGTATTCATTCGCAATTGCAACAGATTCTTTCCTCTCATGACGTGAGTGAAGTTGACCCAACTGGCGAGACGTTCGATCCAAACATACACGAGGCAATCGGCACCGAACCAGTAGACGACGAGTCACGCGAAGGAACAATTGTGAGTGTCGTCCAAAAAGGGTACGTTATCGGTAGTGGCGAAACGAAAGAGACGATCAGAGTCGCCCGCGTAACAACTGGAATCCACAAGACTGATTAATAAAATTGAAATAGTACAAACTGAACATTAAATATGGCAAAAATTCTTGGAATTGACCTTGGAACCACAAACTCAGCAATCGCTGTAATTGAAGCTGGTGAACCAAGCATCATCGAAAACGCAGAAGGAAATCGCACCACGCCGTCAATCGTGGCTATTAGTAAAACGGGCGAACGTCTGGTTGGACAAATCGCCAAGCGACAAGCTGTCACAAACCCAACCAACACGATCTACGGAATCAAGCGCTTCATGGGACACAACTTTGAAGATGACGTGGTTCAAAAAGACAAAGATATTGTTCCCTACAACATCAAGAAGGGTGAGGACGGTGGAGTTGTAGTAGAAATGGATGACAAGGACTACAGACCCGAAGAAGTGTCTGCAATGATCCTGACAAAACTAAAAGCTGATGCTGAGGCAAAGCTGGGAGAAAAAATCACTGAAGCAGTTATCACTGTACCAGCTTACTTTAACGACTCGCAACGCAAGGCAACACAAGACGCAGGAAAGATCGCGGGTCTTGAAGTAAAGCGAATCATCAACGAGCCAACTGCAGCTGCACTGGCTTATGGCTTTAACAAAAAGAAGGACGAAAAGATCGCAGTGTACGACTTTGGAGGAGGAACCTTCGACGTAACGATTCTCGAAGTAGGAGACGATGTTGTCGAAGTACAATCAACCGATGGTGACGCGCACATGGGTGGGCGCGACATCGACCAAGCGATTGTTCGACACCTCATCGAAGAATTCAAAAGTAGCGACGGGGTAGACCTGGCAAAAGACAAGCTCGCCCTACAGCGACTAGACGAGTCTGCCGAGAAAGCGAAACTTGAACTTTCAACCACTTCCGAAACGAACATCAACATTCCGTTTATTTCACAAGGATCAGATGGGCCACTTCATCTAGACATCAAACTTTCACGGGCCAAGCTGGAAGAGCTCGCAGCCGAGTACGTAGACAAGTCTATCGAGATCATCAAACGTGCACTCGAGGCAGCCAGTGTTAAGAAAGAAGATATTGACGAAGTTATCCTGGTAGGAGGACAGACACGTATGCCGGCTATTCAAAAGGCAGTACAGGACTTGTTCGGAAAAGAACCAAACCGAAGCATCAACCCCGACGAAGTAGTAGCAGCCGGTGCTGCTATCCAAGCGGGAATCTTCCAGGGTGACGTGCAGGATATTACTTTGGTAGACGTTATTCCACTTTCACTTTCTATTGAAACAATGGGTGGTGTCGCTACAAAATTGATCGAAAAGAACACTCACATCCCAACCAAGAAATCACAAGTATTCTCGACTGCAGCTGACAACCAGACCTCGACAGAGATCCACATCGCACAAGGTGAACGTCCGATGATGAACGACAACAAGTCACTAGGAAAATTCGTACTCGACGGAATCCCACCAGCACCGCGTGGTGTACCACAAGTAGAGGTAACTTTTGACGTTGACAGTAACGGTGTACTAAACGTAACTGCAAAAGACAAGTCAACCGGCAAAGAGCAATCAATCAAGATCGAGGCCAGCAGTGGACTGACCGAAGAAGACATCGAAAA
>CALJTT010000008.1 GCA_937975855.1 Minisyncoccota bacterium | reverse complement strand
GGGATTCATCGCTTCCTGGAGCGAGTCAACGGCCTTCAGGCGCACATAGTGGACGAGGAGGGAAGTGAGATGACCAAGCTATTGCACAAGACAATCCAAAAGGTTGGTGAGGACATTGCTGAATTTAAGTTCAATACTGCTATTAGTAGCCTGATGATCTTCACAAACATGGCTGAGAAAGACGGTCTTTCACTGGCTAGCTATGACACTTTCTTGCGACTATTAGCACCCTTTGCCCCACACCTTGCCGAAGAGCTGTGGAATGATAGTGGCAATGCGGACAGTGTCCACGAGGCTTCTTTCCCTGAATTTGACGCCACCTTAGCTAAAGACGACGCTGTGACCATCGGAGTACAAATAAACGGAAAAGTCCGTGGGGACGTTACTATTAGCCCTGAAGCGACCGAACAAGAGGCAATATCTGCCGCAGAAGCAGACGATGGGCTGAAAGAGAAGCTAGGAAACGAACCTTACACAAAAGTCATATATAAGGCTGGAAAAATCCTTAATTTCATTATTAGACCATAAGTTGAAAAAGGTGTTGACCAATTGACACCAAGGTGTTATAAATGCAGCTACGCATTGACGACCGGTGCTCAAAATGAGCGTCTTAGGAAACATTACACTTATTAAAAATGATCTCATTTAAACCAGAACAAGTAACCACCACCCTTTTGGAGGTCCTACCTGATCGAGCACGAGACGTGCTGGAGAAGCGTTATGGCCTTAATAAAGACGGTGAAACTTTCACACTCGAAGCGATTGGACAATCGTACGGTATTACACGTGAGCGTGTGCGCCAGATCGAAAACTACGGTATTCAGTCAATTCAAAAGTCTGAAGTCTACAAAAAACACTACGATCTATTCGTAGAAATGCAAAAGCTAATCGACCAGCTTGGAGGTGGTCTGATTGCTGAACATGTCTTGCTGGACGAACTTTCAAAAGACCCGGTCGTGCGAAATCATCTGTATTTCCTCCTAATTGTTGGTGACACTTTCTACAAGAGCAAAGAAAACCCACACTACGAACATCGTTGGTTCACTGAACACAAAACTGTTGAAGAAGTAGAGAAGGCACTACGAAGTGTTCGAAAGAGCCTGAAACGTGACGACCTAGTTTCAGAACAAGAGATCATCAGTCGGTTCAAAGAAGAACTAGCGCACGTTAGCGAAAACCACGACGAAGAAGTTCTAAAGCGATGGTTGAAGATCTCAAAGCAAATCGGTCAGAATCCATTAGGGGACTGGGGACACTCTGAAAGCCCAAACATTCGAGTTAAAGGTATTCGCGACTATGCTTACCTTGCTGTTAAACGACATGGTTCACCAATGCACTTTCGTGAAGTTGCTGGATCAATCAAAGAACTATTCGACCACAAAGCACACATCGCAACCACTCACAACGAGCTAATCAAAGATGACCGCTTTGTTCTAGTTGGTCGTGGACTGTACGCACTTTCTGAATGGGGATACACGGCTGGAGTTGTAAAAGAAGTTCTGCGGGACATTCTTGAGAACGAAGGTCCACTATCACGTGAAGAAATTATCGACAAGGTTCGCAAAGAACGATACGTCAAAGACAACACTATCCTGGTAAACCTACAAGACGTAAATATGTTCAAACGTCTTTCAAACGGACACTACACACTTTCTGAATAAGTAAGTTGCCGAAGTCAAAAGCCGCCACGATTTCCCAAACGGAATCGTGGCGGTTTTTGCTTTGATGATACAATATTCGTAACAAACGCCTGTGAAAGAATTATTTACCAGCATCTTCTTAGTAATCGCTATTCCGGTATGTTTTTTGGTGATGTTCTTTGTGTGGACAATCATCCTAAAAGATTCAACAATTAATTTGTTGCCGGCACTTTCTTTTGCATTGTTCGTGTTACCACTCTTCCTCCCAGTTGTACTTTTTCATTTGACCTACGGAAGATGGGTTGAGTTTGTCCAAACATACAGTAAGTACAAAAACGGCCGTGTCACGGTAAGAATAAACTTACCAAATGAAGTTTTTAAATCTCCCCAAGCAATGGAGGCGGTGTTGGCACAGGTACACAATACAAGTAAAGCTGACAACCTAATGGAAGCTTACCTCGACGGTAAACACCCTTTATCGAACAGCTTTGAATTGGTTTCGATCGGAGGGGAAGTTCGATTTTATGCCAATGTTCCCAAACGTAAAATTAAAGATATTCTAGAATCTCAACTTTACGCTCAGTATCCTGGAATCGAAATTATCGAAGAGCCTGTTGACTACGCAGCCGAATTTCAATGGGATCCGGAAAAAATGGATATTATGTCTTTTCACATTGTTAAAGCTGAAGACGAGGTCGTTCCAATCAAAACCTACATAGACTACAAACTTGACCAGCTTCCAAAAGAGGAAGAGAAGATTGACCCTATGTCACCCATGCTTGAGTTCTTAGGTAAGGTCAAACCGCACGAAAGAGTGATCTATCAAATTATTTGTGAACCGCATGTAAAGAAAACATTTTCATTGGGCACCAGTCTCCGCGAATCTCCTACATGGAGAAAGGCTGGAATGGACAAAATTAATCAAATTATGCATCGTGATGAGAAACGAATGGGTATAAGGTCCGAAGACGAAGAGAAGCCTGATGACCGACCGACATTAACCATGGGGGAAAGAGACCTGGTCGCTGCCATCGAGCGTAATTGCGGCAAGCTGGCTTATCGTGTAGGAATTCGAGCAGCTTATATTACATTAGATAAAGACAATTTTGATCCGGACATCATTGCGCCGTTATTAAAATCCTTCTATCCATACGACGACGAAAATCGTAACAAACTCGGCATAAGATGGAAAACGGACTTCGACTACATGTTCTTCGAAGACTTCACAGGAAAAAGAAAAGAGGGTAGAAAGAGAGCCGAATTAGAACATATAAAATCTCGCACATATGACGCGGGTGTTGGTAGTGCAAATGATATTCACCAGCCCAAAGTTATGTCCGTTGAAGAGCTGGCAACTATCTTCCACATCCCAGGAGCTGTTGTCCTTACGCCTAACTTGGGACGTATTCCTTCCACTACCACAACTGCGCCTAGTAACCTACCAGTTGGTGAACTGCCTATATAACCTATGTCGCAAGAGTTAGTTGACATAGAACCGATAGACTCAGTAGTAGATACTGACACTAAGGGCGAGAATAAACGTCGAGGGCTGTTACTTATTTTGGCAGGCCTCCTGTCTCTCAGCTGCTTGTGTTTAACGGGTGTGTTTCTATACGCGACTTACTTAGACACACCACAAGCATCATTCACCCCAAGTACATTTGAGGTCTCGCCTGGCGAAACTGTTTCAAGTATTGCGAACAGGCTTGAGGAAACTGGAATCATCCGTTCGGCAGATTTACTAAATGTTATATTTAGATTTTCCGAAGACGGGCGCTTGATTAAGGCAGGGAAGTACAATTTCGACAAACCCTTACTTACTCGCGAGGTTGCAAAACTGCTGACCCAAGGTACAAAAGAAGAAGTGATTTCAATTACTTTCATAGAGGGCGAGCGTTCGTCTATATACGGCAAAAAGGCAAAGGGCCTTTTGAGTAATTTTGATATTGACGTCTGGAGTCAGATATCTAAAGAACACGAAGGTGAACTTTTTCCAGAAACATATTTCGTAACACCTGATTTTTCAGCCGAGGAACTATTCGATCTGATGCATAAGCAGCACAAAGAAGTTGTTGCTGAATTAATCGCATCAAGTTCAGTCAGTGCCAGCAGCTCGGCAGAGATTGTGACCATCGCTTCAATCCTCGAACGAGAAGCTAACGACCTAGAGTCAATGCGAACCGTGGCTGGAATATTTCAAAACCGGATGGCAATTGGCATGCCACTACAGGCGGACGCGACTATTGAATACGTAATTGACACACCATTGGGCGAACTCGCACCAGGTCAATTGGCACAAGAGCTTCGAGAATTAGAATCACCGTACAACAGTTACAAAAATATTGGCCTGCCGCCCACACCGATTGGCAATCCTGGCCGCCAAGCACTTCTTGCCGCTCTAACGCCAATACCTTCGGATTATCTTTTTTACATAACAGGTGACGATGGCGAATTTTACTATTCTGAGACCTACGCTGGACACCTGATAAAAATTGAACGTCACCTACGCTAATGGTACGCTCGTGTGACATGGAAGACGACAAGTCACAAAAAACTGTATTCGTTGGCCTGTCTGGCGGCGTAGACAGCTCGGTAGCAGCTAAAAGACTGTTCGACCAAGGCTATAACGTAGTCGGTGTTTTCATAAAGGTTTGGCATCCGCAATGGATGGTCTGTAACTGGGAGCAAGAACGTCTGGATGCAATGCGCGTAGCGGCACATTTAGAAATCCCGTTTCTAACCTGCGACGCTGAAGAAGCTTATCGCGATGATGTAGCTATGTATTTTATCGAGGAGTACAAAGCAGGGCGCACACCTAACCCAGACGTCATGTGTAACCAGTACGTTAAGTTCGGACGATTTTTGGAATGGGCAAAGAGCAAAGGGGCAGACTACATAGCCACAGGACACTACGCGCAACGCCTAGACAATAACGATGATGTCGAGCTACACCGAGGAGTCGACACTGGTAAAGACCAAACATACTTTTTGTGGACACTCTCAAAAGAACAACTTGAATACACACTTTTCCCAGTAGGGAACACTCCTAAAGATAAAATCCGCGCCGAGGCTGAGGCGGCGGGTGTTCCAGTAGCCGCCAAAAAGGATAGTCAGGGAATATGCTTCCTCGGCCACGTCGACATTGCAGATTTCCTCTCACATTACACAGAGCTAAAGTCAGGCGATATTCTAGACGTAGACGGCAATGTGATCGGCTCACATGTTGGTGCACTGGTGTATACAGAAGGACAGCGTCATGGATTTACAATCAACACTCAGGACACAGATAAGACACCTCACTATGTAATCAGTCGAGATTTGGAGAAGAACACAGTTACTGTAGCTACAAATATGCAAGCTGGCTCTGAAGGAAAATTCATCAACCTAACAGATTGCGTACTTAGAAAACCTATCGAGGTGGGGGAGACAATCGAATATCAAATTCGCTACCGACAGACACCACTAGAAGCAGAGATCCTGGAGGTCACTAGCAACACACTCACCCTCAAACCTCTAGCTGACAATCCTGCTCCTGCCAAAGGGCAATCTTGTGTGGTTTACCGGGGAACACTGTGTATCGGGGGTGGTATCATTGGCTAGTGCCAATTCTCGTAACAAAAGCCGATGGATCCAAAGAGTATTTTAAAATAGAAAAACTGCGTCGTTCTCTTAGACGTGCTGGAGCTCAACCTGACGAAATCAACCAGGTTGTAGCACAGATCAACCCTACTCTCAGCGACGGAATGAAAACTGACGTTATTTATAGAACTGCCTTTGACTTGCTTCGACAAGGAGAATCTCCCGTTGCCGCGCGCTACTCGCTACGCCGGGCACTATTCCATCTTGGTCCGACCGGATTTCCATTTGAACGATTTCTAGCCAAACTATTCACAGCCGACGGGTACGAAACTCAGGTAGGTTTAATGCTGGAAGGAAATTGTGCCGAACATGAGATTGACATAGCTGCCTACAAAAAAGACCACAGCTTTGTTGCCGAGGCAAAATTTCACGCGAGACCAGGCATCAAATCAGATCTGCAGGTAGCAATGTACTCGTACGCAAGATTCCTTGATTTAAAAAACCAAAAAATCTGTAATCAGGATGTGTGCGGTATAAACGAGTTTTGGATAATCACAAACACAAAATTCACATCAGCAGCTCGCAAATACGCTAACTGCGTTGGCATACCGCTATTGTCGTGGGATTATCCCAAAAAGAACAACCTTCACGATCGTATCCAAAAAGCGGGCATCTATCCGGTAACAGTTTTACACTCTTTGTCTGCCAATCAAATCAAGACTTTGATCGCTAGAGACATAATTACCTGCCGAGATGTGATTTCTAATCCCAGTGTATTGCGACATCTACACATCAGCACTAAGAAACACGAAGCGATTCTGCAGGAAGCGAAGGACATTTGTGTTTCATAGCTGCAGCAATAAGCGGATTGTCAATAGTTTTAACGGTTATCTCCTGTGGTATACTCGAACTATTATTTATTCAGAAATTCATAATTTTTTGTATGGCAGAAGAACAGAATCAGCAACAAGATGGATCTAAGACTCTCGTATCATTTGTTGTTGGGCTCCTTATAGGTGGTATGCTCGTTTGGGCATTCTCAAGTCCTGATGGACAAAACACAGGTGTCGAAGTGGATGATGCAGACGCAATGGAAGTGTCTGAAGTATCAGAAGTAGGAGCAGCAGTCGAGTCAGCAGCGGGTAGCGCAGTTGACACTGTAGCGCAGGGTGTAGACAGCGCAGCCGGTGCTGCTGCAGCAACAGTTGCAAATCTTCCAGTTGGCGACGGATCAATCGTCGTAGGTAACCAACCTGCAAGTGCGAGGGTTGTAGTCAACCGAGCAACATATCCAATTTCAGAAGGCTGGATCGGCGTACGTGACTACAGTAATGGCCAACTAGGATTCATCCTTGGAGTAGTACAGTTCAGCGAAGCGGCTAATCTAGTCCCAGAAGACATCATTCTGCAGACACCAACTGTGGCTGGTCGAGACTACGCAGTTGTAGTATTTGAAAGCGATGGAATTCGAGGTTTCAACGCTGCAGGAGACGTCCAGGTGGACAAGATCTTCTCTACGTTTACAGCTCAATAAGCTAAACTTTGAAGACAAAAAGACCTGCACTTAGCAGGTCTTTTTGTTTATCGCTTTTCTAAGTACGCGACCCAAAAGTTTCGCTTGTACTTTGTGTCTCGTATGGTCGTATAGTGCGTTTCTTTCGAGAACTCTTTTACACTAAATAATTCTTCGTAAGTTTCTCGTAAGTTTGATTCACTAAACACTCGCTCCACTAAACCCCAGTCAGGTTGTATATATGTATCGTACTCTGGCCCTGGGTGGTGTTTGAGAAGATACTTGGCGTTTTTGTCGCCGTCCTTGCACAGTGCTCGCACAAACATTTGCCCATCTGGTTTTAGAACCCGTGCAGACTCTGACAAGTAAATAGACCTTTCAGTCTCGGAAAGAGAGTTCGAGGATGTAACATCTACCACTAGGTCAAAACTTTTATTTTGATACTTGTACGGTTCACCGATGGAGCCTAGGACAAACTCGACACTTCCGTTTATATCCGACGCTTTCGCCTCAGCAAAGCGATCATTTGCAGTCGTGACTGCATTTGAGGCAATTTCTATTCCGCATACATGCGCACCTAGTTCAGCTAGATACAGGGCATTTTTACCCTCACCACTACCGAGATCTAGGACTCGCAATCCCTCAAGTGGAAATTCCAGCCCGCGAAGGTCTCTAATCTTTATGACATGTTTGATCCAGGACAATAGAGATTTGGCTGGCTTTACGCCGGTCATCAAGTTTTTGCTGGCATATTCATTCTCCCAGGCGTCTTTGGAGCTTTTCATGACTGGAGTATAACAAAAATGCAGTAGTATTCTTTGTTATACTTATCTCATATGGCTGGATACACATACAAGTACAACCCGAACCGAAGTGCACAATGGAACTATGGAGGTGCTAAATGGAAATTATCTCGTAGTAAAATCGATTACTTTAAAGAATGTCCGCGGTGCTTTTGGCTGGACAATGTCTTAGGTACAAAACGGCCAGGGTTTCCCAGCTTCAACCTCAACATCGCTGTCGACGAACTCTTTAAAAAGGAATTCGATATACATCGCGAAGAAAAAACTCCGCATCCTATAATGCTGCAGTACGATATCGATGCAGTGCCATTCCAACACCCCGAGATGGACACTTGGCGCGATCCGTTTGTGGCAATCATGCACAAACACGAACCGACCGGAATGGTGGTCAGTGGTGGAGTAGATGACATTTGGGTAAACCCAGCCGGCAACCTAATAATTGTAGACTACAAAGCAACTTCCAAAGAAGGTAGAATCGACAAGCTGGGCGACAGCCCCTGGGAACAGCAATACACACGCCAGTTGGGCGTATATAAATGGTTACTTGAACAAAATGGCTTTACTGTCGAAGATACAGGCTATTTAGTGTACGCAAACGCTGACCAGTCATTGCCAGAGTTTGGTGACACACTTCAATTTGAGACGACCCTTATTCCGGTTGAAGCAACTACCGCCTGGATAGAACCCACACTCCTTGAAATCAAAGCTTGTCTTGACCAAAAGACTATTCCTGAAACCGGTGAGTCTTGCGAATTTTGCCCATACCGCGAGGCCTGCGGTAAGAAGCTACTTAAAATTCACCAGGAAACTAAGAAGTCATAAAAACCAAGTATGACAACGTTCACCGACAAAGTTAAATCTGTTGTTGCCGACATACCAAAGGGCAGCGTCATGACGTACAAACAAGTGGCCATAGCGTCTGGCAAACCAGCGGCTGCGCGCGCTGTGGCCAACATCATGGCCGCAAACTACGACCCAGGCGTACCCTGCCACCGTGTGATTCGCAGTGACGGAGGGCTAGGTGGCTATAACCGTGGCGGTGTTGAGGAAAAAGCTAGAATTCTTAAAAGGGAAGGAGTCTCACTAGAAACCGCAAAATGAAACGCTACGACATAGAGCTGCGAAGACTGAATGAGACTATGGAATCTCTGACGCAAGAAGAGCACCAGGTCGAGCAGCAAATAGCGCGACTGCGTTCCGACGAAGAGTACGAGATTCAGTATATTAGGCAAAAATTCAGCGGCAAAGCACATTCATTGGAAGCAAAAGACCAACAAATCAAACGCGACATACAGCGGAGACGCCGCGAAGTTGCAGGGATTGAACAAAAAATTGAAAAACAAGAAGCGGAAGAGAAGCGTGCACAGAGGCTAGATTCCCGAGATAAATCTGCCCGTAAACGCTCATCTTGGGTATAATGTTTTTATGTATACATACAAAGTAGAACAAGCTATCAAAGCTGCAGCTGTTTTACATGAATCCCATACACGCAAGGGTGCACTACCTATTCCATACATCACACACCTGATGGCTGTAACTTTTATTCTTAGGGACTACACAAGTGACGAAAAAACCCTAGTCGCGGCACTATTGCACGACACGCTTGAAGACACGGACTACACCACACAAGAAATAACATCAGACTTTGGACAAGATGTGACTGACATTGTGGAAACACTAACTGTATCAAAAACTAACGCCGCGGATGGTTGGCTAATCAAAAAACGACAACTGGCCAAGCAGCTAAAGTCTGGCCCTGAAGAAGCAATTTTAATTGCTGCCGCTGACAACACGCATAACTTTAGAACAATAGTCGACGAATACCACGACAACCACAACAAGTTCATACAGGACTATGGCCCCAACATCGAAGACAGAATAATCGGCAGCGAAACAATCGCCAACGTAATCAACTCGCGCCTCAAAGATGGTATAGTGCATGAGTTTAACCATACCTTTGAACTCTATAAGCAATTTCTGATCGATGTCCAAGAAACAAAACATAAATAACACGCTTTCGTATATTCCAAAAAACATACTTCCCAAACTAGGAAAGTACCCAAATAGCTGGGACATGAAAGGTTTATATTATAAATCAATCACTGATCCACAGATTGAAAAGGACGTACAGGCAACTGAACGAGCTTATCTAAATTTCGCGAAACGCTACCGCACTAGTGACTTTGCCACAAATCCCAAAACTCTATTCAAAGCTGTAAGCGAGCTCAACAAGCTAGATGAAAATCCAATATACGGCAAAGCTGGCAGATACTTGGGTCTTCTTACTGCACTGGATAGTGGAGACGAAGCTGCGAGTAAAAAACTGAACCTGCTCAGCCAACGACTCACCAAAGCTGGTAACGAAATGTTGTTTTTTGGAATCGAATTAGCAAAAGTCCCGAAACAAAAGCAAAACGAGCTTCTCAAACATCCTCTATTGACCGATTTTAAATACGATCTGAAACAACTGTTTGAAAACGCAAAACATCAGCTTACTGAGTCAGAAGAGAAACTATTGCGCCAACTAGGTGACTGTTCTTATGGGATGTGGGTCGAGATGACTGAAAAAATGCTAGGCAAACGTTCTATTACCTTCAAAGGAGAGGAAATTCCAGTCAACAGTGCGTTCGATCGGGTAGGAAGTCTTCCGTTCAAAGATCAGCCAGCCTTCTGGAAAATATTGATGCAAGAAATTGCTCCACTGGCAGAAGTGGTTGAGCATGAACTAACCGCGGTTTGCACGCGAAAGAAATTAGGTGACGAATTAAGAAGCTACCCTAAAGTGTACAGCGCAGCTGTTATAGGACACGAAGATAACGAAAAAAGTGTCGAAACACTTATCGCAGCCGTCAGTACAAGCGGATTTGAATTGAGTAAGAAGTTCTACAAACTAAAAGCGAAGCTGCACGGTCAAAAAAAGATCGATTATTCGCAACGTAGCGCTTCTATAGGCAACGCACCAGTGGTTGATTTCTCACAAGCAACGGAAATCTGCCGCGATGTGTTCTACGGAGTCAATCCAACTTACGGAGAAATCTTTGATCGTATCCTCACTAACGGACAAATTGACGTATACCCAAAGAAGGGTAAGCGTGGTGGTGCATTCATGACTGGGGAAACAGGACAACCAACGCAAGTCTTTCTGAATCAAGTTGACACGATTCGAGCACTACAAACCTATGCACACGAAATGGGCCACGCGATCCACACAGAAAGATCTAAAACGCAACCAGCCCACTATCAAGACTATTCGACCACTACAGCAGAAACTGCTAGTACGTTTTTTGAAGGGCTGGTCTTTGACGCCGTTCTTGAACAAGCTACACCGGATAAGCGTGCTTTACTACTTCACGACAAAATTGGTGGTGACGTTGCGACGATACAACGACAAATCGCTTTTCACAATTTTGAACTAGAAATGCACACCCACGTGCGCGAGCAAGGAGCTATTTCTCATACTGAACTAAATCAACTGATGCAAAAACATATGCGTGCCTATTGTGGTCCAGCTGTAAACATTTCTGAACTAGACGGGCATTCGTATATTTACGTTTCTCATTTTCGCTACGGATTTTATGTTTACACGTACACATTTGGAATTTTAATGAGTAGCCTGATGGCTGAGAATCTTAAAAGTGATCCTTCTTACAGTACACAAATCGACAAGTTCTTGACAGCTGGGGGGAGTGACACTGTAGCGAACATCTTCAAATCCATTGGAATTAACACTAATAAAATTGAAACTTTTGAAGGTGGTCTAGACAAGATGCAAGCAGAAATAACTTTACTCCAAAAACTCACAAGGTAAGAAGTTTAAGCTAATTGTGTACTGTATACTATTGCTATGAATCTACTTTTACTTGGCATGACATTGAGCGTTGTCGGCAAGGGACTTTTGGCGTTGGGTATTATTTGGGTGCACATCACTATGGCTACCGAGCGCACCATCGACGCCAAAGTTATTAAATCTTTCCGAACGGAAACCATCATTACAATCATTGGGTTCACTATGATTGTCATCGGGTATCTGATCGAGGTCCAGGCATTAGGTGGATTTGCTGGCATGGCTGACTGCTCAGGCGCTGCCTGTGCAGCCATGCTTGGCGCAAGCTAACTAGAACAAGGATTTGCAAAAGTGCTGTGACTCCTTTAGGAATCACAGCACTTTTGCTATAGTAATCATTATTTTAATCAAACAAGTATGACTGGAAACGAGATTCGGCAAAAATATTTAGAGTTTATGGAAAAGAACGGCCACGCCGTTGTGCCTTCATCTGCCCTCGTGCCAGACAACGACCCGACGACTTTGTTTACAGGCAGCGGGATGCAGCCGATGGTGCCGTACTTGTTGGGCGAAACTCACCCCAAAGGGACGCGCATTGCCGACAGTCAAAAATGCTTTCGCGCCGAGGATATCGACGAAGTCGGCGACACCAGTCATACAACCTTTTTTGAAATGTTGGGTAACTGGTCTTTAGGCGACTACTTTAAGGCAGAACAGATTGCTTGGATTGCGTCATTCTATTTAGACGAAGTCGGGCTTGATCCAGAAAAATTCTACATCACGGCCTTTATCGGTGACGAGTCAGAAAACTTGCCCAAGGACACCGAAGCAGTCGAGCTGTGGCAGGGAATTATGGCCGAACGTGGGGTAAGTAACGGCGTTGGTTCTATGGGTAGCGCCGACGACGCAGCCAAACGTGGCATGCAAGACGGCGAACGCATCTTTTACTACGACGCTAAAGAAAATTGGTGGAGTCGCGCTGGCGTCCCAGCAAACATGCCGGTTGGTGAGATTGGTGGTGGCGACAGCGAGATGTTCTACGATTTTGGCACCGAACATGACCCTAAATACGGTGAACACTGCCACCCAGCCTGTGACTGTGGCCGCTTTATGGAAGTCGGTAACAGTGTATTCATGGAATACCTCAAGACCGAGACGGGTTTTGAACCATTACCAGCCCAAAACGTCGACTTTGGTGGGGGACTAGAACGTATCGCCGCTGCTGCGATTGACTCCCCAGATATGTTCAAAGTTGACCTACTCTGGACAGTCATCGAACAAATTCAGGAACTGTCAGGTAAGAAATACGAAGAAAATACCGAAGCTTTCCGCGTTATCACTGACCACATCCGGGGCGCAGTCTTTATGATCGGGGATGGAGTACTGCCAAGCAATACTGAACAGGGCTACTTTGTGCGTAGACTATTGCGACGCGCAGTAAGGTTTGCTGACATTCTAGGTATCCCTGAAGGCGAGTTTAAGAACTTGGCAGAGAGTGTTATTTCCAGCTACGAGGGGCATTACGTAAACTTAGGAGAGAAACGCGACGAAATTAAATCCGCAATAGCAGGTGAAGAAGAGCAATTCCGAAAAACACTTGAGAAAGGTGTGAAAGAATTCGATAAGTTAGCCGCAGCCGGTGCAATTACTGGACACCAAGCTTTTGTATTATTCACGACCTACGGATTCCCGTACGAATTGACAGAGGAGCTGGCGGCAGAAAAATCTATCACGATAGATAAAGCTGCTTTCGACGCTGAGATGGAAAAGCATCAAAACACGTCACGAGCTGGCGCTGAGCAAAAGTTCAAAGGAGGATTGGCAGACAGTTCTGACGCTGTGGTTCAATATCACACTGCTACACACTTACTTTTAGCTGGACTGCGTAAATTCCTAGGCGATCACATCCATCAGGCAGGAAGTAATATTACAGGCGAACGGCTGCGTTTTGACTTCACTCACACAGAAAAAGTTGAACGAGATCTACTCGACCAAATCGAAGTCTGGGTCAACGAACAAATCACCAACGGCGGGGAAGTGACGATCGAGACTATGGCCAAAGATGACGCGGAAAATGACCCAACAGTTGAGGGGAGCTTCTGGGATCGTTATCCAGACGAAGTAAAGGTCTACACCATGAAGCTGTCTGACGGCACGGTAGTGTCTCGTGAGCTCTGTGGCGGCCCTCACGTAGAAAATCTGACTGAACTCACCCCAACCTTCAAAATCAAGAAAGAAGAGTCTTCGTCTGCTGGAGTGCGTCGGATCAAGGCTGTTCTAAACTAGTCGAGCTATCACCATAGGCAGGAGCCGAACATCACGAGGTTTCATATTACTTGCTATACTTGAAACATATGTTCAACAAGAGCGAAGCTCCTCGCTACGGTTTTTTAATTGACATCGGCTCAGGTAGTGTGGCTTTTGGTATTGTCAAAAGCTCGCCTGGTAAAGCGGCTCCGGAGCTCCTCTGGGAAACCCGCGAATACATCCCAGTCAAAGAATTAAAATCAGTCGACGAGAGTAGTCGCGCGATTGTCAGTACACTGACAGACATGGCGCTGACTGTCAGCGGTGACGGGTTATCCGCGCTACGCAAAGACGCCAACGACAAAAGCGCTCGCATAAGCGAAACTCAAGTTACCATTTCCGCACCCTGGTCTTACTGCGTCAGTCAGCCGATAAAGTACGAGCAGGACGAGCCTTTTCATATTAGCCACGGACTGATATCCGAACTTGCCAGAGCCGCCGGAGAAGAAGCAGTCAAAATTTTCCAGGAAACACATCCGGAGTTGCACAAAGAGATTGTCATTACAAGCAAATCGGTACTTAACGTCACGGCTTCTGGATATCGATTGGATCAAATAAACGGGCAACAGAGCAAAGACATGCAGATGAACCAAATCACAACTTTGGTAAACAGGGTGCTGTACGACGCAGTCAAAGAACTAAATAACAAACTTTTCTCTGGAGTACCTTTGCACGTTACAGGCAACCTTCTAGCTTTCTACAAAACAGCCAGAGACATAAAACCACACAAACAAGACGTTTGTCTCATTAACGTAACCAGTGAAGCTACCCAGCTAGGCATAGTGCGTGACGGTTCGTTAAAGTACTGCACACACACATCTTTCGGATCAGCTTCAATAGCTAGAGAATTTGCCAACGCTACTGGAAGTCCGTTGGCGGAAGTTCGCCAAAGTTTAGACAGGTTCAACAAAATGTCTCCCACGCATGACACAGTAGCAATAGTGAACGCCTACGTTGAAAAAATTTCAGAACTATTCAAAGAAACTGGTGACGCGCTTTCAATTCCTCGAATTATTTACCTATTAGCAGAACCAGCAGTAATCGATTTTCTCTCACCGCTGATCGAAAAAGCAGGGAGTAGCACCACAAAATCACCAGTGGTTATTTACCCAGCTAGCGAATTAACGTTGTCAAAAGACAAAAAAGCGAATGATAATGCCCTTCAAATTGCTTCGTACTTTTTCCACACGCAGCAGGGACAACTTCATTTTGAGTATTTATAACAGATATACTGTTATATATGTCGCAAAAATGGAATCTACAAGATATCAGACCGGCCGGCCAAAGCCGACCCAAGAGAAGACCGATTAACACTCAACAAAAAAGATCCCGTAAGGCGCCGGCCAAAACTCATCAAATTAACTCTAATCCTGATCTAGAGCATATTCCTAGCATCCAAATAGAGAACGGCAACAACAAAAAGCGAAAAAATCTCATAGGAGCACTAGCTATCGGAGCTTCGGTTATAGGTTTGGCTTTGTTCTTCAGTAGTGCATTTGGTAAAACCGAGCTCACTATCTACCCAGAGTTCCGTGACCCAACTATCAGTGCGGAATTTACAGCCTTTCCACAGGCTACAGACGACGGTCTTCGATATGAAGTAATGACAATAGAGGAAACAAGCGAAAGCCAAGTACAAGCGAGTGGCAAAATCGAGGTCGAAGAGCAGGCGAGTGGCATCGTAGAAATCAAAAAAAGTACACCGGGCGCAGAGCGGTTGATCAAGAACACTCGATT
>CALJTT010000007.1 GCA_937975855.1 Minisyncoccota bacterium | reverse complement strand
GGGATTTGTAGCGCTAGATCGTAGACGCGACTTGAAAAGGATTGATTCATGTTCTCCATACACACCATCTTATAACGCCTTTTAAAGAAATGGTATAGAATAGCCTAATATGCAATGTGTAATTTTAGCTGCCGGTAAAGGTACTCGCCTGCGACCACTGACCGAGACCACACCTAAACCATTAGTAAAAGTCGCCGGGAAGACATTACTCGACCACATTGTGGGCGCCCTCCCTAGTGCTGTTGACGAGCTGATTATCGTAACTGGTTACCTGGGCGAGCAAATTCGCGATTATTGTGGGGAAGAATTTTATGGTCGCAAGGTAACGTATGTGACTCAGGAAGAGCAGAATGGAACAGCCAAGGCCTTGTGGCTGTGCAAGGACTTAATCAAAGGACGATTTCTGTTCATGTTTGCTGATGATATTCATGGCAAGAATGATTTGGCACGGGCTGTGTCGTACAGTCGTTCGATGTTGGTTTGTCAGGTTGATAATCCAGAAAAATTTGGAATTGTTGTTCGCCGGCCAGACGGGACAATTTCACAGATGATTGAAAAGCCTAAACACGCTCCATCCAACTGTGCTAGTACTGGCGCAATGGTGCTCGACCAAAACATCTTTGATTACGAACCGCAGGAAAACAAAACCATCAAAGGTGAGTTTTATCTGACTGAGGTCATAGAGCGTTACTCCAAAGACTTCCCAATCGCAGTTGTGGAACAAAGTGCCTGGATTCCAATTGCATCTGTAGAAGACATAGAAAAAGCAGAAAAAATCCTAAAAGCAGTTGACAAACGTTCTATTTTAGTGTAGAAAACGGACACTATGCAATGTGTCATTTTGGCAGCAGGTAAAGGAACGCGCATGCGTCCCCTTACTGAAACAACGCCCAAGCCCTTAATCCCAGTGAACGGGAAGCCTATTCTTGATCATATTTTTGAAGCGCTTCCGGACAAAATTACCGAGGTGATTTTGGTAACAAATTATCTAGAAGAGCAAATTAAAGAATATTACGGCGACAAATGGGGAGAGCGAAGTATCAAATACGTGACTCAAGACAATCCTTCTGGTGGCACCGGCGCTGCGCTTATGTGCGCCAAAAAGTTTGTTACTGGTAATTTTATGTTTATGTATGCTGACGACCTGCATGGCGCAGACGCGTTGGCTGCGGTGTGTGAGGAAGACCATGCCGTCTTAGCAATGAAGACCACAGAGCCAGAGCAATTTGGTATTTTGAAATTAAATGAAGATGGAACATTGCAGGGTATAGTCGAAAAGCCACAGCCAGAAGACGCACCGTCAGACTTGGCGAATATTTCCGGCTGGGTTGTGTCACCTAAAATTTTTGAATACAAAGTAGAGCTGTCTCCTCGTGGTGAACTGGAAGCTACAGATATGATGACTGCTTATGCTGCAGAGCATCCGGTAAAGGTTGTTGAACAAGATGTTTGGATTCCGATTGGAAATCTTGAGCAGCTGAAGTTGGCAGAGGAGATTTTGGGTGTAGAAGGCGTTGATTCGTAGAGGGGAATATAGTAGTCTAGTTCGACCATTAAAGGTGGTGTTAGAGAGTCCGTATCGGCTGTAAGCTAAAGCTTCCGCCGACTGCGTTCGAACCATAAATAAAAGTAAACTTTTATTTAGATTCTCACTTGTCGGCGTAGCTCAGTTGGTTAGAGCACAGCACTCATAAAGCTGGGGTCGGAAGTTCAAATCTTCCCGTCGACACAAAGAAGGCCGCCGCAAGGCGGTTTTCGACTGTTGACGGAGAAAGCAAATAGTTTTGCTTTCGTGAAGATTTGAAAAGAGTGAGTATATCGCCCGGAACGAAGTGAGGACGATTCGAACGCCGGGGCAGAGAGTTCTTATGACTGAAAGGAATTAGAACTGGCGCCAAATCTTCCCGTCGACACAATCCATTGACATGTAGAGGTATGGTGTGGTACTGTCCGCCCGTTAACGTCGAAAGACTCACTCTATGAAATCAATTACCTCAGCACAAATTGCAATTAGCCTGTGGGCAATATTTATTGTGGCTATCGGTGTGCTGAATTTATGGGACCGCTCAGGCGCTGTCCCTGCTGAACCGATCGACGTTGTTGCTTTAGATGATGTGTCTGTGGTGGAAGAAGATTCAAAAGTGCCAGCTCCTTGTATGTCAATGCCAAGAGTTGCTGGAGAAAAAACAGTTATCTTGCGACTCGACGATGTCCAGGCGTTTGCTTGGCCGTCGACCACCAGGATGATGATCGAGGACGCTGAGTCCCGTAATGCACCACTAACACTCGGCATTATTCCAAAAAACTTTAGTGCTGACACTGAACTAGTTTCATACTTAAAAGAGCACGGATGCAATCATGAATTTGCGCTTCACGGCTTTGACCACCAATCTCACGGCGAGAATGGAGAAATTGCTGAGTTCGAAGATTTGTCATATGAAGTAGCTAAAGACCGTTTAGCTTTTGGATTACAAGAACTAGCCGTTGTGACTGATAAAAAAGTCGAAACCTGGATTCCTCCTCTCAACGTGCATTCGACCGGAACCAAAGAAGCTCTTACCGAACTGGGTGTAAATCGTTGGTCAACCGAAGGTAAGGCTCTGTGGGACTATGACGCGACGACCTTTTCTTACGACACGAACGCATTGACTCCTACTGACAAAGTGCTAGAGGATTGTGAATCAGCTTTTGCAGAAGGTGATGTTTGTATCATCATGATGCACCCGCAGGACTTCACCACGAACGATTTTCACGACGCACAGAAATACGACGCACACTACCTAGACCTGATCGATCGATTGTTCGGCCGGGGATATGGGTTCGGGACGTTTGAAGACGTTGCCTAGCTTCCACTACACTTTTATTTCAACCAGATCTCCGTTGGCTATGCCAGCGGCGTTACCTTCCTCTGTGTCGATGTGACACTCCAGCTCTGCACCTTCTTGTACACGCACAACTACGTCGTGGTAGGTCGCGCGTTTGAGGGGAGTGTCTGAGGTGATCGAGACAACTTGTTTGTTCTGCAGATCCCTCGCTTCTGCATCTTTAGGATTTATATGAATATGACGCTGCGCGATGATCAGACCTTTTTCTTTTTTGACACTGCCAGCTGGGCCGATGATTTCAAAACCAGTACTGCCTTCTATGTCACCTGACAAACGCACAGGCACATCGTCAGAAGTCAGACCAAGGCGATATAGGTCTCCGGTTAAAATTTCACATTGTGTGACAGGTCGTGTTGGGCCGACCACCCTTACTCTTTCAATAGATTTGTCCCCGCAACAAATAGTCACAACTTCCTCGGCTGCAAATTGCCCGGGTTGCAGCAAGTCTGCTTTGACGGTCAGGGTGTGTCCGTGTCCAAATAGAGTAGCGACATCCTCGTCATTGAGGTGGATGTGGCGGTTTGAAAGGTTGACTAGTATAGTGTTTGTCATAATAAATATTTTAACACCAGTGAGAACAAATAAGAGAACCGGCCATGGGCCGGTTCTCTTATTTGCGCGCTAGACGGGACTCGAACCCGCAACCTCCCGCGTGACAGGCGGGTGCTCTAACCAGTTGAGCTACCAGCGCAAGTGAGCAATTAAATGAAAGCTCGCTTGCATTTAACTTGCGAACGCAGCGCTGGCAAGTTTTGTTGAGTGATTCACGTTAGTGAATTGCTCAACAAAGCTTTCAAAGCGCATCTGTTACGCTGCTTCACAAGTGTCCGAGAGTATACCCACTTTACCCTTTTTTTGCAATTGTTATTGGACTAGTTTTCGTGGGTTTGTTATGCTGGCCAGGCTTGATTGTTTCGGGTGTCGACTACTGTTTAGTAAATCAGGTGAATGGTCGGTGCAGTTTGTAGCTTGCGCGTTGCGCTGCAGTATCGAACGATCATTGTGAGACAGAGGGTGACGTTAGTACGGATTCCCCGTCACCCTCTTAATTAGCCAACATAGCTCAGTCGGTAGAGCGCTTCCATGGTAAGGAAGAGGTCCTCGGTTCGATTCCGTGTGTTGGCTCAGAATTTAGATATAAAGAAAGGGCTACAACTGCAGCCCTTTCAGAGTCGCTGTTGTAGCCCGTTTAGGTTTACTCTCCCTCGTCATCTTTTTTGATGTCTTCACACATCGCAGAGAATATCTGCGAACGACTGATGCTGTTTTGCCCCGTGCCGAACGGCGACAGATTGTCGTTCCCGTTCAGCAGGATGAGAGATATGGCAGTGGAGAACACTCCGGCAATCACCGCTCCGATGAGAACTGACATCTCTGGTGTGGCAGTCAGGCCAAGCAAGAGAGTGACGTACGAGATTGCGAAGAACAAGAGGCAGGATCTCAGTGATTGTTTTTCAATACCCTGCTCCTCATAGCTTATGAGAACTTCCGCTCCTTCAATCATTGCATTGAACCGACCGTTTCCTCCGATAAGAGCACTCCACTTTTTTGAAAGCTCCATTTTATCAGAGAACGAATCGATGGAAGTTTGTAGGGACTGGTCGACGACTGTTCTCCCAACGGTCAGGCAGTAGATGTGCCAAAGCAATCTCTCGTAATCCATCCGGATTTCCTTCACAGAGCCGTCTTTTAGTGAGTTCAAGTTGGTCGCTACGATTCGATGGGCAGCTACCATTCGGTTTTTTGCGTTTGTGATGTTCAGCTTGCGAGCACGCGCGTCGGACATCAGTGTGTTCAAACTAAACACAAGTGGAAATATGCCCACCGCTGATATCACCCATCCGCTGGCAAAGCCCGTGTTAACGTGGCCAAGACTGCTCCAGGAGAGCAATGCGAGCAAGAATCCGATTGCACCAATTGATGCTGCAATCGTAAAGAGGGGAATGCGGCGGGTGCTCCTAAATTCAAATGGAGCTTCTTTCGATTTTAGGTCGAAAGGAGCAGATGAAAGGGGACGATGCAGAATTTCTGCAAGAGTGATACCGATGCGAGTCATAAGACCCTCCATGTTATGAGTACAGGTTCTGGTTACTAAAATTTATTATAGCACAAATAATAAAAAAATCTAGTTAAAGAAGATGTCGGAGAAATAATCTTTTAAATTTTTTGCTATACTCGCCACATGTTAGAGGAGACTCAAAATCGCATTACTGAAATCGAAACCGCTATGTTGCAGGCGGATTTTTGGAATGATCCAAAGGCGGCACAGGCGATGTACAAAGAATTAGAAGAATTAAAAGACATGGCCGATGGCAAAGGGAAATACGATCGCAATAACGCCGTGGTGACGATTGTGGCTGGCGCTGGGGGAGACGACGCCGAGGACTTTGCCCGCATGCTGGTCGAGATGTATCAAAAATACGCCGAGGGAAAAGGATGGAGCGTAATGGTGTTGGACAGCAATTCCAATGACCTCAACGGCTATCGCAATATCACTTTTGAAATTCAAGGGAAGAATGCCTACGGCACGCTGCAGCACGAGAGTGGTGTACATCGTCTCGTGCGCATCTCTCCGTTCAACAGTAACGGCAAGCGACAGACGTCGTTCACGCTGGTTCAGGTCGCGCCAGCCATCGAAGACGTGTCAGCAGTTGAGCTAAACGATGATGATTTAGAAATATCGTTTGCGCGAGCTGGCGGCGCAGGAGGACAGAACGTCAACAAACGTGAGACGGCAGTTCGTATCGTGCATGTGCCGACGAACATCTCGGTCAATCTTTCAACCGAACGTTCCCAGCAACAGAACCGCGAGAAGGGCATGAAGTTACTAGCCGGTAAAATCTTCGCCTTCGAAGAAGAGCAGCGCCGCCGCGAACTGCAGGGCCTCAATGTCGAAAAGAGTCTCAAGATCGAGTGGGGCAGCCAAATCCGCTCGTATGTGTTGCATCCGTATCAGATGGTCAAAGATCACCGAACCAATACTGAAACCAGCCAGGTAGATAAGGTGTTGGGGGGAGATATAGAGGAGTTTATAGCCGCTTCCGTCTCTCAAAACTAACGTGCTATACTGTCCAACATGATTTACTTTGACGGGGTATCAAAGCACTACAACGATGGCCGTTCTTACGGCCTCGAGGAT
>CALJTT010000006.1 GCA_937975855.1 Minisyncoccota bacterium | reverse complement strand
CGTCTACTTTACGCAATGCCAATAGCTTGGCGGACTTTTTTCATGGTTTTGTTAGATATTTCCCGGGCACGCGCTGCTCCGTCCTCTAGCACCTCTGCTACGTCGGCGTCTGTGATTTGGTTGCGAACTTCTCGCATCGGAGCAATGAACGATTCAAGATCAGCAGCGAGGATTTTCTTTAGGTCTCCATAGCGGCCTGCGTTATCTCTGTAGATTTTCTCTAGTTCTTCCTCTGATTTTAGTAGTCGATGAATATTGTAGACAAGCTCTGGTTTCTCACCATCACTGTCAGTTACGATTTTCATCACTGCATTTTCGATTTCCTCGGTCGTGCCAAATAGTGGAATACCGTTGCCTGCACTCTTAGCCATCTTATTTCCGTCGATTCCAGGCACAATTCCAACTGCGTCAAGAATAATTTCCTTCGGTTCTTTGAGGATTTCTGCGTATGCTCGATTAAACTTCCCTACTGCTTCACGAGTGTATTCAAGATGCTGCCTCTGGTCTTCTCCTACAGGTACAACGTCGGTATCGTAAAGGGTGATGTCAGCAGCTTGCAGCATGGGATAAGTGAAGAGTCCAGCATTAGCTTCGATACCTTTCGCCACTTTATCTTTGTAGGAGTGTGCCAGTTGAAGAAAAGGGACGGTAACCAGACAATTGTATACCCAGGCTAGTTCCATGTGATCTTGATTATCAGACTGCCGAAACACGATGCACTTCTTGGGGTCGACGCCTACAGCCAAATAGTCTTTTACGACGTTGACGGTATTTCTTCTCATTACATCAGCATCGCGCAGACTAGTCAGGGCATGGTAATCAGCAACCATTAGAAGGCTGTCGTATTCTTGGTACATGTCTAAGAATGGCTTAAGTGCACCAAAATAGTTTCCTATATGCAAATCACCTGATGACTGCAGACCAGTAAGTAGACGTTTTTTGGGTTCAGACATAAATCGTAGTGTACCAAACCTACATTTGCAAAGGAAGCTCTAGGGTGAATCGAGACCCCTTCCCTTCTCCTTCTGAATGTGCGGTGATTGTTCCACCCATAGCCTGTGCCATTTTGAGTGCTACGAATAGTCCCAGTCCGGTTCCAGCAGTGTTAGTTTTGCTCGCGTCTTTTGCTCGACCAAACTTTTCGAAGATTGTGTGAAGTGTCTCTTGACTCATACCTACGCCAGTGTCGATGATGTCCATGTAGATCCGCTTTTGTTTGATGTCATCGCGCATGAATACTGTAATCGATCCTTTCTTAGTGTATTTGACTGAGTTGTTGATCAGGTTGTGAGCGATCTGAACAGTCTTGTTAAGATCAGCGTTCACGATCGCACGCCCCTTCAGGTCGCTGCGGAACAGAAGTACCAGCCCTTCTTTGAGTGCCGCCGGACGCACATCTTCACAGACACTGCTCATTTCGTCTTTGAAGTTAAAGTCAGACAACTCGTACTTCATATTGCCTGCTTCGATACGCGACACGTTGAGGTAGTCTTCGATTGCGACTGTCATGTGTTTGGCTGAAGCATCGATGCGCCCTAGGGCTTGATTAGCCTTTTCTGGGAATTTCCCAAAGCTACCCTCCAGCAGCATGGATGTGTAGCCACGAATCGAAGTGATTGGACTTCGTAGTTGGTGTGAGGCAATCGAGACAAATTCGGATTTTATTTTATCGAGTTCCTTTAGTCGTGTGTTTGCGCGCCCTAAGTCTCCGGTGAGCTCTTCGAGCTGTTTTCGTTGACTGATTTCTTTGCGAACACTGCGCAAAAGCACGATTGCTAATATTCCACTCAAAACCATTGTCACAGCAGTCACACCAAGCCCAGTTCGGCTTTCAACGTAAGTGAACTGTGAAGCTGTCAAAATCAACAAGGCCAGGATCAGTGCGGTTGAAGCTGAGGCTCCAACACTAAAGCTTTTGAATTTAACAATCAAGACTCCCATGATTGCCATAAAGAACGCCATCCCGAATAGTCCGTAGAATTCAATGTCCGAATCAGTGGTGTGTCCAGCATTAGCCAAATACGAGCCGATGTAAGTAAAGAAGAAGAACATGGCGAGGAAAAGTTCGACGCCGATACCCATCAATAAAATCTGCTTTTTGCGCAAGACTGTTGCCTTTGTGTACGCCCTTATTAGATCGTAGGCTGCCCACAACATGGCGACTACTCCCAAAACCATAATATACAAGTTGTAGATCTCTCCTTCGAACCCAAAGGCGTCACAATCAGAGATGTTGAAACCACTGACACTTAGGTTTGTTGAAGCGAGTATCAGTACAGGTAATACCAACAGTGTAAGAATCCATTTCATGTCACCCGATATGTCCTTGCCGGTGGCAAATACTCGTACAAAATAAATTGTGTATATCGCCAGCAAGCTAGAGAACACAGCAAAAAAAGGCCAGATGCCAAGCAACAGCTGGCTGTTGATGTTTGTCCAAGCGATTAAGTTAATGAAGGTCCAGGCAGAGAATATTACGGATATGGTTAACAGTAGCCGATTAAGCTTGAGCTTAGGTTCGTTAAGAAATACGAATAGTCCGACAATTAACGCTATCGCAATAACTGGTATATGAGAATAGTACAAAAGCGGCGGCACGTCGCTCGCAAAGATCAGGTATGAAGTTTCTTCAAAGTAGTGGCAAATCATACGCTTTGTTCTAGTGAACTGTCTTTGTCGTCCAAAGTTGAACACTCGTTAAGTTCGTCAGTTGGATCACAAAACAAGTCGCTGCATTTCGCTTCCCCTGCAGCACATGTTTGCGCAGCATCACAATCGGTAATGTCTTCTCCGCATTGCTCGAAGATACTTTTGGCGTATCTGAATTTATATGCATAGTCATAGGTCTCAGTACACTCATCGTCTTCGCATCCAACAAAGCAAGACGATTGAGATGAATCACAATCAATTTCGTACTGGACCATATAGTCCTGTTGAACTGTAAAACGTACAAAAGTCGCACCAGCTGCGAGTGTTAAGAAAAGTAATATAGAAATCGGCATCGAATACTTGGCAAGAGAACTAAGAACCATAATATTCAGTATAGCAAGTCAGATGTGCTTTCATTTAAGATGTGAACAGAATTTAAAGAAGGCCTGCTTGCTCAATATGCAAGCGAACGGACTTGGGGTACGAGTTGACGTCTTGTAGATTCATTAGCTGCGGCTGTTGCAGTGGAGCTATTAATGGTGAATAGCCAAACCGCGCTTTGTTTTTTTTGAAAGCAGGTAAAACAATTTCTTGGATAAAATCGGCTTCATCATATTCATAAAATTCAAGCATTATTCCATGCGTGATCAGTAGAGCTAATATATTTTCATATATTTCAGAGAGCTTGCCGCGCCCATGCTTGGAGACCCACATTGATTCGTCAGCTCGCATTACATACTTTGGCAAAAGTTTATCCCCAAGTGCATGATGAAATTCAACTAAAGATCCCCCGTTTAGTAGGGTAACTTCGTCAAGCCTCTTGCCTTGTTGTTCGTTCAGATCTCCGATTCTGTGATGTTGCATTATGGCGGAACCATCTTTCGAATGCCCCGTCATGACAGGCATCTTCATCAAGTTTCTTTTTAAGGCGTTCCGAGAGTTTAAGATATCAGTTGTATCTTCTCCGATAATTACTGGAAGGTTGTAGGGCTTGACTTGTCTTGCAAAAAGGAGGGTTTCATAGTCGGGGGTAGCCAAATGTCGTGAAAGATAAAATATCGGTTTTTGTAATTTGAAGTGCTCGGGAATATCGTTGCCTAGAAAAGCTTCGATTTCTTTTATTAAACCAAAATCTCTACGTCTGACATTAATCTGATGCACAGCATCATCGAGTGATGTGTGGATTTTGTGCCTAAGGTAATTGTATTTTGCTCCGTACATCAACCTGCTGAAGTAATTTTTATGTTTCATAATTTCCCGATAATGCCAAAACAACGATTCCCACTGCAATGAGAATTATCCCCGCCGCCAACAGGAACCAACCCCTTTTGTCCATGCCACCAGAGGATACACTGGCCAGTCCAAAGCCTGAGAGAACGAATCCCGTAATCCCCACCGCTAATGGCTGAGTTGCGTTAAACGCAGTCACTACCATTACTGAGGGCCCTAGTGTTGTGGCTAAGTTTGTCATGTACACACCGCCAGCGTCGAGAATCTCGTTGAAGAACTGTACTGTGACAGCCTTGTAGTTGGCTTCTTTACAGAATGTGTTGAAGTCTTGTCGATATGGCTTCCAGACAGCGTAAATAGTTGCCCCGGTGATAAGTGTCCCAAGCCCAACCCAAAACCCAACAGCGATAAAGTTTGTGGCCACAGCCGCGTCTCTGAACAGTACGTAGATCAGGGCCACGATAATGGCTGAAATGGTCATCATGCCGATGGTGACCCAATCGATTTTGTGTGTCACTTCTCCGTCTTCGTCCTCCTCGCGCTCTATCGATACGAGGATTCCTCCTGCCACGATGATGAAGGCTCCAAGTAGCTGCAGTGGTGGTGGGATTACGCCCATAGTGGCCTCCATCACAAGAGCAAAAACTGGGACGGCCTGGAATAAAGGTCCAGCCACTATCGCACCACTACGCTCGGTTGCGTACAGGTATGGAATTACCCAAAGTGCCTCCAGTACACCTATGGCTAACGCTTGTACAATAATCGGCTGATCAACGATGATCGAAATTCCGTAGTATAAAGAAAGTCCATAAAATACCGCGACCACAACGGCACCAAATAGGGTTGAGATAATCACCATCGTCCCAACCTCTTGCTCGTACTTGCTGAGCAACAGTTCGTCGATATAGTTTCCCGCCGCGTACATGACGCTGGCGATCAAAATCAACCACACCCAGGGAGTGGAAATTAGGGTAAGCAAACTTGAGAAGATTTCGGTGATTTCCATAAAATTATAATATAAACAAAACGCCTAGTGGCAACATCAACCACCAGAAGAAAAATCCTTCGGGGGCAAACAGTGTCTGCAACGGCGTGCCGGGTGTCAGTAGTTCCGTAACTGGCAGCACGTGGAATGAAAATGCCATCACCAGAACACTGGCCGCTCCAGCCAGCAGGAATTTCTTGTGCAGGCTTTCGAATTTTCTCTCACGGAACTCTTCGGGCATGACTCGCGCAGCCAGCCAGGTCATGAGGATGGTAAATATCGCAAAGACAGTCAGATTGCCGATTGACTGCGCCAGACTGCTGCCCAGATTTTCCGTTAGGTAGCCCGTGTACGGAAAGTGGTCGAATATAAGCAATGCAAAGTACAAGCCAAAGATCACATTAATCATCGCCTGTCGCCCCTTGAAAGTCGCCCACATGAGAAAGACGCCTAACACAGTTAGAAAGTATGAGATCTCGTAAATAAAATCAAGTACGTACGCCCAGTCCATAACAATTTTGATAATACCAGAGAAAACGAACTGTTTATGGTCACATTTGCTTAAGTGTTTACATTTGATCTATCGCGTACTTCGTCGCATCCTGCAAATGCTTGAATCTGTCTCCCATTAACTTCACTCCTCCAAACCATCTGGTGACACAAATTACGCAGTCGCTGACTTGTTCTTTTTGCATTACACGTAGTATGACCATGCCGGAGCCAGTTTCCCCGTCGTCGGATTTAGTTTCGTAAATCACACCTTCGTGGCTGATCCGTGCTGCCCACGAGTTGTGAGTCGCTTTGGCGTACTTCTTGTTTTGTTTCAGCTTCTTTAAAAAATGCTTTATGTCTTCGCGTCCGTGCACCTTCCCCAGGCTGACTGAATAGCGACTCCCTCGGTCCTCGATTATCTTTTCGTGCAGGACAAAGTCGCCCTGTGGAATTTTCTTGTCTTCGAAGTCTAAGCGAGGTGGTTGAGGCATATTGACAATACAAATTATATATGTATAATTTATGTTTAAAAATAAGCACTTGATGAGGCAAAAAATGATGCGTGCTCTTTTGACCGTTGCAGGCGGCGTAGTTTCCTTTTATGGCTTGGTTCAAATATTCAGACCTGACATTTTTGGAAACTATCTTTTTGCAGACAGCCCTCGAGAAGGGGCCGTCTCCCTTCTGGCTGGGGCAGTTTTGTACGGAGTGTCAAAGTTCTGAGGAAAATAATGGCCGACCAGGAAATTCTACCTGGTCGGCCATTACTATATCCCCTCCCCTTTCAATTCTTCAACCAACTTCTTCGCTTTACGGGAAAGCTTCTTTGGAGTCTCGACGGATACTTTCACCATAAAGTCGCCTCGGCCGTAGTCGCCTGGGACACCTTTGTTTTTGATGCGGATTAACTCGCCGTGGTTTACTCCGGCTGGGATTTTAATATCGATACTACCGTCGAGAGTTTCGACTGAGTAAGTTGAGCCTAGCAGTGCGTCAGTTAACTTTACTGGCAGTGTGGTACTAAGCGTATTTCCTTCACGGCGAATGGTCGCGTGGCTGTCAGCGTGAATTTTTATGTATAGGTCGCCTGGCTGGCCATTTGGGATCGCTTCTCCTCGGGCAGTGAGTCTGATCACTTCCCCGTTTTGGATGCCTGCTGGGATTTTAATTTGGATCTCTTCCTCAGCGCGTGCTACACCTGCTCCGGCACAGTTGCCGCATTTCTCGGATGGGATTTTACCTTTGCCGTGACACATCGAACATTCTCGTACGGTGCTGAAACTTCCCATAACGCTTTGTCGTTGTTCATGGATCTTTCCTTGCCCGCTACAGGTGTTACAGGTTTTCGTCTCTGTACCTGGCTTGGCACCAGTTCCAGTACAGGTCCTGCACTCGTTGTTTTTGGTCAAGAGGACCTTGCGAGTGATTCCAAATACAGCCTCGTCAAATTTGAGGTTGATGTCGATCGATACATCTCGGCCACGCTGCTGTCTTTGCCCACCACCACCAAAGCCAAACTGTGAAAAGATGTCGTTGATGTCGAATTCAACACCTCCTTGCTGAAAGCCAGAAAAGTCGAATCCTCCTCCACCGAACGGATTGCCGCCGCCGGCAGCGCCATTAAAAGACTGTCCGTAGGTGTCGTACTCAGCCTTTTTCTTTTCGTCGCCTAAGACGGCATAAGCTTCTGTCACCTCTTTGTATTTTTCCTCGTCACCGGTTTTTTTGTCTGGATGATACTGTGAAGCCTTCTTTCGGAACGCCTTTTTAACGTCGTCCTTAGACGCTCCTTTCTCGACCCCTAGAATTGTGTAATAGTCTTTTGACATGGTATTTAATTAAATCGCCGCTGAGGATGACGAACGAAAATCGCCATCCCTGCTACGCTTCAATTACTTTGCTTCTTCGTCTTTCTTGTCTTCGTCTACGACTTCTCCTTCGTGGACTTTTTCTTCGCCTTCCTCACCTTCGGCTGGTGCTGCGCCTCCGTCTTTTTTGGCAGCTTCTTCGGCGGCTTTTTGCATGATCTCGCCGATTTTTTGTAGTGATGTACTAAGTTCCTCTACGGCAGATTCAATGACTGCTTTGTCGTCTTCTCCCTTCACTTTATTTACAGCCGCAATTTTGTCGCTGATTTCCGTTTTAACATCTTCTGGAATTTCAGCCTCGTGGTCTTTGAGTGCTTTCTCGGCAGTGTAGATCATTTGCTCAGCTCCGTTACGAACTTCGATTAGTTCTTGTTTAGCCTTGTCTTCGTCTGCATGATCTTCAGCCTCTTGCTTCATCTTTTCGATGTCTTCTTCGGTCAGTCCACTGCTGGCCTCGATCTTGATTGATTGCTCTTTGCCGGTTGACTTGTCTTTTGCAGTTACGTTTAGTACACCGTTACTGTCAACGTCAAAAGTTACCTCTACTTGTGGTACACCA
>CALJTT010000005.1 GCA_937975855.1 Minisyncoccota bacterium | reverse complement strand
ATCTCTAGCCCGTAGATCTCTGCACATCGAGCTGACGCGATGACCGCAGTTGTAGCTGACAGGGTGCCGTTCGACAGGTCAGCGGCGGCTTTGGCTGTATCGACATACTCGCTGACAGTTGTGCCGTCCCACACACGCTCTAGGTAAGACTTACACTGCCCAATCGCTGGACGTTGTGATGTAATCTCGGTCACGTGTGAAGCTGTGGTTCCAGGCTTTACCAGCAAGTTTTGGTCGATCTCCATCTCGAACAGATCTTCTACCGTGAACGTAAACTGCGCCATGCCGCGAATAGACGACTCGACAATGCCACTGACAGAGTTCTGAATCGGAAATACAGCCACGTCGACCACACCGTCTGAGAGGGCCTGCAGTACAGCGGTTATCTCTACCAATAAGTTTCCGTCTGGATCATTCCAATTATTTTTTGCTGCGTACGTCAGGGCGGCTTGCTCTGTAAAACTGCCGGCTGCGCCCATTACTCCAATTTTCATGTTGGGTATCCTAACAACCGGGCGAGCTTTGCGCAAAAGCAGAATAAATTACAACACACCTTTTCCCTGTGCGGCTGATTGCGCTTTTAAGATACGTTACTATATAATGCTTGTACTGCATTAATAACCGTGCGGCACGTCGCGATACGCACGACTGAATAATTTTTAACACTATGAACAAAGCAGACATCACCAGCAAAGTGCACGAGGTACTCGACACTACAAAAGCTGACGCAGAGCGCGCAGTAGACTGCGTCTTCGAAACAATCGAAGCAGCGATGAAAGATGGGGATCAAGTATCAGTCGCAGGGTTTGGTATCTTTGAAGCAAAGATGCGAAACGCTCGAGAAGCTCGAAACCCACGAACAGGAGAAGCTGTTCAAGTGCCAGCAATGCGGGTACCAAAGTTCCGAGCAGCAAAGGCTCTAAAGGACTCTGTAAAATAAACAGGCAGGTACAAAGAAAAGGCGGGACTAATTGTCCCGCCTTTTCTTTTTCTCAAAACTCGTATGCTATAATTTTTGGGTAGTGGAGGTAAAACACTATGTAGGAAATACTTAGAGGCTACCACCACTATTTCCCATCACACAATTGCAAGACCGTCCTCAGCCAGGGCGGTTTTGTGTTTTAAATACATTACACCCACAACACAGAAGACATACCAAGCGTACACGGAGAGAGATAGATCGAGCCCGACAGTGGTCGTGACACGAAAATGTACGCAGTATGGTATATCGTCTGTTTTGTAGGAATAACTCTATAGACCACCGATGTTTCGGGAGTCTAATAAAACCCCCAACCACATAACCGTGCGGTTGGGGTAACCTTTACTTTGGAAGAACCTCGATCAATCATTTGCATAAACGATTGATATATTCAAGCGTCTGTCCGTTTATTTCTTGGCCAGCAAAGACATGACTCGTAACGAAGTAAACTCTGTCACTAGTCCCGAACCGAGATTCGGTGAACGCTCGACCCAAATCTTTTTCTTTCGGTCGTGCACCTCGCTTGAGGTGCACGTTGATCTCGGTAATTTTGTCTTTGACCCTTTTCAGGTCTTTTTTTATTTCTCGTTCGAGTTTATCAACCTCTTCATGGAAGTAAGGATATACCCTAACTCCATAGAAGATACTTTCCTCCCCGAGAACAAAAGGCTTCTGCTGGACATCTAGTCCTAGCAAGAACCATTTCGCGTTTTCGACTCGCTTCTGGAGAGAGTCGAGGCGACTCTCTAAGAGTCGCCTCCTGGATTTAAGACTAAATTGCGTCACGACATTCTCCCTTGTTTTCTTGGGCCAAATCCTCTTCTGTGACGAACTGTGCTAGAAAGTCACACAATTCGTCTTGCTGAAGTGACCAGAACTTTGCAGGCATGTTCACCCACTTGTTTTGGTCGACACGGCGAATACTCGTGTATCCGCCACCCATGTTGCGTAAACGATGACCACCAAAGTCACCATTTACGTTTACGCGCTCACCGTAATCATGCGGTCGAGCGCGCAGCTGTAGTAACGTACCCTGGCGGCTAGCTCGAATGCCTTTGGTGTTCGACTTTTTACTAAACGACACGATCTCATATCGCGTCGTTTCAATCGCACGCCGGACAGCATTACGCAGGCGACGTTGCTTTTCGGCAGCCGCCTGCGCTTCTTCCCATGATTGATCCACAATGCGAATTCCCGCATTGACCAGCTCCTTTTGGGAGAGATCACCGATATCAATCCTTTTTCCGCCGGTCACCTGATAGGTGACCGTCTGGTAGGACCTGAGGGTCGATGACCTCCATCTATCGCCACCCGTACCGTAATACGAATGACTCCCTATCTTTCGATAGAGTGTCGGTTCGGCGCCAAGCGCCTGCAAAATTTCTTGCAGGCGCTGATTTTTGTTTATTTTTTCCGCTGCCTCTGGCGTTGTAGCCAGAGGAGAAAAATTATTTTTTCTATTGCCTCTACGTTTCTTTCCCACTTCTTTTCTCCTTCAATTTTTTACACTCACTTTTGGCGGAGTGTTACTCCTCATTTCTTTGGGTTTTATATCCCCATTTGAACTCTCCACCGCATACGCAATGAAGTCCTCAAATGGAGCTCGCAGTCTGGTAACCAAACCAACCTGCGAGACTTAACCAACCTGCATGATTTATTTCCTGCCGGAAAATGAAGAGCGACCTGTCGTCACTCTTCATTCTTTTAGTCTGCAGCGCAACCCCAGCGCTGCGTCCCGCCGGTCGACTCGGGTTCGTAGTAAACGAACCCAAAGTTGCTGGCGAATACCAGCTGAACGCGCTCTTGCTTGAGCGCGTCCTTGACCGTTTCCACGACGCGAATAACCGCCTCGCGGAAATCGTCGAGCTTGTCAGGCTCGACGAATTTTGGATTAGCATCGCCACTGACTGTGGCGACGACCTCCCCATCATCCGGGCAGCCAAAGTCGGCCGGGTAAACCACCCGACCGGCGGTCACAATGCCGCCGACCAAAATTTTGGAAACAGCAAATTCTGCCTCCAGTGCCTCACGCCAAACGCGGGCCACGACGGCCGCTGGATCGGCGGTGCCACCGGCGTTGCCGTGACCGTAACCGGCGGTGACGCCGAAAGTTGCTTCAAACTTGAGCATATCTAATCCTCCCGGATTTATCGCCTCATCATGAGACTCACCAAACTATTGTTTCCTGCTAAGCAGGCCGGTTTGAGCGGTATTTCCTAAAAGCATCTGAACAAATCAGACACTTTATAAGAATCTCAAACCAAGATGCCATCTTGTAGTTTAAGAAAACCATAAACTTTTTACTTCAGTTCGAGAAGGTTCCGAGGCGCGAACGCCCCGGAACAGTTTTTACATCGGAGTCACTGGCGTATTCGGCCAATGATCCTGGTGAATTGACCGCATGTAGACGATCAATTCAGCAAATTGGCGGAGGCTCATACGTCCTGCGCCAATACTGTGACCACCCGAAGTGCGGTCACAAAGCCTACGATAGGCCCATGTGATCGCCTCGGCTTTTTCCAGTCGAGCAACCTCGGCTTCGTCGAGGTTTTCGAACTGCATTTCGGGGTTCTGAACCAGCTCATAAACGAGCTTGGTCCATTCCGACTTCTTCCACCCACCGTGATGGAAGAAGCCGAACGTTTCAAAGGAGTCGTAGAAGACCCCTGTGATTTCTTCCCACCAGCGCTTTGCGCTCTGGTAGGATTCGAGAGCATCTGGGCCCTCGAAGTTTCCGTAAGTACCAAAGACACGGACGATCTCCACGTCTTTGGCCTCAGCCAGAACTGGCGGCAGGAGGTCTTGGGCTAAGAAACCTTTCTCAGCACCATCATAGACCCACCACTTTTTGTTTACGATCCACTTGTAAACAAAACCAGACCAAGAAGTCGTCCACACTAAACGTGGGCGTTTTTCGCTGCCCGCTTCAGAGAAGCTGGCACAAGAATCAAAGTCAGTCTCGAAACCGACCCCTTCCGTCTCAATCCAGCGTTGAAAATCAACACTGGAAAAATCACGGTCATCGGCGGTTTTAAATACGATTTGCATTTGAGGTACTCCCTCTGTGATCCTACGCACTATTGCGTATGGCGGACCGTTTTCATTCAGACTATTGCTACTACAGGTACTCCCTGCATAGATACTGAACGGGCTCTCTCCTGAGATCGCCACACCACCCTCCAACTCCTATCTAAGGCTTGGGGTGTAGTGTGGAGACACAAGCAGTTTTTGGTTCGCTTGTGTTCCAGTTTCTGCCACCAGGTGTTTAGCCCGGCAGCTTGTTTGATATTCAGTTGTCAATTCTCTCTCCTCTCATCCTTGACTTATCAGGTCAGGGCTAAGGAACGTTTCTGGAAACAACTCTTGGTTAGGGAGTTGTGCCCAGCCGACGTTCCTGCAATCAATGATTGCGGGTTTTGCGGGTGATGCCTTGTGATGAAAGGGGTTTGCGGCCTCTTTCCAGCATCTGCAAACGAATCGTTGAGTGATACAAGTTGTTCCTTTCACTCTTTGTCTGCCACACTTTTGGCTGTGGTCACCAGCAGCTTTGCTGCGTGAGCGTCTCGGGTTGTATTTCTCTTGATTCCCTGGAAGGATCTCTCTCCTTGAAGTGACTCGGTTCTCTCTCCTTGTCTTGCTTCTTAACTTTCTATACTATAGCAGATTATTATTGTATTGTCAAATACTTTATACAAACATGTTGCTATATCTGCTTATATTGTTGTTTTTAAGTGCTCAAATTACTTATTTATCAACATATTTCTGTCACAGTATTGTGACAATTACAAGAATAGCTGTTATTATACAACCATGATCCAATTAGAATATACCCAACAAATCACCGATGCTGGCCTTTCAAGCGAGCAAGCTATTGTATATGAGGTGCTTTTAAAGCTGGGAGAGTCTCCAGCAAGCTCTATCGCTAAAGCTATTCCAAGCGGTACGGCCCTATCACGGCCATTTGTATATAAAATACTTGAGGAATTAATTACTCTTGAACTAGCCCAAAAAGTAAGCACTGGCAGCAAGGTGGCGCGTTTCGTGCCAAAACATCCAGTGGCGATATCTAAAGTAATCGACGACCAAAAAGAGCGTATCGAACGGACCAGACAACAGTTCTTGACCACCTCTGGAAAACTATCGTCTCTATTTAACCTAAGTGTCGGAAAGCCAGGTGTGCAGTTTTATGAAGGAAAGGACGGAGTTTGGGAAGTGTTGATGGATAGCCTCACTGCCACAGAAGAGATTCTTACCTACGCAGATCTGGAATCTATTTCTAAATATATACCTGATCTCAACGCCGAGTATTCCGTTATGAGGGAAGACAAAGATGTAAAGAAGCGTGGTTTAGTAATTGATTCTCCTGAGGCCCGAAAATTTTTGACTTCGTATGACGGAGAAGTGACTCACACCAAGCTCATAAAGGCTGGCGAGTCGCTTTCTTCCTTTCAGACCGTCATGCAGATATATGACAACAAAGTGTCTTATATTACGTTGACTGACGAATACATGGTGGGGATCATTATCACCGACCAGTTTATTGCTGGTACACACAAGTATTTATTTGAGAGTTTGTGGGGATGTGCTGGTGGAGTAGAGATCTAGGCAACAAGCCCTTCCTCTTCAGGCTCTACGTGTACAAAAGATTTAGATAATTCTGTATTTAGCTCAAACGCAGCGTAAGTTTTGCCTTCGTGTGTAAAATAACGAGTCAAAAGATAAGATAGTCCATCATCAAGCTCTTCGAAAGAGTCTTTCTCTTCAACCTCACGTACAAAATAATCATCATCTGGACTCACAGAAACCGAGGCCAGATCTTTTAAATCTTCAATTGACATTACTTTGGTTTTCAGATCGTCGTTTGATTTTCTGGAACGCCAGATTTCAAAACTTGGCTTACCCCAAGCTTCACCTAACTGCGTGGCTGAAAAACCTGACTCGATGTACTTCTGGCTGATGACGGAGTTGGGATCGCAATGGGCAAAGATTCTCTCTGTTTCTTGCAAACGTACAGCAATAGTTTCTTCTAACAAATTTCCACCTATTCCCTTATATAGAGGGCTGGCATTAAAGGAGCCAAAATATTGCAACTGACCCTGTTTATCTTCCATGTGGTCAAACCGATTGAAACTCACTATTCGGTCTTGATCACGAAGTATAAAAAATTCTGTATCCGGTAATTGTAAAGCATCTTCAAAAGAAGCGGCGACGCCGTCACGGAAAGATTCGTTTTCTTCGCCAGGATATTCAGCCAAATAATTAGCCTCCAGTAAATCACGCATGGTTGTTTTGTCATCCTCTGATAACTCGGAGGCTGGAACTTTTTCTAGTGGTCTTTCAAGCAATTGTTCTAAGCCTGTGTTTTTACTCAACGCCACGAATGCACGAGTGTCTGCCTCAAAGATCTCTAACTGTTGTTCTAGAATTTCGGCGTCAGGGCTGGTACTCGCTAAAACAATCACCCTTTTCGCCTGATCAAGTAAATCATTCCGGACTGCTGTGACCATGTTGGCGTCAACAATATCTTCATTGTACTCACTTTTTAGCAACGCCTCAGCGTTATTTGCAAGCTCTAAGATCTGCCTAACTGCCTGCGTAACTTGTGCTGCGATTGCCTCCCGTTTATGAATAACTGTTTCCGAACGAAATCCTTCATCAACATCAGGGACCAGTTTTTTGTAGTTAACGTGGATCGGCTTGGTTAACTTGGCGTTAGTCCGGGGGATAATCTTACCCGTACTCTCCACCTCGTCTGTAATCGCTAATCCTTTTGGCACTACTGTAAAGCTGGAAACCAAATTTCCTTCGGAATCAAAAACTATCGCATTTTCTTTTCCTAGTGAACGAACTTCCATACCAGCATATTGTTTGCCAGAATACTGGCGAACGCCAGCCAGGTTCACAAATCCATTTTTTGCAACTTGCTTGTCAATAAAGTCTTCATGATACCCTCCATCTTTTGACAAGGTTACTTCTGGCAAGTCCTCTAATTTTAGCGCGCCACTCGCTAACAAGTTCGGCAAGTCTTCTAATAGACCCTCTCGGGCAGTCCTATTCTCGAGACCGTCTGCAGTTTTTCTAGTTCTCAAGGCGCTGGCCAAATTATACAAACGAAGAGCAGTATCGTTGAGCTCTATTCTTTTGGGACTCTCGGGATCTTGTGAGTCATAGTCAGGATTCTTTACGTATAATTTACCATCCCTTGGGTTGCGCCTAGCATCACCGTAATCTGGATGAAATAATGTAATTCCTGCATATGCTTCAAGGTTAGTGAGAGAGTCTTCTCCTTCTGTAGGATATTCTCGATCACGATCGCTAAGTTCTGTAGGCCTTAATTCCCATAAAGGTATCTGGAATTCAGCGTCTGCGATTTCAAGTGAATCTCCTGCACTCTCGGCAGAGACCGGGGAGTAGAATAAAGGTTTCGCATCAAAATTACCTTGTGAAACTTGCTCAGAAGTTAGACAAATTTCTCCTTGATGTCTCTCAAACAAAGCGTTTAAGACTTTGAATTTATTGACGCGGTGTTTTTTGTTTTGCAAAGAAACTTCCAGCCTCTTGCCAACAAAGTCTTTCATTGTTTGCAAGTCAAAAACCCGAAAAGACTCGCCAGTTTCTGGGTGGGTTATCTCTGAAACATATTCAGATTCAGGAAAACGCTCTTCCAAAATTTCTATAGCGTCAACTTCTCTCTCTGGTGGCGGAAATCCATCTTCTTTCATTCAGAAATTGTACCAGACCAAAGACACCACCGGCACGAAGACTGTAAAATTAGTCCTTCACGTCAGCGTGAAATTCCTTAAGTTCTGTAAAGACCTCACTCTCAAAATCGGCTGGGACTATTTGTAAAAGATACTCAGTATTTCTTGAACAGTCGTCCAGACCTTTTTGGCTATTGATTATTTTGTAGTATTTATAATTATCTAAAATATCAGCCGTCTTTACAACCAAAGCATCCTCCCCGTATGCAAGGCATCTTTGCAGCAACTCTTGATTTGTATCCTCAGCCAGGCTTGGATCTTTAGAATTAGCCAGGACAATATCGAGAACCGACTTACCAAATTTTTCTTCGATAAGTTTGTTATCTATTTCTGTATCTTCGATTATGTCGTGGAGGTAACCACCTAGAACAATGTTTTGGGAGTATCTATTGTTGTATAGATAAGTACCTACTCTAATACTGTGCAGCAAAGTTGGTTTGATAAGAGTGTCCGCTGTTGGCATGTGCTCGACCAGAATTCTAATCGCCTCTTCACAGACCGCTCCAAAGTTATCTTTCATGGGTAAATTATTTATAAAGATAACTTGTAATTAATGCCGTCGTCCCAACGTGGATTATCCCATTTTTTAAAACCAAACGATTCACAAAGAGTCTGCATTGGAATATTTTCGTGAGCAGTTTGTGTGATCAACTTTTCCGCGTTATGTAGCTTGGCGTGGTCAATACATTTTTGTACCAATGTAAAACCAATTTTTTGACCTTGGAAATCTGGGCTGACAAATAACTCACGCAAGAAAAAACAATTGGGTTCCCACCAGTCAGTGTCACAGGACACGAAACCAGCGAAAGCAGCATCGTGCAATGCAAACAGATACAGACCATTTACTAGTGTGAAGTTACGCTTTAATAAATCAATCGTTTCTGTTTCATAGAGATAATGAAAATCTTTATATCTTGATTCTTTGCCAAGTAATATATCTAGCTCGTCAGTTGTTGTGAGGTTCTGGTAGGTAATAGTTTCCATGTAGTCAGTATAACAAAGGGGAATCGAACACCTTCGCATCAGTATTTTGTTCGACTTCGTCTCCAAACTACTGTGCTACGCGACCCCGCCGTTCACTGTCGTGCTCGCTTCGCTGCGCGCAACATGTTCACTCTTTTCGATTCCCCACGCAAAGCAATGCTTTGCTTATCCCGCCCAAACGAAAAACGCCCGGAGGCGCTTTTCATTGGTGCGGGCTGTTCAACGATGTTCGAACAGTTTTGGGCAGATTTTAACAAAAGCAGCCCACAAACGAAGTCGTGGGACTTACGCTTATGGGCTGTTAGGCGGCTTCGAGAAGTTCGTCCTTTTCACCAAATGGCTGCCAGTTTCCAGTTTTGCACTGAATAACGGCTGGCCAACCATTGCTTTCCATGTTTGAAATAAGGATACGCTTGTCGGAATCTTCCCCAAATTGCGCCCTCATTTCGTCGACAGTATAGACACTGCCGCCGATATAAAAGCGGCCGGTGGATTCACCTTCTGCTTCCGTTTTTTCAAACTCTTCGCCGTCGACAATGGTCGTTTTGGCCACGTAGTCGCGAATGGTGAAGCAAAATGAGTGTTCTGGTGCCAGTTTGGCAATTTCTTTCGGGTCATGCGTTGTGACCTCTTGCGTGGATTCTTCCGAGAAGAAAGAACCTGGACGATAGAAGGTCACCACAGTGAACTTGCGGGAATCAACTTTAGACATTGGACACCTCTAGGCTGGTTGTAGTTGGAACATTGGGATATTACCCAAGGCTGGCAATATAATAGCACATATTTTTACACATGTAAAGTAAATCAGGTATTCAAATTGCCGCCAGCACCTCTGCTTTAGTTGTTTGCTTCAATAAAAGTAATTTTTCATCATGACCCCAAGACTGTATCTCTAATTCCCTCAGTCTTGCTGCTTTTCTAGTCGGATATCTTTCGATATGTACAAAGAAAACTGGTCGATGCATGCGGGTATAGTACGCACCACCTTTTGTGATGCCGTTGTGTTGCCTGATTCGCCTACGTAGATTCTTGGTAATACCTGTATACAAACCACCGTTAGCGCATTGGACAATATAAACATAGCAGTACATATGTGCTAACTATAGTATGTAGAATCAAAGTTAGCAATTACATACCCTGTATGTAATGAAACCACGTATCCTAACTAACTTTGGTAAACGAGTGCGTAGTCTGCGTGATGAACGCGATCTTTCTCAAGAACGGCTTGGTGAACTGGCCAACGTACACCGAACATACGTGGGGATGATTGAGCGAGGTGAGAAAAACATCACTTTGACCAGTATGGAAAAATTTGCGAAGGCTCTTAAGGTAGACATTAAAGATTTGGTGTAATGGAATTAGTTAATCTTCTGGATAGACGGCTGCAGGCTATTGAGGAAAGTCAGTCAGATACCGATTATTACAAACACATCCACGGGTACATAAAATTCATACTCGACACCCCACAGTTAAAGGCAGTTCTTGATGCTGAAGAGAAGGATTTTTATCGCAAAGTTCAACTGAATACAGATAACATCAAAGTCGAACAATCTAATTTTCATCAGGCTTATTTTATAATGTCTTATGTTCGGGTGTATCTGCCAATCAAACACTACTGGAACAGCCACGAACCAGATGAACAGCAAGACCCTGTAGCGCTACTTCTTATTTGGGGAAAAGATCATCCTCGAATGAAAAAGTGGCTCAATGGTCATGAATTTTTCACTAAACGAGAGCGTACCGAGCAACTAAAGTCATATTTGCATTGGTTCGAAGGTGAGCGTGATTCGTATGTACGTGAAATCAAAAATCTACATCTAGAGCTAGTCAGTGCCCTAGCTACATCTCAACCAGTAGAAGAAATAAAATCACAAGATGTGTTTGCTTTAAACCTAGAGACTGGAGATTTTAATTTAGGCAACGTTACCAGTAGTTTTAATGTTACTTCGCAAGAATTTCGGGTGATTGCTGAACTGTATACATCTGATAATTATCGTACGCCATACCTAGACCTTATTAGATGTCTCAAGCCAGGTGTAGAAAAAGTGACTAAACCCGATAAAGAATCGCTCACTGTAGTTATTCGCAACATTAAACAACGTCTTGGCATCCTTCCAGTTAAAGAACGTCTTAATGAAGACATTATCAAGAGTGAAACAGGATACGGTTATTACCTTGATTTAAAAGGTTAATTTTAATTGCAGAATAATTCCATATCTGTTCCGTACCCTTTGTACGGCCTTTTTTATATGGTGGCAACATGGAGTTTAGTCACGCACTCGTAGAGAGATATCAGCAATACCTGCAACGAAGGTGCGGTATTGCTGTGTCTGTCGAGCGGGCGCAGTCTCACTTGGCGTCATTTGCGCAACTCTACACGTCATTTTCCTTCCCGAAAGAGGTGGGTGGTGGTCGCGGTCGGCCTTCGCCTCGCCCTCACCCCCGAAAGGGGTGAGGCGAAAGGCCGCACGACGGCCTTTCTGCGGAGCAGAAAGTGACTTGATTTTATATACACATAATTCGACACCATTCATGAGCAGAGCAAGAGTTAGTTATTACAAAATAATCATTTCTGGCCACATCGTAGAAGCACAGCAGTTTGCCAAGCCTGTTGGGTTTAACTTGGAATCAAGCAGAAAACAGGCGCCATATCGGAAACGTCGTGCCTTACATGAGCAAGAAATTACCGCTAGTTCATTGAGTCGTACAAAAAATGCTCTGATACGTCTAGTGAATGCTAATGCACGAATGTGGAAAGATGAACAAGATGTAGTTATTAAACCTCAATTTATTACCTATACCATCCACGAAAATATTAAAACCGTCCAGGAAGCTAATCCATTATTCACCAATTACATCAAACGACTCAACTATCACACTTTTGGCACGAAAGAGTGCGTCGTGAAATATGTTGTCGTACCAGAATTCCAAGACCGAGGTGCAGTTCACTACCATGCAGCATTCTTTAACTTACCAATGATTAACGCTCGTCATGAATACTTAACGGGTGAATTTGCAGCATTGTGGGAGCAGGGTTTTATCAAAAAGAAGAATATTACTAACGTCCCAAACGTTGAGTTGTACATGACAAAGTATCTGACTAAAGACGCGCTGGATAAACGTCTTATCGGGCGAAAGAAATACTTCTCTAGTAGAGGTCTGTATAAACCTGAGATAGTTTCCTATGAACACATAGCGGGAGAGATTATGGATTATCTATCAGACTATAAACCTATGTACGCATACATAACTAAACCAAACGAAGACAGACCAGTAGTTGAGAACCCAACATTTCATGCAACATACAATCTAGATACTAACCAGTTGCAAGAATTACGAAGTTTATATACTGTGACGTAATGCTAACGATCGTTATCATATGAAATACATCTTATACTGCCGAAAATCACAAGAATCTGAAGACAGACAAGTTCAATCACTGGATGCACAAGAGCGAGAGTTGCGTGAGTATGCAGCTAGAAATAATCTTGAAATATCTGAAGTCCACCATGAAAGCCGCTCTGCTAAAACAATTGGCAGGCCAGTGTTTGCTGAAGTGATGAATCGTATTCAGTCTGGTAAAGCTGACGGGTTGTTGGTGTGGAAACTGGACAGACTAGCTCGAAACTTAGTCGATGGTGGTTTGGTAATTGACCTGTTGCAACAGTCAGTCATAAAAAGTATCCAGACTCCCAGTAAGGAATACCTACCTAGTGAACCTGTCTATCTGATGTTGTTTGAACTTGGTGTGGCAAACCAATTTTCGCGAGACCTGTCTGAGAATGTCAAACGGGGAAATCGAGAGAAACTAAACCAAGGTGGCTACCCCTGCTACGCACCATTTGGCTATCTAAATAACAAAGCCGACAAGACACTTATACTCGACCCTGTGCGTAGCAAGTACGTGCAGATAATGTTCGACCTCTATTCAACTGGTAGATACAGTTTTAAGGAATTAGCTGCTGAATTATATCAAAGAGGTTTGCGAACCACTGCTGGCAAAAAAGTACATCCTGGTACCGTACGTCACATTTTGCAGAACCCTATTTACCACGGAATAATTCGTTACGGTGGTAACTATTACAAATCAGCCTGTCCGACCATGACAACCAAAGACAAGTTTGAAACTTGCCAAGAGGTAATGACGGGTGGTGCGAAACCTCGCAAACAAAAACACCTCTTCCCGCTAACTGGACTATTTACCTGCGGTGTCTGTGGGTGTGCCGTTACCGCAGAGGTACAAAAAGGCTACACGTATTATCACTGCACTAATGGGAAAGGTATCTGCGACCAGAAGAAATTATTCTTAAGACAAGAGAAACTGGAAGAGCAGTTTGTGCAGATATTTGACGATATCAAGTTTGACGAAGAGTTAATTGAACTCATGTACCAAGCAGCCAAAGAAAAGGTTGAGCATGAAGACACGTTCAATACTGAGGTCTTAGCAAACCTTGAAACTGAAATCACTGCCATCAAAGAAAAGGAAGGTCGACTACTTGATGCCTTTCTGGCTAGCAATATCGACCAGACAATCTACGACGAAAAGCAAAAAGAAATTAAACTGGCAAAGTTGTCACTCGAGCAAAATTTGCAACAAATGAAGCAGAACCACCAAGACCCGTACGTCACTCTCGAACGGACGAAAAACCTGTTTTTGTTCAGCAATAGGGCCAAATCTAGGTATGTGAAGGCATCGCCAAAGCGGAAGCGAGAAATAGCCTACGAAGTACTATCGAACGGTTCGCTGAAAGATAGAAAAGTATTGGAAACTAAGGTTAAAAGTCCGTATGACTTACTAGCAAACACCCCTTCTGATGCTAGTTTTTCGATGATGTGCGGGATAGGGGAATCGAACTCCTGACCTCTGCTTGGAAGGCAGATGTTATACCATTTAACTAATCCCGCGATTAGAATATGTGATCGAGAGTATAAACAAATTGTGGTAAATAAACAAGAGTTCTCGATGTTATACTTTCACATATGTCATTTATTTCTGATCTTTTTATTGGGATACTTACTGGCTACGTTGCCTTAACCAACTCCCTCGCCGGTGGTATTACAAACTTATTTAGCGACGACAGCGCGCCATCAGCGATGGTGGAAGAATCGAATCAGGGGTCGTTCATGAACGAACTTCCGAGTCGTCTATCTTCTATTCCTGATATTCTTTTAAAAAGCGCCGCTTACCAACAAGCTGCGGTTGGGAACGCGGTTGGTTTGAGCGACCCGACCACCAGCGACCCTCTGGATGCAACGGTGAATATTTTTTGTACGTTCCGGACTGAGACACAGATTCGCACCACCACCGGAACTGGTTTCTTTATCGACCCAGACGGAGTCATCATGACCAACGCACATGTGGCGCAGTTCCTGCTCTTGGCGGCAACCGACGACTATGGCGAGGCGGAATGCGTCATCCGTTCTGGCAACCCAGCCAGCGCGATGTACACTGCTGCCCTGCTATACATTCCTCCAGCCTGGGTGCAGGAAAACGCCTCTGTACTAAACGACGCTGTTCCAACTGGCACCGGAGAGCGTGACTATGCTTTGCTGTATGTAGACGGGACAATCAGTGGACTGCCACTTCCAGCTGCCTTCCCTGCCCTGCCTTACTCTACCGAATTCCTTTCAACTAATGACAGAAATTCTGACGTTGTTGCTGCGGGCTACCCAGCCGGTGACTTGTTGCGAGGAGGAGCGGCCACCGATCTGATCCCGAGGCGGGCAGACACTAGTATTTCTGAACTATATACATTTGGATCAAACCGAGCTGATGTGTTCTCAATCCGAGGCAGTGTTGTGGGTGCTGAGGGCGCCTCTGGAGGGCCAGTGCTTGACGCTGATGGGAACGTTATCGGAATGATCGTAACCCGCGGTGACGACGCCACAGACGGACCAGGCAGCCTGCGAGCCATAACTCTGTCGCACGTTGAGATGACAATCGAGGAAGAAACTGGATTTTCACTTGATGGGCACCTGGGAGGCAATCTGGCAATCCGATCACAAGTGTTCGAAGAGACTCTCACACCATTCCTACTAGCCATCTTGCAAGAAGGAAATTAAACAAAGCAACAAGAAAAGGCGCGCCCGCGGGGCGCGCCTTTTCTTTTATCCATCTAGACTTATGCCGCTTTGTGGTAAATAGTCTGCGTTGGGTAGGCGAACTCGATACCAACCTCGGCAAACCGTTCCATCAAGGTAAAGTTGAACTGCTGTTGAACATCCATGAACTCAGCATAATTAGAAGTCTCTACATGGTAAACAATCTCAAAAATAAGCGCACTGTCACCAAAACTTTTGAGGTGCGTGCGATCAAACCGCACCCCTTCCATGTCAGCAAAGATTCGTTCCACAATTCCGTTCACCTCTCGGACTCGTTCTTGCGGTGTTTCGTATGTAATGCCAACTTCGGAAGAAACACGTCGTTCGTTCATCTTTTTAAAATTTTGAACACGAGCGGTTGTAAGTTCGGCGTTACTGATCACCAACTCTTCACCCTGCAAGGTTCGCAATCGTGTGGACTTTACCCCGATGTTCTCGACCGTACCCGAGTCTGATCCGACAACAATAAAGTCACCGATGCGAAAAGGCTTGTCAAAGTAAATCGAAAATGAAGCAAACAGGTCAGATAAAACTCCCTGCAGCGCAAACGCCACCGCGATCCCGCCAATCCCTAACCCAGCGATCAATGAAGTAACTTCGACACCGATGTTCGACAAAACAAATATAATTCCAACCACCCACAACAAAATCTGAGCTATCAACGTGACCAGATGCGACATCGTGGCTGATGCTGGGTCAACTTCCCCGTCACCGTCCTCGTCCTTCTCTAAGTAATTAGTAACTGTGTAAGAAATGAAACATCGCACAACTTGAATCGCCTGCCACACAAACGCCAACAACAACGCTCCCGTAACAACTCGTCCAAATGTATCCGGCATCTCATACAGTGACAGCGCGGCGTACAAGGACACCAAAACGTAGACCCAGGGTCGAATCGACCGAATCGCCTCGACCACTGTGTCGTCGAATTTCCGAACGGTGCGCCCTGCCAATGTCTCCAACCGCACCAACAAGATCATCCGCAAAAACCAAAACAAAGCGGACAGAACCAGAAAAACAGCAACGGCTACTATTAATTTATGTACGTCTACTACCCCAAACATAGGCAAAGTGACGTGGGTAATTGGTACATATGTGGCTACAAAGGACGAGAGCGATTCAAACATAACGAGATGATTTTATTGACAACTTAATGGAAGCGTATCAGATTGACCAGATTCACTCAATGTACACACGCATTTTATTGTAAGTTTAGTAAGCAAGCGTATCATAGCAATTCCCGCATGACTGAAGATAGCGGCGCGGGAAGTATATAGCGTAGTTCTTTCCTAGAATATTCTTAAACCCAAATGGGAAAAGCCGTCGGAGGGGTCCGACGGCTTTTCTCTTTGAATTAAAAATCAAGTCTTGCGCCTGTCTCTCCCGAACAAATACTAGCCGACAAAATCAATGGGGTACTGTGAGCAATACCGATATTATAATTTGCATCAACCACAATCACACCACCCAATCCATTCACTTTTTCAACCAGATAGTCAATGCCAGCCTGAGCAGCTGATTGAGCATCAACATGATTGTATCTCATCCAGTCACCAATATGTTTACTCAGGGTTGTGCGTAAAAATTGCTCACCAAACCCAGTTGCAGAAACAGCACACAATCCATTCTCTGCGTACACGCCTGCACCGACTACCGGAGAGTCACCAACTCGCCCAAACTTCTTGTTAACAATACCCCCGGTAGAGGTTGCTGCCGCTAGATTTCCCTTATCGTCAATTGCCACAGCACCGACTGTACCCAACTTCTCTTCTTCAGTATCACTGTGATCAAGTACAACCTTGCCGGCTTTTTTTGCTTCTTCTAGCTGCTTCAGCCGTGACTCTACGACAAAATAATCTAGCTGCTCCGTTGGAGCGTTAACACTTGCGGCGAATTCTAAAGCTCCATCACCTACCAGCATCACGTGCTCGCTATCACTCATAACTTTTCGAGCCAACGCGACGGGATTTTTAATTCCTCTAACTCCTGCAACAGCCCCAGCATCGAGATCTGTACCATTCATGATCGCAGCGTCACACTCGACTTCACCTTTATTGTTTAGAACAGAACCTTTCCCAGCGTTAAACAACGGATGGTTTTCTAAAAGTACAACTGTTCGCTCGACCACATCAATTGCCGACGCATTAGAAGCCAAGTTAGCGGCTTCGTTAATAATTTCGGTCAAAGCTGTTCGATGCTCACTCACGTCACTCAGCGCACCCGCTCCTCCGTGAATGGCAATTGAAAATTTACTCATAACAACATCTTAATTGATAATTAATAATTGAGAAAGGGGCGTCGCAGTGCGACGCCCCTTTGAGGACGAGGTTATTTATCGACTAATATCGGACCGTTGATCGTTTCTGGTGTACCGTGCAAGCGAATATCGCCCTTGCGGTAGTTCCAGATACCCCCGATGATCTGGTACGCCTGTCGCTTAGGCTGCCACACCGCCAACACTCGCCACGCCAGAAAGCCCTCACCAATGGACTGCGGCGGCGCAAACCGTTGCAGCAGATACTGCGAGTCCGCGCCCTGTGCACGGAGTCTCTGGAGGGTCGAAAACAAACGACCAGCCTTGTCTGACCGTTTTTTAAACGGCTGTTCCCGAGCGTGTATGGTTATGTCTCGAGCGCCCCAACCATTGATAGGCTTGAGCACCACACCTGTGTCAAACCGAGTTGGAACCGACGCAAGATTTACGATATCGCTTGCACGTGTGACGCTTGGATCAAGATCGAAGAGATACTGTTTCGATCCGCCACCATCAGGATGCCACATCAAGCATTGCGGGAGTCGACTCAGCAACGAACCGCCAGCCACCAAGTCCTCTGCTCCAGCGCGAAGCCATAGCGGCAGGTCGGCCGGAATTTCGCCGTCCAGATTAACCGGAACAGTTTCCACTCCGTAAGACTCCAGATTGGACATCAGCACTTGCAAATCACCAGCTTGGTTAGAACGTGATTCTGACGCTGCATACCCAATACGACTTATACCAGATTGTTGCAGGGTGGAGAAAAGACGTGCCGCAACCGGCAAACCCAATTTCGTGGCTATGCCAAGTCCAGCCGTGTTTGCCTCGATCTCCCAGATACCCAGCCCCACGGCAGCGCGCGCTGCTGTGACTTGATCTTCTTTACCCGATTCGTCGGGAACATCGATCATCGGCGCCATGTCGAATCTAACTATCGGCGCCGGCGCATTTTGCTCAGCAAACCACCGATTACCTTGTGGGCGCTTACCCAGAAATAGTTCCCGAACTGCCGGCAAATACTGTTGATTCAGTACTGTTTCCAGCCGGCCTCTCTGCCACTTCGCCAAAACGACTGGCTGATCGCTTATTTGGGTCTCCCACCCTCCAATTGAAAGTGGTTGCGATTGAGTCGGATCGAATCCGTCTGTAGAGTCAAGCATCTTACTGCCCTTTCGTTTATTGTTGAAGATCTAAGTTTGGGCGTCCGATGGTCGGCCCCGTTGATTCGAACTCACTGAGATTGTGAGCCGAAAGCAAGACATTTTTAGAATATATCCTTCTTTCGACCAACAAAAACCGCGGGTTCCTTGTAGGAAACCCGCGGTTTTTGAGAATGTGTTCACATTACGTCAAAACAGCCCGAGTTTCCCGGTTGGTAAACCAAAAGAAATATGAGGCTGTTTGTAAAATTTTCATTAATTTCAATATATCACAGCACTCAAAAAAAAGGAAGGAGGGTGACTTAGAAATGCATGCCCGATCATTTTTTGATACACTTTACTTCTTATGCTAGAAAAAAATCATAAAGTTTGGCTAAACGGCACTTTGGTTCCATTTAGCGAAACGAATTTGTCACCGCTTACTCATACGCTCCATTATGGGTCTGGTGTGTTCGAAGGAATTCGGGCTTACGAAACAACTGACAACAAAACTCACATATTCAGACTGGAAGAACACGTCGATCGTCTTTTCTACTCGGCTGAAAAAATATTCCTTGAAATTCCCTACTCAAAGTCTGAATTAATGGAAGCGTGTCATCAGGCAGTCACTGAGAACAACCTATCCGAAGCATACATTCGACCAATAGTGTACTTTGACGACAGCTCAATGGGCATCAACCCAACCAAAAACAGTACACACGTGTTTATAGCTGCGTGGGCCTGGGGCCAGTATCTAGCTGACTCTGTATCAGTGGAAGTATCCGACTACCGACGCATATCTGAAAAAAGCACGATATGCGACGCAAAGATTTCAGGTCACTATGTAAACTCTATTCTGGCTACTGTCCAAGCAAAAAGGAACGGTTATCTGGAGGCCCTGCTACTTGACCATAATGACAATATCGCAGAAGGTCCAGGCGAAAACATATTCTTTATCAAAGGAAAGGAACTACACACACCAAAACTTGGCAAAATTCTAGCTGGGATCACTCGCGATTCAGTCATTACCTTCACAAGTAACATGGGTTACACAACAGTAGAGCGAGACATCACGCTAGATGAAGTGGCTGATTTTGATAGTGCATTCTTTACTGGTACAGCAGCTGAAATATCGCCCATTGATAAAATTGATCAAAAAGGCAAGACTCTGGCTGAGTACGATCTGACAGCTGCGAATGAAATCAAACAAACTTTCTTCAATATAGTGTGTGGCCAGGAAGAGGACTACAAGGACTGGCTAAGCTTCCCTTCTTAAAAAGAACGAAAACGAACAAACCCGCGCCAGTTTCCCGGCGCGGGTTTCGTTGTACACAAAAAGAGGTCAAAGGGTCATTTCGTCCCGTTTGGACACTCGCAAAGTCGTTTTCGCCATGACGTGCCTCATCGCTTCGTAATGAGTCACCACGTTGTCAGGACCACGATCCTTGGTGCGGACCTTGATGTATCCCCTTAACCAGTGCACGGTGAATCGTAAGTTGCACAGATCGGACACGATTGCTGGATCGTCTAGAGCAACTCTTTTAAGAGCTATCTGGACTTCCTCGCGATCTGCAACTTTCCCTGGATGAATTCCTTTGCCTGGTGCCGTTCCGTCCATGGTTTAGTAGTCCAGCTGAACTGAAGCGATCGCTTGGTAAACCTGATCAGCACTTGCATTCTCGAAAGTCACCCATCCACCGAACATTACCGAGAGTTTCATTTCGACTTCTCCGCCGTGTGTACGAAGAAAAGCTTGGACTAGTTCGGGAAGTGACTCTGCTGCCGCGACTGGTGTCACGGCAGCGGCCACAAATGCTGCTGTTGATAAGAGAAAACTTCTCCGTCTCATGCTGTTCCTCCTCAGGATGTTGTTGCGAGGCAACCTGCCCCATGTGTTTCTGCCAGCAGACGTGGGCAGATTGGCGGCGGCGGTCCGTAGGACCATTGTGTTGACAGAACCCTTGCAGATTCGATCAGGCTGGTTGGTAGTGGATCTCCGTAACCGTCAAACCCAGCTTCGGCACGTTCGCGCGACCACTCGAGTGCTTCTCCTGTCCATCCAGCAAAAGCTGTTTCGAAGGTGATTCGTCCACCAGGATCAGGGCTAAACCAGAGCCGTTTCACCCACTGAAATATTTGGATCATCTTTTCCTCCCATCTTGTTGTTACGCAAAGAACTTTTTATCCCTAATCAAAACCGACCTGCATTTGGGCGGGTCGGTTTTGATTAGGAGCGTGCTGTGTTCTTATACCAAAACTGACCTGCTAAACGAGCAGGATCAGCAGCAGAATCGAAGCGATCGCGACGTTTTTACTGACTGATCGATTTTGGTACACAAACTGCATAAATTCAATATACTCTTCTAAATTTCTTCGTCAAGTTCTGACTGTGTTTGGGTGCTACTAGACGAAATATCGTCTACGACGTCAACCTCTTCAGTTGTCGGGGCTGTGCTGGTAGGCACTACTGGCTCGATGATTTGATCAGTGGTACTTGCGACTATTTCGATATCACCGGTTTCCATAACGGGCGTTTCTTCTTCAGATGGCTCTGCGATCTCCTCTGTAGATGTGGCTGTGCTGGTTGCAATAGATTCTGTACTGCTGGCTACGCCCACTGCGGGGATCTGGTTAGAAACTGACACACCTGACTGCTCAATCAAGATAACAGCATCGTGGCCAAGAGCTAGTGCGTCGGCGCTACGTGCTAGGTAAGTCTCATAGACATCAACGTCCTGCAGTTCAGCTTTTATATCCTCCATCTGCTGCGCTGCTACAGCCAACTTCTCCAACAAAGCCTCTTCTTCCACTTCGCTATTGTTGATCTGAGAAATATAAGTATCAATCTGGCTCATTATTTCTGTGCGGTTGATGTTAATCTCATCGGTTGTGAGGACTACTGGCACGGCTGTGTTGATCGCGACAGTCTCACGCACGTCTAGTTCCGTCATGTACACAACCAAAGTCTGAGCCCGGCTGATAACGTCAACCAACAACGTCTGGGCTTTCTTTACCTCTTCTTCTGGCAGGTTGAATGCTTCAGCCGCTACTCGCTCTAGGTCTACAATACGACGCGTCACGTCAGACATAACCTCGGAGCCAACTTGGCCGATAAGTGTCTTCTCAAGCTCTCGTACGCGGGTGGTGTTTTGTTCGACACGAGCAATGAGTTTTGGCAAGGCGGGCAAACTGGTAGTTGCGTTTGAAAGTTGTTTAACTAATGAAGCGTCAATAGCATCAGCAATTAGGTCGGTGCCAGTTGAACCAGCTGCTTCGTCACCTAAAACAGAGTCAAAAGACTGTGCCTGCAGTGTCAGGTTTGCATCAAGTTCAATAGAAGCAATGGCTGCTTCGTCGGCGTCTGAAGCGCGCAGGGTTTCGATCTCGGCTTTGGCGTTTTCAGCGTGGTACTTTACCGCGGCGGCTACTTCAGCCTCAACCACATCAGTAAGAAGGCCTTCTTTTTGCAGCAACTTCGCCTCGGCGATGCGGCGATTCAAACGAACAGTTTCCCATTCAACCTTTTGATATGGACTCCAGGCCAAAGTGCTGCGTACTTCTTCATTAAAATTAACCTTGACGGCGTAGAGAGTGTCGCCAGGAATAGCTCGCTCGGCGACAAATGGCACCACCATCACCATGATGAAAGCAAACATACTGCCGAATTTAAATAACTGAGCAAACGGTACGTTATAAATAGCAAAAGGCTCGCGCATTATAGGTTGAGCAGATGCTTTTTTAGTTTTGGCTGCTGAAGTCAATTTCATCTCTGCCGGCAATGGGTGATACTCCATGTACGAAACAACTCGGGAACGCAAATCAGCCTGCTCGGCTTTGTTGAGCTTTACAGTCTGAGATTTTTTATGAAATTGTTCGCTGAATCGTTTCATGTTTATTTTGTAGCTTTTTTCTTTCGGGCGGCGGCTTTACGTTTCTCAGTAGCCAGTTCATCGGCTGCCTCGATCTTTTGCCGAAGTATCTTCAGCGCTCGATGGATTCGAACTGAGATAACATTCTCCTTCTCTTCGATCAGCTCGGCCATTTCTTTGGGGCCAAGTCCGTCGACAAAGCGCAAAATGATCACCTCACGATACGTGTCTGGCAACTCGTCAAGCAGGTCAAACGCCTTGCGACCATCAAGGGTCGCGGCTAATGCTTCAACAGAACTCTCCGACAACTCCTCAAAACTGCCCTCGTCAATCCCCTCTTGTTCGAGCAAGGCGTCGAGCGATTGATTTTTCTTCTTTCGATACTCATCGATGATGAGGTTGTTCAACACTTTGTATAAAAATGGTCGAAAGGTTTTGATCTCGTATCCCTGACGTACATAAGCCCAAACTTTGGTGTATGTGTCGTGAACCAGATCAATCGCACGCTCGTGGTTGCTGATTCGCAATTTGGCATGCCGAAAGAGAGCGTCGTTGTATTCGTCGTACGCTTCTAAGAATCGAGCTTCGTATCCACTTGATTCCCCACCCATATCAGTATGTGCTACCTGATCACTCATATATTAGTGACCATTATACTCGAAGACGGGCGAGAGGGCTAAATCTTTCACGCGATTAAGCGTGTTTCAACAAAAAACTCTCAAATGCATACCGTCTAGCAATTTCACCATCAGCTGAAAACCCATGGTTACTTTGGGGCAACGGGACAATTTCAGAGTTGCCGTGAGCTTTGTGCAAATCCCAAGCACTCTTGAACGGACATAAAATGTCATGCCGGCCATGCACGGTGATCATCGGAACTGTCTTTATTTTTTCGACGTTGGACAAGATTTGATTCGGTTCAAAAAAGAAACCGTTACTTTCGTAGTGCATGAATATTTTTGCATAAGTAACATCTTCCTCACTCACCTCATCTGGTGTCATGTATGACACGTCACTCTGCGCGCTCATTAAATTACCTTCCCAATTCATAGTGGACGCAACTAATTTCTTTTGAGCTTCACCTTCTGAGTTGTTTAGACTCTCATTTATTTGTTGAGCAGTAGCTCCCTCTGTCAAACCACAATCTACCAGCGATTGATTTCTGTGCTCCCAAACATCTGTATATAGAGTGGAAGATCCGACAGAACTACTAAACCAGTCAACACTAGACTGATCCCCCAAAAAGATAGCGGAAACCAAAAGCCCACGGACACTCTTTGGGTACGTTTGTGCGTAGACAAGTGATAAGGCGGACCCCCAACTTCCACCAGTAACGAACCAGTTGTCGATATTTAATACTTCCCGAATTCGCTCTATATCTGAAACTAATTTCTGGGTAGTGTTCTCCTTAAGCATGTCTTCGTACTCACTTTTGCCACATCCGCGCTGATCAAAGATAATCACTCGATACTTTTCTAAATTAAGCCGACCGGCATGCTTTGGTTTACACTGTGAACCAGGACCACCATGGAGTGATACGATTGGAGTCCCGTCAGGATTTCCGTATTCTGCAAAATAAACTTTGTGACCGTCTTCTGCTGGCAAAAAGTGTTCTTTGATTGGTTTTGGACTATACATAAAACTTAATGTACCACGACTATTATAATTGCACTGCAATAAAACGTTTACCTACTATCTATCTACGACTCACCCCCATGAATATAAAATACTTGTTTTTTCATACTAAATCCCTTCCTCGTAGGCTTTGTCATGCTCCAGGATCTCCTTGGCTGTAAGTTCAGAGTAAATATCTCCCGCAGTTACATGCCCGATCGCTACCACAACATGATGCATTACATTGCTCGGCAAAGCATCTTCAGAAAACCACGATAACTCTGAGCATTTGTCTGGTTCCTGATTGGTTGGCTCGTATTTTTCCTGGTACTCGGCCACAAAGAAGAAGTCTACACGTTCTGTACCATCTGCCTGCTGACCACGGTACATCGTGTGGGCCAGCGCGACATCTGCTGGGTCAAGAGTTATACCGATTTCTTCTTCGCATTCGCGAATCAATCCAGCCAATGGCAACTCTCCTTCTTCAACGTGCCCGGCAGGAACTCCATACCATTGGTCGTAATAACCTGTGTTGCAGCGTTTACCTAACAAAATTTTTCCTTCCTTCCTAAGAATTAAGTAAGAAGACGGTACTGCCTTATGTCGTTCACTCATGTTGGCATTATAACAAACTATCCCCCTACCCCAACAAAGCCAACGACGCGACAGACAACACAATCGCTGTAGCCTTCTGCCAGTTCCAGTGTTCGTTGTAGAAGATGATGGCGAGGACTATGGGGATGAGGATGTACATGGAGTGGATCGTGTGCACCACTGCCAAAGAACCGCCGGCACTGTACGCATACAAGACCAACGCTACTGACGCACTAACCACTACACTTCGGGCGGTCGCCCAAATGAGAAGCTGCCTTTTATTCTCTACTTGCACGATATGCTGAGTTCCAGCTACAACTCCGCGCTTTAAAATCAATGCTAACCAAGACCCAACAACAATACCGAAGCCAGCAGCCAAAGTTAAAGTAAGTGCGTTTGGTGACAGATCAGTCGCCCATTTGTGAGCGGCCGCTACCGAGGCAGACAATGCTCCAGTAAGCCCTACCAACATAAGTCCATACAGCAAGTTATTTTGTCTCTGACTCTCTGCTCGATTGATTAAAAGTAGAGGAACCACAAGCCCTAACCCTAGACCAATCCATTCCTTCCCAGAAAAAGATTCAGCAAAAAATGATACCCCAATCATAATTGCAATCAGCGGTGAAAGCAGCTTGAACAAAGGAAAGTAAATCGTTGTATCAATAAAACGCAAAGCGTACACCTTCCACACTCCAATGAACGCCGCGACGATACTGGCCACAAAAATTATCCCCGCAGCGACTGGTTGCTCCAAATAAAACGTGTCGAACAAGAGCACTACAGGTGTCAACAAAATTATAGAAGTAACTCCACCATATAAACTAAAAGCTTCCGAATCAAAGTTATTCTTTGCTGCCAACTTAAAAATAAAGTTGGACAATCCCGAAAACAACATCCCTGCAATAGCAAATAAAAACCAGAGTTCCATAGAAATTTCTCACATTCTACCAGATTTGTAATTATGTATAATTCAGAACATGAGATTCTATATTTCGTCACGAACCAAACGTATTCCTGAGGTACAGGAAATGATCAAGGAGCTGAATAAACGAGATCACAAGATGACCTTCGATTGGACTAAAGCGGATTATTTTGATCGACCATACACAAAGCACCTTGCTGATGCTGCACAACTAGCCACAACTGAGATTGAGGCCATAGCTGAGGCTGAATTTTTTATAATAGTCGGCGATCCTGGCGGCACCGGAATGTATGTTGAGATGGGCGCAGCTTTAGCAAACAATGTTCCAATATACGCCATTGGTCACCATAGTGACGAGACTATTTTCCACTTTCATTCTAGCGTGACCCGACTGGGCGATTTTTCTGCATTACTTGGAAGGATTAACTGACTCGCATTTTTGTCGTAGAGGTGGTATATTTTGCGGACTTTGGTGACACATTGGTCACCAGTTCGAGCGTGAAGTGGAACAACGTTCCGAGGGTGTAAGCAAAAGCTTTCACCCCTTCGCTCGCAGCTCAGATAAAAGTAAACTTTTATCTGCCAGCTCGCTCGGGGTGTAGCATAATGGTAGTGTACGCGCTTTGGGAGCGTGTGGCCGGAGTTCGATTCTCCGCTCCCCGACAGAAAAAGAAAACCGTCCAGACATCTAGTCTGGACGGTTTTCTTTTGAGCAAAAGTGTTCTGCCAAATTACAAACAATATTAATTATTATAAAGAATAATGTAGTGACAAACGTTTCACGTGGTACACCTATACCCTGTTGCACATGAAACTACTTAAACTAAATAACATTAGGGATGTACTTCACGGTCGCGTGCTTCTCTTGCAAAACAATCCTTACTGCCAGAACGTCTATTTGCCAGTCAAATTCGTAGTTATGCTCCAATAGCCAAGTTTCTATCACTCTATGCAGCTTCTTAAGCTTAGATGCTGTCACCTGCTCTTCTGGCCGCCAAGTTTCATGGGAAACGGCATTATTTAAAGCTTCCCTTGTTTCATAAGAAACGGTTTTAACCTCCACAAAGTGAACTAACTCCTTCTTGCCCACCGTTTCCCGTGCAACAATATCAATTTCACCCCATTTCTTGAGGTAATTTGTGTCTAGAATAGAGAAACCTTTATTTTCAAGGAATCTAACACCAATTTGTTCACCATACGCACCAACTTGGTTTCTTTTACCTTTTTTATCAACTTGTTTCATGTATAACGTTTCACGTGGTACATATATCTAAGTATATATCCATAATATCCTTGTATTATAACAAATAACAATAAAGGACAGACTGGTTAGTCTGTCCTTTATCCCCATATCCCCAGTCTTTTACACAGTTAGAGAGTTTCCTCTAACAGACGGTTCTCAAACTGTACTGTGTTGAAGCCTGTATCAAGAATAAACGCTTCGAACTGTTTGTCTAAGCCTGTAAAGATAGCTAGACCAACTACCAGGAACAGCACGCCGATTCCGCGTTTGAACCATCCGTGAGGATTGGCGGCCCAAGCGATGTTGCTCACAAACCGTTGGCCAAGTAGGGCAATCATTAACAACACAAAGGCTAATCCGGCAACATACGCCAGTAGATACACCGTACCTAGCCAGAAACTAGCAGGGAGAACAGCAGCCAAGATAAGGAAGTAGGTGGGACTGCAGCTAGAGAACACTGGGCCAAGGGCAGCACCAATAGTTGCGTCGCCCCAAAAGCTTTTCTTGGTGTACCCGCTGCCAATAACGGCATTTCCGCTGGTCGATAGCTTGCTAACCCCTGGTACGCGCTCCCATAGGGCAGGGAAGGCAAAAATCAAACCAATCACAAGTAGAATAGAGCCTGAAAAATAAGCCCAGAATGACGTCGGGATGTCGATAAACAGCGTGCTCGCCTTCAGAAGGTAAGTAAACACGATAATCGACAGCGATAGGGAACCAATGACGATGTACGGCGTAGCTTTGCTGCGTGCACCAGCGCTACTACCAATGATTACCGGCAGCAAAGGTAATATGCAAGGCGCCAAAACTGTCAAAACTCCAGAGAAAAATGACAGGGCTAGGAAGGAAAGTGTTAGTGTCTCAATTTCCATAGACTAAAGCTGGCTCAGAACCTGATTGAGCGTGTTAGTTAGACCGGTTAATTTCTTAATCTCATTCCCGTCAGCATCAACCACAACCATAGTGTGCTGCCGAATAACCTTATACTTCTTCTTCAATTCAGTCTCAGTGTCGTAATCTAGCTTTAAAATATGCACGTTTTCTGGAATCTCGCTGAGATTAGCATTCAGGTCTTTCTCTAAGCCACGACAAGACGGACACCAATCAGCGTGGAAGAACAACACATTAGTACCATCCGCCGCAAGCTTCGACTCATCATATTCTGTAAAAGTTCCTGCCGTCGCAACAACTACCGGCTCTGGGGTAGGGGCTGTTTCTACGACAACGGGTTCTGACTCAACAATCGGCGTCTCAACTGTCTCCACGTCCATTTCAGCCTTTATTTCCTCGTTCTTTTCTGTTATTGCCTCTGTTGCTGGGGCAACCAATTCGGCAGCTTTGTTGTTGGCGTATGTTTCGATTGGAGTGTCACTCTCTCTAACTTCCCCTGACGTATCAGCCGTCACTTGCTCTTTAGGCGATCCCGAGAAGGTCGATATCAAACCAAACACAACCGCAGTGGCCGTTAGGGCAAGAATGATTTGTAACGTTGAAAAACCTGATTGTGATGTTTGTTTCATAGTAAGAAAATAAATGTCTATATTTCTAGTATACGTCAGCTACATGCACAATCTTTCAAAACAAAACACCAGCATCAGCTGGTGTTTTGTTGACGGTGCGGCTAAAGAGAATCGAACTCTTGATTCATCGTTGGCAACGATGTGTTATACCACTTAACTATAGCCGCGGTGTGAAAGTATCCTTATTTTGCAAGCTCTTTCTGCGCTAAGTCTACCCATTTAAGTAACTTTCTCTGCAAAACTGTGCGGCTGATTATAGTATTTCCAACACCATAATGCAATGCGTTTTTTGTATTCGTTTGCACAAATTGGGTGCGATAAAACTGTTGGTAGGGAAGACCAGTGAATTTCTTCCAGCGTTTCATACAGACAGATTCGGTTTGATCCTGATACAGCTGTAACCACAAACGTATGTCACCCACATCAACGCCCAGGTACTCTTTGGCAAACTTTATAAAGATCTTGTGGGCCTGAGCGTCCGTTGAGGAGAACCGCACCTTAGACGCGTTCTGGCGGTCACCGTGCGCTGAATACAACATAAGACCAGCCATAAAGAGGGTAGAGGTTTTGTAGTGCTTGAACTCTGTCTCAGCATTTTTTAGTGACTCAGAGTACCGAGTCGCGCGCTCGACACCACGCGCCTTCTGCATCAGCTTCAGTCGCTTGGCGTTTTCTTGCCCAGCCCGACGTTTGTTTTGTTTGGTGATATTCGCTGAAATAGCGTTGTTTTTCAACCATTTACTGACCGTAGACTTCGACACATCGCATACCCTAGCGATCTCTTGCAGGGTAAAGCCGCGCTCTCGCAATTGCACCGCCTGATCATAATTTTCCTGATTCCGAACCATATAGTTTGTATATTATATACTATTTACATATGTTTCGTTTGAGATATAAACAAACCCGCTAGGGTAAGCGGGATTGTTTTGCTGCTTATTGTGCAAATTAATTTATGGCCCCTCCTCAAATTCCTCGCCAACCACTACAATCCACCCGCGTGGGCCGACCGTAGCTGTGTGTAATTTGCCGATTGGCACATCGAATCTGTCTCCGGCCTTTAATTCCTTAAAAGTTCCTTCAAAATCGATAGTGATTGACCCGTCGGTCAAGAACAAAGACACTTTGCCTTTGTGAGCATGTTCTGGGTATTCAGTCCGGGCCGGGTCAGTCCATTCGTAAACAGAAGGGAAGCCTTCATCTTCGAATGTTTGCATGTAGCGTTCCGAGAGTTCCATATGCTACAAGTATATAACAAAAACTACTTCAATTGCAGCACATCTTTACGAGTCGCCCTCAATCTCTTCACCCACCATTACAGCCCAACCATCTGGACCAACAACGGCTGTGTGTAACGCTCCCACGGGAACATCAAACCGATCGCCAGCGACCAACCCTTTCTTCGCACCTTCAAAATCAAAGGTAATTGAGCCAGCTGTTACGGCCAGGGAGACTTTGCCTTTGTGCGCATGTTCAGGATAGGTGGTGCCAGCTGGATCTTCCCACGCATAGACACTAGAAAAACCTTCTTTTTTAAACGTCTCTAGGTATTTTTCCAATAGTTCCATTCCAGTGATTATAACAAACAGAGGGATTCGGTCAGGAGTCGTTACTTTCATAGTCGCTTTGCTCCTTGAAACTATACGCTCACGACCCTGGCTCAAATTCACAGTCTCCCAGACTGTGTTTTTCCGCCTTTCTCATCCCAGATGCTAACCAGTAAACAAAAAGACCTACCTAAAGGTAGATCTTTTTGTTTATGTGCACCCAGAGGGATTCGAACCCCCAACGACTGATCCGAAGTCAGTAATGATATCCATTTCACTATAGGTGCAAGTGAACGTTGACATGATACGTCAAACAAGCGAAAAAGCAACGTTATTTTGCTACAATAGAACGATGCAAATTTCTCCCACCAATATCCCTGTTGAGGTACAACACGTTGCAGACACCCTGGAAAAGGCTGGCTATACAGCGTATTTGGTGGGTGGATGCACGCGTGACCTGCTGCTGGGACGCACTCCAAAAGACTGGGACCTGACGACAGACGCTCACCCAGGCCAAATTCAAGCGTTGTGGGGCGAGGATGAAACCTTCTGTAACAACGATTTTGGAACTGTCGGAGTTAAAACTGATAGCGAGGCAGAGACTCTGCAAATCATCGAGGTCACCCCATATCGAACCGAAAGCGAGTACTCAGACGCCCGACGACCTGACAAGGTCGAGTTTGGTGTATCGCTAGAAGAGGACCTGGAACGGCGGGACTTCACCATCAACGCCATTGCCTACCGCATTGCCGACCAAACAACAGTTGACCTGTTTGACGGGGCAGGGGACCTAGAGAAAAAGCGCCTCAAGACCGTAGGGAACCCAGATGAACGCTTTAACGAAGACGCTCTGCGTATGATGCGGGCGGTGCGTCTGGCAGCTCAGCTTAACTTTGCTATTGAAAGCGAGACCATGGCGTCCATTCATGCAAATAGCCTTAACCTAGAACGTATTGCTGTCGAACGAATTGCAGACGAGTTCTCAAGACTCTTGATGTCAGACACCCCGTTGCAAGGGATTGTCATGATGGAACGCCTAGGTTTGCTCAAATACGTCATTCCAGAACTACTAGAAGGAATCGGCTGTGACCAGGGCGGGGCGCATGCGTTTGACGTCTACGAGCACAATCTGCGGACCTGTCAGGCAGCGGCAGACAAGGAATATCCTTTGTTTATGCGCTATGCGGCCCTGTTACACGATGTGGCCAAACCGCGCACTCGAGGAAAAGGGAAGCACAAGGAATACTCTTTCTACGGTCATGAGGTAGTGGGAGCCAGAATGGCCAAGTCTATCCTCAAACATCTGCGGGCACCGCGCGAACTAACTGAACAAGTCGTTAACCTGGTGCGCTGGCATATGTTTTTTGCTGACCCAGACGAGATTACTCTGTCGGCAGTGAGGCGAACCATCACCCGGATAGGGGAAGATAACATCGAAAACCTCTTAAACTTAAGGGTTTGTGACCGAGTAGGTACTGGGCGACCCAAAGAACAGCCCTTTCGGTTTCGTAAATACAAAGCGATGGTAGACGAAGCGTTGCGCGACCCAATCAGCGTCAAAATGCTCAAGACAAACGGAGATCGTTTGATGGAACTAACCGGCGAGAAGCCTGGACGTAAACTAGGTTGGGTGTTACACGCTCTACTTGAAGAAGCGTTAGAGGACGCGAGTAAAAACACAGTCGAACATATGGAGGCCCGCGGTGTGGAACTATTTAAACTAGAGGAAAAAGAATTAAGGGAATTGGCCGAGGCAGGGAAACGTAAACAAGAAGAGGAAGAAGCTGCTGCTTTAAAGGACATTAAACGGGAGCATAAGGTTAATTAATGTCTTTTATATTAGAACCAAGCATTAGAAAAGGCCCGGGAGTCGATGGCCAGTATCCTGGCCGCCCGACTTCCGGGCCTTTTGGAGCTTGCTTGAAGCTATTGTAGCTTCATGTGGTGATCTAAATGATCGAACCGGTGTTGAAGCTCTTCGTTGTACTTGATCTTTTCTTTGTAGAAATGATCGTTTTTGGGTGGTTTTGAACAAAATTTGTTCAAATAGAGTTTGGAGGTAATAAACTCAGTTCTTGTGAATGATCTCTTTACGATTCCTCCGGTGGGGTCTGTTCAGGATGTTTCCTGTGCAGATCTCACCGGGGGAGTTGCGCGCCCTTGCTGGGCCTACATAGAGAATAGCACTCTCAAGGACAGTGTAAAGGACAAGTTGTGTATAAGTGGGGATAAGTGTCTTTTATAGTTCCACGGCCATTTCTACCGACACTGGACAATGATCACTCCCTAATACAGTTGGGTGGATTCGTGCGTTCTGCAGCAAATCTTTAAGGCTCTCGTGTGCCATTACATAGTCGATCCGCCAGCCAACATTACGTTCCCTCGCTCCACCCCAGTGACTCCACCAGGTATAGAGATCAGTTGTTTCAGGCTCGAACACTCGCAAGGTATCGACAAAGTCTGCGGCCAACATCGCATCGAACCCCGACCGTTCTTCTGCTGTAAATCCCTTCTTCCCTACATTAGGTTTTGGTCGCGCCAGGTCCAGTTCCGTATGTGCCACATTGAAATCGCCACAAAACACGACCGGTTTCACCGTCTGCAGCTGTTTCATGTATGCCAGAAACGCCGGGTCCCACTGCTGCCGCGTAGCTATACGCGACAAGTCGTCTTTGGCATTTGGGGTATAGACTGTCGCGATGTAAAAAGGATCGTACTCAGCCACCATCACGCGCCCTTCGTTATTAGTATCACCGTATGAATCTTTTAAATCAAAGGCTTTTACTATATCTTCTGGCAATCCGTTCAATACGTCCAATGGTTCAGTTTTGGTGAAAATGGCCGTGCTACTGTAGCCTTTTTTCTCGGCTGAGTACCAATATTGGTGGTATTCAGGGAACAACTCAGCAAAATCATCCTCGACCTGGTCAGGCTGAGCCTTTGTTTCCTGGATACACAGAACATCCGGCTGATGTTTCGCCAGAAAAGGTTCAAGCAAACCCTTCTTCTGCACCGCCCGAATACCATTAACGTTCCACGAATAGAGTTTCATGCAAGAAGTATAGCAATGTTCTTTACTATAAGAAAAAGAGGGGCGAACCCCTCTTTTTTGTTTTTGCTGATCGGACCATTTCACTGACTAAGTGTATGATCCACCTGCGACCAAAGCGATGCTGCCACAGCGCTGTTATCACCTGTATACCGTGACACCACTGCCGTGATGTCGAGACTCCCAAACGGGATAAGGCCGGGATTGCCCACCACTACAAATCCCTCCCCGTCAGGCGGCAGCAAGTCTCCCAGCCGTTGCTGCACTGCCTGGAATGTCCGGCAGCCTGCTGGCAGAGCAACGCTGCGGTGATACACTCCCGTATTGGGTGTGTCCGTCGCAGTGTCCAAGGGGTAAAGGTGGTGCTGCTGTACCAGACGCTTCACCAGCTCATAGACATAGACGATCGCCCCAGGACGAGGGTTGAGATCCGTCCAATACAACTGACCAGACTGATCACACAGCACATCACAGCACTGATACCCGAGAGCACCCAGACGGATTAACTTGGGGGCAAGCACAGTGGTGAGATCGTGTTTGATCTGTGCCACAGGTTCTTCCACAAGGGATGCACGGTCTGGCGAATCTGTACCACGCTGCAACTCGACGCGTTTCAGAAGGACAGATTCTCGGAGACGGCGGCCGGATTGCCGTGCTGGTGCACCGTCAAAGTGATATCGCCGCAGCACGCACCGCAGCTTACTCGCAAATTCATAGTTGCGGCAAGCTTGGCACGCTTGAATTCCGACACGATATCGCTTCAGACTATTAAGGCCCGAGAACGAACAGGGAAAGGCCCGCGTTTCGTACTCGGGCCTTTTTCATTGGTTGTGTCCAAACACCTAAAACGCAGCGTTTTCGTAAATTGGATCATCAAGATCTTCGACGACCTCGTTTTCTATGATGGTATCAGCTATCCATTGCTCACGCTCGACCTCGTCCATATCTCGCGTACAGGTGTCGAGGTAGCTACGGGGGATTTTATAATCAGGTCGCGGAGCATCGGGTGCAACAAACGCTACAATCTCACCTTCTATAGCAGGCGATATTTGAGAGGTCACATTAACGGCTGTATATTCAGCCTCTCGCTCTTTCATCAAAGTTAACTCCTCGTCGGTAACAGGAACCAACATGCCATGCACAGACATAGATTCATTCGGGACGATGTTCATATATAGGTAGGAGTGACCGTCACGTACTTCTAAACACAACGCATTGCACTTGCGCTGGTATCCTTGCAACTCGGCGGGAATCGCATCACTCGGGTCGGCGATGGTTTTTGCCAAACTGGTCTTGTTCATAATAGAGCCGTAGCCAAACATGTAGTTCATGGGGAATTGTTGTGAGTTTTGATTATATAACCTTCGTCGAGACTTCCATCAGTCAGATGCAAACCTCGAGAAAGGGGAGGAGCCGGTTTAGCTCCTCCGATTGTTATCCGCGCGCAACTGCTAGAACGCGCTGTAGTTGGTGGTCTAGTTGGTCGTCACCGCGGCGGGGCAACGGCCTCACCTCGACACACAGTTGGTCACCGTGTTTCCGCAAACGGGAATACCACCACACCGACCGAAGGAACAAGGGAATGTCTAGAGTGTCGACTTGTGCCATCGGCACCAACTTTGTATCAACGACAACATCGTGTTGAACAAGCTGTTGGCAATAGTCTGCGAGCGATTCGAAGTGTGACGGACCACCGTAGCGATCCGACCGGTAACCAGCCGACGACTCAGCGACGTACTGATACCACACATCTTCCTGAGGATAGTCCGCCAGAAACTCAGCAACTTGGGCACCAAAACGGTTAAGAATTGGTATTGCTGTATCGACGGTAACCGGCAGCGTAAACTGCACTGACGAAATGGTAGCCAGCGGTCGAAGTGCCGAACGACCGTCGAGAGTCAGCCATGTGACGTCGCGCTTGTCTGGCAATGCCAACAAATCTTCGTTCGTATCGAGTATTGGCGCAAAGTGCGGGTAGGCATCGTGCTTTGCAGCAACCCGATAGACAACATCCAGCTGCTTGCGAGTGTGAGCAATCAGACCAGCCGGATCGACTGGCACTGTCGCCAACTCAAGATTCTGTCGACCCAACTCATACGACAGCACGTCGCCAAACGGACTGACGACAGTTGCGATGAACTCTCCATCATTCTTTGTATCGCCAACGCGCCACCCCCCATTGTTAACCAGGTCACGCATGATGCGCTGTGACACATCCAGAGAAATCGGAATTCCTCCACTGGTTATAAACGACGTTTCGACCTCGGCCCCAATATGGTCCGATTGTGCTGTCGTCCCCCAAAAGTACCGCTCGACTTGTTCTGCTGGTGTCATCGCTGACACTCCTTCTTCTCTAATGAACTGTAGTTGCTTTCATAGGCGCAACGGCAAACCCCCTCCACGCGGGAGGGGGTTACGTTCATCTTGTGAGAGTATTCATTTCAAGATCAACGCAAACCAGTCCCGCCTGTTGGTGCGGGAATATGATGCTGCGCTGCGATGACTTGAAACAATGTCATACCCGCACAGTAGCAAAGGAATACTGGCAGGGCAAGCGCTAGGCAAGATCGTCAGCTAATGCTACATTGAGATCACTACAGCGCCGGCGGTAACGCACCGTGGTATCTCTTACAAAATTTAATATAATTGAGTATGACTAAAACATCTCACGACAGTGCCACCCCGGCACACGGACAACAGGTGATCAGCGCCTGCGGCTTTATCCATCAAGAATTTAATGGCGAGCATAAATTATTTATGCCCAAACGAGCCGACACCAAAGCTTTCCTGCCCGGAGTATTCGAACTGCCAGGCGGGCACGTGGACTTTGGTGAAGACATCGTCGCCGGTCTCAAGCGCGAAATCACAGAAGAGCTTGGAATGACCATCACCGTCGGCGACCCGTTTGGTTCGTTCACGTACATGAACGACGTGAAAGGTTCACACTCTATAGAAGTCATCTACTTTGCCCAGTTTGTAGAGCCAATCGATCAAATCAAGCTCGATCCCGAGGATCACTCGATGTTCGAATGGTTCACCAAGCAAGATATTCTTGATCGCAAGAAAGAAGTTGTGGCGGAAGAATTTTCCGATCACGAGACTGGCGAAGACCCTGAATACTTAACTACACTAAAAGGATTCGAATTGCTTGAAGGGGGAGAATTGCGTTTCAAATAGTTTATGAACGTCACCTTTATAACCGGCAATCAAAACAAAGCTGACTACTTGGAGAAACTTTTGGGACTTCCGATCAAACATCAGAAAGTTGACCTGGAGGAAATTCAGTCTCTCGACCAGCAAGAGATTATGCAACATAAAGTTCATCAGGCCTACAAGCTGGTGGGCGAGCCGGTATTAGTCGAAGACGTATCCCTCGAGTTTGAAGCCATGGGCAGACTGCCTGGCACTTATATAAAATCGTTTGTGGAAGAGCTGGGGTACGAAGAACTGTGTCGCCTGGTCGACGGCAAGGGTCGGGGCTGTGTAGCGAAATGCACGTACGGCTACTACGACGGTACCGTAGAAAAATACTGGAGCGGTGAACATGCTGGTACGATCCCAGAACATCCGTACGACGGAGAAGCGTTCGGCTGGGACGTGATATACATCCCCGACGGACACACTGTTACTCGCGCCGAACTAAACGAAGAAGACAACTACGAGACGTATTTAAAAATTAAACCGATCGAGGCAGTGCGAGAATTTTTACAGACTCAGGTATAATTAAATTCTATGGCCCACTTACACTACGCACTCGACCTTTGTGTTGAAGTATTTATTGTTAATGACGATGCAGTTCTTCTGCGCATGCACGACAAATACAAACGTTGGTATGGACCAGGCGGACACGTCGATCCAGGGGAAGACCCGAATGAAGCAGTTAAAAGAGAAGCGATGGAAGAGGCTGGTCTCGACATCACACTGGTCGGCCCAGCCGACTGGACACAGGAACACATCGTCAGATATTTTTCTACCGCGTTGATGATAGCTGTGGTTTGAACGCGGATATTTTTACTCGAGTGCATACTGCCACTTTGGTCGGCCGCGATCACGACATGCGGAAGGGTGTGGCCTTCTTCTGCTGTTGTTGTGACGCTTGGAAAGAACGAGAAGAACGTCACAAAAAGAAACGAACGGATGTTACACATGCCTGTAGTCCCCTCTGATTTTGTTTACAATACTCCTTTCACACGCTATCGACAAGCTGATGCTATACTCGAATTATGCTTAACATCTACATCGCTCGCCACGGACAAAACGTCGACAACGCCAACGGGATACTCAACGGGCACCGGGACGAACCTTTGACTGAGCTTGGTTTAGAATAAGCCAAGACTACTGCAGCACATATAAAAGAAACCGGACTCAAGTTTGACGCTGTTTATTGTTCACCCTTGGAGAGGGCTAAACACACAGCAGAGATTATTTGCGAAACTTTAGATCAAGAGAAGCCGACTGTTCACCCAGACTTGATTGAGAGAGACTTCGGCACAATGAGCGGAAAGCCGATCTCGTCGATCAAAGAGCTCTGTAGTCCTAATATTATTGAAACTGATGTCATTACATATTTCCTTTCACCTGAAGGAGGAGAGACGTTTCCTGATGTAATCAAGCGAGCACAGGAACTTTTACACGAGCTACAAAACAAACATCATGCTGGATCTATTTTACTTGTCACCCATGGTGACATCGGGAAAATGCTCTACGCTGCATATTACAACCTAGAATGGAAGGAAGTGTTAACAGACTTCCACTTTGGAAATTGCGAATTACTGTTACTCAGTCCCGACTCGCCAGCTGACTCAGCGCACGTGTTTGAGCAAGAGCAACACAATCACTAACCAATTGCCGCGATTATGTTGATGCGGTAGGCTGAACATATGAATAATATTACTGAGGTGCCGGAATGCTTTTATCGCATCAGCGTCAAGGCGTTAGTGTTGAACGAAACGCGTGACAAGTTTTTAGTTGCTCGCAACGAAGACACGGACATGTGGGACTTGCCCGGGGGAGGATTGGACTGGGGAGCCAAGCCCGCTGACGAATTACAACGAGAGCTACAGGAAGAGATGGGACTGCAGGCCAGCTGGATTGCCGACCATCCTTCTTATTTTGTAGCCGGTGACATCTTGATCAGATACAAGCCCAAATGGGGATCAAATGTTTGTTATGAGACCATTCTCGAACATCTTGACTTCACGCCGTCAGACGAATGCATCGCGATCGACTGGCTAGGTAAAGACAACGCTGATCAGTTCAAATTATTTCCAAATGTCGAGCTGCTACTTGAGCAATTCGACCCAGCGCGTCACCAAAAGTAAGTTTGTTAAATCGTAATCTATCTATATGAAACTCATCAACCAACAGATCCAGTACATCGAATTTGCCTGTACGGACTTTGACTCGATCAAAGACTTTTATTCAAAAGCTTTCGATTGGAAATTCACTGACTACTTTGACGGTGACAAACTGTCCTACATCGACTTCAAAGGTGACCACATCGACGGCGGATTTTATATTGGTGAAGTCTTAAAGGGGAGCACAACCCCAATCCTATATGCCGACGATCTGGCAGAGAGCGAAGCCAGCGTCCGCACAGCAGGCGGTACAATCGTCAACGAAATCTTTTCCTTTCCCGGCGGCCGCCGTTTTCATTTCACCGACCCGAGTGGGAACGAGTTAGCGGTGTGGTCTGATAAGTAGTAAATTTAAATTATGCAAATCACCAAATACGGACAATGCTGCCTACTGGTCGAAGTAGCTGGGAAGCGGATCCTTACTGACCCGGGCAAGTTCAGTACCAGTCAAAACGAGGTTGAGAACATCGACCTGATTCTCATCACCCACGAACACGCTGATCATTTACACAGTGAGTCACTACAAGCAATGCTTGAGAAAAATCCTAACGCTATCGTCATGACAAATACCAGTGTCGGGAAGGTTCTGACTGATCTTGGTGTCACGTTTACAGTCGTCGAAGGTCGCGATACAGCCGACCATGAAGGAATCGCCATCGAAGCATTCGACGGTGAACATGTCGAGATCATTGACGAGTACGGGATAGTGCAAAACACAGGCTACTTTATAAACAACGAACTGTTCTACCCAGGCGACGCATACACAAACCCAGAAAAACCCGTTCGGGTTCTAGCACTGCCAGTGGCCGGGCCGTGGTGCAAAGCTAGCGACGCCATTCGCTACGCCAAAGAAGTAAAACCTGAGAAAGCTTTTCCCATACACGATGCAGTGTTAAGTGAAGCAGGAATAGCACTGACTCACGGACTGTTTGCTGGTCAGTTAGACGAAGCGGGAATCGAGTTCGTGCCGTTGCTAAACGACGAAACAACGAAATTTTAGCTTGCAAACTATTCCCACTGTGGTTTACTACCAATAACAAAGCATTGCTAAAACCAATCCACCACTAGAGAGGAGAAGTGACGTTTTGTTTATAAAAACATAAAAAGAACAACATGCGAGGAACAATCATCAGCAAGCGAGACCAAGGTTTCGGATTTATCAAACCAGAAGAAGGTGAAAAGGACGTATTCTTTCACGCAACTTCAGTTCAAGGCGAAGGCTTTGACGAAATCAACGAAGGCGACACAGTGACTTTCGACATCGAAGAAGGACCGAAAGGACCAGCTGCAGCCAACGTAACAAAAGCAGCCGCTGCACCAGCAGATGACGCAGCAAACGACGACGCTCCAGCCGAAGAGGCAGCAGCGTAAGCTGTAAGAGTTAAAGAAAACCGGCGTAGCCTAAGGGCGCGCCGGTTTTCTTTTCATTGACAAACAAAAATGCAACCGCTATAACAAACATAGAAGATCCGGCGCGGTTGGATCGTTTTGTTTTTATCTAAGGGGGCATAGAATGTCACTTTCAAAAATTTTCGGTTGTTTTTTTCTTTCTTTAGCGGCGGTTGTAGCAATCTCTAATTTTCGTGCCACACCTCCACATGATATCAGTGAGGATTTCTGGAAACCGGAGAACTACGAAAAAACTAAAGTAAACTGGCTGACTTCAAGTCATGGAACCAGCCAAAACGTGACGGTGGCGAAAATAAAACAACTCTCTGTAGATGGTCGCGTCGTACACGTAGGTGTTAAACAGATGTTGCTCTGCTTGAAACGTGATAAAAAAACGCGTACATGCAAAGAACAAGCCGAGGATCCTGTCATCAGGGTTTCCTACGCTACAAAACTCAACCATGAAAGAGACGAGGACGGTGGCTGGACGACAACCTGGGCCGTAAACAACACCGACTTCGCCTTAAAGCATCCGTCCTGGAGAAGTCTAACGTTTAGTTCGAAAATCGAAGGCTCGCTCGAAAGCTTCTCGGCTACACGAACCTATACCAGAACCAGCTGGCTATTGTGGATCATATTTGTGATCCTAGTCATTGTTGGTCTCACAACATTCTCTACTGAAGAATTGAAGGAGGAAAGTGCCCGAACAAAAAAGGATTAGGAGCAGGCAAAACAAAAATCAACAAAAAAGATATAGCCGAGAAGAGCTATGCACGCCCGAGAACTGCGACACCAGTTCTCAGGAGAGGAAAGTCCGTGGTAAGCCGCGGTCTTTTTATTTGATATACTATTTGTAATGTTCCTCCCACTCATCATATACGACTACTTTGTTTGGCACTATACTCGGGCCTGGCGGGAGATCGGTGGTGTGTGGCGCAACTATCTTTGGTTTGTCGTTCACTTCTTTTCTATTCCACAACTGATGCGGTCGTGGTTTGCGCCGTTCAAACGAGTGACTGAGGGTCGCGGCAACACCTGGAATTTTGAAGACCTGGCTGGCTTTGTTGTCATCAATATACTGTCACGAGTTATTGGGGCGATTGTGCGGACAGTACTCATACTAATAGGACTAGTCGCGCTGTTGGTCACATTCTGTGTGGGGATGCTCATTTACATCACTTGGATATTACTGCCCGTTATTATCATTGGCCTGGTCGGAGGCAGTCTTAGTTTGTTTTTAATCACCATATGAAAACCCTGCAAGACGACATCAGACAATATCAGCCAGCAGTGGCGCTGGAAAGGCTCGTCAGCCGGCGCGCTCTCGATCGGCTGCGGCACCTAGGATTTTTTGCTTTCTTGCTTGGCACTGTTGCTACAGCTGTATCCTTTTTTGCACCGACACTCGTACCGGGCCTGACTGAATATCGCAACGTCGCAGCCGGAATTTCACTGATGGGATTAGCGCTATGGCTCGACGCGTTTTTGGCCAAGTGTTATCACAACAGCTACTACTTCAAAGGGTTAACTTCTATCCTCGGGATCGAAGAGCGTCCGATCAGCGGCGTGACATACGAAGTCGCCCGAACGATTCTCAAGAAAGAAGACGACATCGCGCACGCTTTTGCTACATCGACTTTTGGTCAGACGGTTCTGTTGCGATCGAACGTGCCGCTAGAGTCAATCCAAAACTATTTAACCAACCCGCGACAACAGATCACCGCGGCGATGGTGGCACTGCCAGAAGAGGAAGTCTTTAGTTTGATCGGACTCGGAAAATACATCCTGCAAAACGACGTTGCCTTTGCAGAGATGTTAAAACAGCACGGCATTCGTGAAGAAATATTCCTGGGGTCGCTACGTTGGGTAGTGGGAACTTATCACGAGAATAAAAGATTTTCCCGGTGGTGGAGTCGTGACAACTTGTCTAAAACTGAAGGCGTCGGTACCGAGCTGTCTTACGGTATTGCATATCAACTAAAGAAGTTCTCTCGGGACATTCGCACCAGCGCGGTTTTTTCTACTCTTACCCGCGACAGCGCTTTTGCCGCAGAAAAGGTGGAGAAGATCGAGGGCATCCTGGCCCAAGGCAAAGCCAGCAACGTCTTAATTGTTGGTGAAGCCGGCGTTGGAAAAATCGACCTGGTGATGGAGGTCGCGCGCCGAATGAAAAGCGGCCAATCAATCGACTCACTAACCGGCGAACATATATATGTACTAGACACCAATCGCTTGTTCGCTGCGCACAAAGACAAGCAATCACTCGAGCTAACACTACTCACTATGTTCGACGAGGCGACCAGGGCTGGCCACATCATTGTGGTGATCGAAAACCTCAGTACGTTTATTAAAGAAGCCGAAGCGTTGGGCGTGTACGTGCCAGAACTGATCGACCAGTATTTGGGACTACAGAACATTCACTTTATCGCAACTGATACTCCCAGCGCGTACCACTCGCACCTCGAGACTCTTGGTGGGTTTGTACGGCGTTTCTCCGAAGTATTAATCGAAACCCCTGACCGAAGTGCCACCGTTCGAGTCCTACAGAAAATCGCACTGCAAGAAGAACGAAAAAATAACTCGCTTATTACCTACGGGGCACTAGTTGCAGTCGCCGAGGCAGCCGACCGTTACATCGTTGAGGGAGTCATGCCTGACAAGGCGATCTCTCTCTTGCTTGGTGTTAATAGCAAAGCTACCGGCAACGGTGTAAGTGTAGTCACCGAGGATCTAGTCTACGAGGTCATCAACGAACGTACCGGCATGCCAGCCGGCCCAATCGGTGAAGAAGAGCGAGACCAGCTGATGCACCTAGAGGACAACTTGCACCGACTAGTCATTGGCCAGCAAAATGCCCTGAACGCCATCGCCGGCACAATGCGCCGGGCGCGGGCCGGGATTCAGTCAAGCGAAAAGCCAATTGGGTCATTCCTGTTCCTTGGGCCAACTGGTGTAGGGAAGACCGAGACGGCTAAAGCGTTGGCAACAGTTTTCTTTGGTGGGGAACATACATTGCGCCGACTCGACATGTCGGAGTACAGCGGTGTCGACGCGGTCGAACGTCTAGTTGGAACCAGCGAACACGCTGGGGTATTACCTTCACTCATGCGTGAGCATCCGTACAGCGTGGTTCTGCTCGACGAGTTTGAGAAAGCCGCCCAGCCGGTACACGACATCTTTCTGCAGGTACTAGACGAAGGAAAATTCACCGACGGTCGAGGACAAGTAATCAACGCACGTAACTGCATCATCATTGCAACCAGTAACGCCGGTAGCAAGCTCATCCTCGAAACAGTCCAAAACCGAAAAGAACTAGACCACCTAAACGACGAGATCATCCAAAAGATAATCCGTGACGGCATCTACCGACCCGAGCTTATCAACCGGTTTGACAGCACTATTATATTTGAACCACTTAACCGCGGCGAACAATTCCAGGTCGCCGGCATGATGTTGAAGGGACTATATGAACGAGTTAAAGATCAAGGCTACGAACTGCAAGTCTCGGACGAACTATTGCAGATACTAGTCGAGCGAGGCTACCACCCAGAATTCGGTGCTCGCCCGATGCAACGTGTCATCCAAGATGTAATCGAAGAAGCAGTCGCTAGCAAGATCATCGCCGGAGCAATCCAAAAGGGAGGCACGATAAACCTGACTAGTGCAGACGTAGAACTGGCATCAGTATAGAGACAAACAAAAAGAACGGCGGCCATCGGCCGCCGTTCTTTTTGTTCTGCGCAACTACTGACCAGCATTCTGCTTTGCCAACTGAGCTGTCAACAACTCAATTAATTTTTCCATCAGGACTCGCACCTGTGCTTTGAGTTTCGCTATCTCTTCGTCTGAACCATGGTCGTGCGAACTGTGATCATGATTTTCTTCTTCAACACTTGTATTTGTATTCTCGATCTCCTCGCTATCTAAGTGTTGCTGAAAATTAAATTCCCCAGCTCCTCCTTCATTTGCATGAACTGTTGTCACAAACATTCCCATAACGAAAGCTAGTAATAGAGAGGCGAGCAAGTTTTTAAGTAAAATAGCCATAAGTGAATATCTAAAATTATATTATTACTATACTGGCAAAAGCCATCCTAGCAAGCAAAAAGTGTGACAAGGTGGCCAAATCGCTGCGTCTTACGTACAATACCTATCATATGAAAACAACACACCTTATTTTGGCATTATTAATCCTACTAGCACTCGGCGTTGGCGCTTATATGTTGAGCGGAAGTGGAGAGGGTCAAACCATAAATAACGACCTGCCACCAGTTGAAACCATACCGGTAGAGCCAGATGGCGGAATTGGCGACGGCGCACAGCCATTGGACGAACTACTGGCAAGTAGCACAGAAGACACTATGACTTACGCTAGTGAAATGAAAATCGGTAGCTCAGTAAACGAAACTGAACTAACTGCTCATCACTTTGGTAATGGAACAAATGAAGTTCTATTTATCACTGGTGTGCACGGCGCAGACTCTGCCAACACTGTAGCACTAGGGGAAGAGTTAATTGACTACCTAACAAAAAATGAAGAAGCTGTGCCAGAAGGAATGCGTGTGACAGTGATTCCAGTCATGAACCCTGACGGACTCGCTAGCGGCAGCCGATTCAACGCAAACGACGTTGACCTTAATCGTAACTTTGGTTGCGACTGGGCAGCAAGCAGTAAGTGGCGTGACCAGACTGTGAGTGGAGGAAGCGCGGCTTACTCAGAACCAGAAGCAGCAGCACTGCGTGACTACGTAGCCGAAGTGAACGTTGTCGGAGCAGTAGTCTGGTTCGCAGCAGAAGGCAAGGTGTACCCAAGCGCATGTGAAGGTGCACCGAGCAAAGCGTCTGCTGAACTTGCGGCCACCTTTGCAGCATCTGCTGGCTACCCAGTCGAGGCAGAGTTCGACGCGTACCAAATCAACGGAGACATGACCAACTGGTTGGCTGAAGAGGGTATCCCTGCTATCAGCGTTCTTCTGTCTGATCGAGAAAGTACTGAATGGAACAAGAACGAAGCTGGTGTGAAGGCTGTACTAGAACTTCTTTCAGCCAACTAGACCAGTATGAATAAGGCGACTATTTTTGGAGCACTACTGACATTAGGAGTAGTGCTCCTCGCCGTTTGGGCGTACTGGCCAGTACCGGCAGCCCCGGTACCACAGCCCGAACCAGCTATGGTAATAGAAACACCGGTTGTAGTAGTTCCAACTTCGACTGTTTCAGTTATTGGAAAATCAGTTGCAGGACGTGACATCACTGCCCACACATTTGGCAACGGAGAAAATGACGTGCTGTTCGTTGGTGGTATCCACGGCGGCTATGAGGAAAACACTGTCAGACTGGCTGAGGGCGTGATCGAAGAATTTCAGATCAACCAGATGGTCATTCCGGAAAACGTCACCGTCCACATCATCCCAAATCTCAACCCCGACGGCTACGCACAACCAGCACAGGCCAGTAAACAAGCTCGTCGGTTTAACGGCAACGACATCGACCTGAACCGTAACTTTGATTGTCGATGGGCGGCGACCAGCACCTGGCTCGGGCAGACTGTCAGTGCCGGCGCATCAGCATTTTCCGAACCAGAGGCAGCAGCACTACGTGACTACGTTCTTGCAAACACTCCTGAAGGTGTCGTGTTCTGGCACAGCAAGGGTGGAGCGGTGTTCACCAGCGAATGTGGAGCAGGCGTCTTGCCAGGCACAGAGACTATCATGAACACCTACGCCACAGCCGCCGGGTATGAAGCAGCCGGCCTCTGGACCGCATACCCAATCACTGGTGACGCCGAGGGATGGCTGGCGAGTATAGGCATCCCTGCTGTAACAGTAGAACTAGAAACTCGCGATCTGATCGAGTGGACAAAAAACTGGGCCGGAGTGTTGGCGACACTTGGGTTGTACGCTGATTAAACACAATACTACGACTAAAACTAAACCGGCGGGCTTCATAGCTCTGCCGGTTTAGTTTTATTTGCTACAATATATTCATAATAGTTAAAGTTCATTACCTATGATGCCGCTCTTAGAAAACAAATTTGTACGCTTTGGCCTGTTTGGGTTAGGGGCGTTTATTACCCTCGTTGTTTCGTTGGTCGTGTTCCAGACTTTGTTTGGAGGAGTCGGTTTTAACAACACTGGCTACAACAAACAAGCCTTCTTCGAACCGGGCTACGGTGGTGTGTACATGGACGAGATAGCCATGGAAGAAAGTGTTGCGATGGCGCCAAGTATGGGTCGAGCCATGGATGGAAACTACGCTGACGACATGCTCAGCAGCTATCGCCCTGAACCCGTAATGGTGCCTGTGCCTCAACCAGACGGATACACGTCTGGTCTCGAGCGATACGAAACAACCTCATATAACCTGCATGCCAATAGTCGCAAGTTTGAAAATCATTGCGAGACTCTGACGAACCTCAAGGCGGAAGAGGCAATCCACTTCAAGTACATCAACACTAACGTAAACAACTGTAACGCTCGATTTTTTGTAGAGGAAGATCGAGTCGCTGGTGTGCTGTCACAATTTGAATCGTCAAGCGATGTCACAATCAGTCGCAACACCGAGAGTGTCACCCGACATAAAGAAAATCTAGACAACCAAAGTAACATTGTCCGGCAACAACTTGCCAGTGTCGAACGAACACTTGCAGAGGCAGAAGTTGCCTACGACGAAATCGTAACGTTCGCCCGCAGCAACAAAGACGCCGCAACACTCAGCGAAGCAATCCGAGAAAAGCTTCAGCAAATCGACTATTTAACCCAGCGTAAGATCAGCCTCACCAGCCAACTGAGCAACTACGCCCAGCAGTCAGCTGACCTGAGCGAACGTCTGAACGTCGTAGAATTTTACGCAAACTTCAGTCGCTCTAACCCTGTACAAGTGGGCGAACACAGCCGCATGTGGGAGCGAGCCTGGGAAGACCTCAGTGACAAATTTACTCAGACACTAATTGGTCTGACTGCCTTCTTTGGAATCTTCCTGCTATACGTTGTGCAATACGGACTATATCTACTGGTACTTATATTCGCAGCTCGATTTGTTTGGAAGGCAGCTCGAAAGATTTGGCGACTATAGTACAAGGCTAGAATAAACAATCTAGATAAACAGACGGCCCTTAACAGGGTCGTCTGTTTATCTATTGACAAATACTTTATTTATGATATAAGACTGTCATGTTTACGAAACAACAACGATTCAATATTCTCCTTTGGTGCGGCGGCCTGCTTGTACTATCGCTCGTACTGCCAGCATTTTTCCATGCTGATATCCTCACAGCCAGTTCAATCAAAGACAACGGGCACTTCCCGCGGGAAACCGTCGTAGTGCCGATGCATTTTGAAACCGACCCTTTCGGGCGAGTTACTGCAGTCACGGCACAGGGCAGCCTCTTGCGACAATCAGAACTGATCGACACTGACGAGGCATACCTACACCGAATCGACATTGAAGGAACATTTTTCTACGCCAGCGACCGAGGCACATTCAGCGCAAACTCAGACACAGTTGCAATTTCTATCTATCACGGCCTAGCTGCTTAAATACTTGCCAAGAATTTTAAATCGTGAAATACTGAATTCACGATGGCTTACACACACACTCTCGTCCCAGTGGTTCCAGAACTGACTCAGTCGGGGGCTTTAGTGTAAGACGAAACATCACTATTACAAAAAGCGCTCCCGACTGGGAGCGCTTTTTGTTTCGTACTTTATTGTTCATTACAAATACAGGGAGAATCACATGCTACATGACACCTTGCATACAGGTGGCGGGACGACGTCGTCACAGGAACGCGGACATAAAACTCCTCCTTTGACAACTAGCCTCGTTCAACGGCAAGACGACCCTTCATTCGCTATCTTCTGGCCTATGACTGGTGACGGCACCTTTGGTGAAGCTTGCTGGGCTGCTTGGGAAAGGAAATCTAGAGAAGCTAATCCTGAATCGGCTGGAGATGAAACAAAACTACTGACCAGAGAAGAAGTATTTCGTCTCTGCGACCTCCATAAAACACACCTTTCATGGTGGGTTATGAGAACAGGTGGCGCCTTCATGGTTGTAAAACCTTACTCTGAAGGTGTCTGTGGACAGTCTCTAACACGCCCGACACTTGTAACCGATTCTGACGGAGGAGGTTCACTTGTGTGATCAACATAAAGACCGGCCCTTACCTGGGCCGGTTTCCTTATTTCCCATGAAACTTCTTGTGCACCTCGCGTAGGTGCTTGTCGGTGACGTGTGTGTACACCTGGGTAGTATTGATGCTGGCGTGGCCAAGCAAAGCCTGCACACTGCGGATGTCAGCTCCGTTTTGTAGCAGGTCAGTCGCGAATGAATGACGGATGACGTGTGGGGTGACTTTGCGCGTTATTCCCGCTAGCGTCGCGTATTTCTTTAATATTCTCTGCACAGCGCGTGGTTGCAGTCGCAACTCGCCACCGTCGTTTACCTTTCTGCCGTACCGAACAAACATCGCGTCGTCCAAGTCTTTGCGGGCCTTTAAATAGCTCTGCAAGGCAGCGCGGGCATCATCGGACAAAAACACCACTCGTACCTTGTCGCCCTTTCCGCGCACTGAGAACTCGTCGCGTGTCAGATCAACATCGTCGATCGACAGGCCGCACAGCTCGGACACACGCAGCCCAGTCGAGAACAACAACTCCAGGATGGCCCTGTCACGTTTACCTTCGATTTCTTTTGTGTTTGGCGCCGCTCGCAGTCGCTGCAGCTCGGCATGTGAAATAAGGTCAAGCGATCGATCAGGCACCTTGGCCAACTCAATCTGTTCTGGCGATATTACTTTGATGTCCAACTTCCTCATGTATTTTAGAAACGCGCGCAGGGCAATGAGGTAATAGTTCTGCGTCCGGCGTTTCATTGGCTCCATTCGACCACCGACCTTAGTTCCTTTCTGTCGGTTGAGATACATTCGAAACTCGCGGATCTGTTTCTCGGTGATGTCAGTTGGTTTCTTTACCTTGGCAAACTCAATAAACCGCTCTAGGTAACGGTCGTAGTTCTCGACTGTCTTCACACTGCGTCCCCGTTCGATCTCGAGGTACTCCAGGAACTGACGTTTCAAAGATTGAATGTCCATGTAAAACGATTATAACAATAAACGGGATTAATTATTTTGCGACATTTATTACAAATTGACTTTTTGTGTAAAAAATGTATAATATAAAAACTGAGTCAAGCCATTTGCGGCGACCTAATGCTGTCAGTGACAGCAGCCAGCGAAGATGTAGCCATCAGTCGCGCTGGTCAATATACGGTTCTTAGTCCCTTCGGCCTCGGAAGCGGGAAATAACGCTATCGTTCCACCATCCAAGGAGAACGATATGCTACGAGTCATCTGTACATCTATTGAACATAACAAAAAATCTGAAACCGTGAAGTGGGAAGGTCGGTGTATCCGTGACTTAAGTCGCAAATACCCACCCAGCAACATTTACGGTGTCGACCCTCTGGGTTACCAGGAATGGGACGGTGGCGATCTTCGCTACTCATACCACTTCGAACAGCAAACCGACGAGAACTGGAAAGAAATTCCTGACCCACGAATTCGACTTCAGCGCGGTATGACCCACGCTGAAAGAGAAATCGATCGGGAGAATCGTCGATTGTTTCCTGGTGATTACCTCGAGGAATAAAAAGCACACCTACGGACCCGGCTAACGCTGGGTCCTTGATTTTTTCTCAATTTATGCTAGTATTCTGAAATCCAAATTTTGGATTGACCGTCGCTCGCGGTACCACACACCTTAGATCGTGGACTATATACTGCAGCTGACGTAACTTTTACCCTACATGCTATCAAAGCAAATCAAGAAGAACACGCTGGTAAAAACACAGCGACACGAAGGTGACACTGGTTCACCAGAGGCACAAGTAGCACTCCTTAGTCGAAAGATTGAAGAACTGGCCAAACACCTACGAACTCACAAAAAAGACTTCCACTCACGTCGTGGACTACTGCAGATGGTAGCGGATCGCCGCAAGCACCTGAAGTACATCCAAAGGAAAGACTTCGCAGCGTACGAAGCCCTGATCGAAAAAATGGGCCTCAAGCGATAAGTTTCAAAACACGAACAAAATCTCACCTTGCAAAGAGGTGAGATTTTGTTTTATAGTAAAAAACAGCCCGCCGAAGCGCGCTGTTTGTTTTCGAGGACTGTTTGGCTGCAGCTAGGCTGCAATCTTGCCTTCCAGAGCAGGGTGATCACCCACACTAGATAGGTGACTAGCAACTACGCCAGCCAATGCCAGAACGGTCTGGGTCGGGGCATAGAGAACCTCGCGGTCAGCGTAGGCAATGCCTGAAACGAGAATCTGTCCCTCGTCGCACGCTTGTCCATAGATCTCCACCGCTGGACGTTCAGACAACTTCATTTCTGTCATAGCCTTCAGCCGGGCAGCTTCGGTCATCACGTCATCTGGGAACTGCCAGGCAACTGCCAGCACCTCTGAAGCATCAACTGCCTTGATTGCCGCCATTGTGTGGGTGCCTTCACGAACGCCAACTCGCATCCTGGCCAGCTGATCTTTGAACCAGGTTTCGACTGTGTCGCGACTTGGTTGAATCAGCGTCCGACCTTCACCGTGATCATTCGATACGAAAATGGTGACATCACGACCGGTCAACGAACCAGTTCCCGAAGCTTGAACGTCAACAACACGCCAGGAGCAATCGTCGCCAGCCGTTACCCGCTGAGCAGGATTACAGGCTAGACCGTCATCCGATAAAGTAGCCTGAAACTGTTGTAACCACTTTGGCACCATAGTCGACAACTCTAGGTCAGCATCGTTGTCTTGGTAGATCTCGTCCAGTTTAGCTCTGACTTTCTTCTGCATAGCGGGCAAGTCTGACTTCATCTGATGAATCGTCTTCAAGGCCCACAGCTGGTTTGGGGAAATGACCAAGATTGTCAGCAACAGTACGTAAGCAAAAACTGCCAAAAGTCCTTGGCTCGAGTTGACAACTTTATCCAGTTCAGGAAACAACAACACCCCCGCGACGACCGCAAGCATCACTCCGACTACCGCGAGAAGATTCGAAATTTTGCGATTCGGCTTTTCGAACCTCTTTATGTATGAGTCAAACTTACCCCGGTATCTTGAGATACGCTTGTTAGAATAACTTGAGAGGTTGTGTCCTACAAAGAACGAATAACCGGAGTTATCTATAGCAGGAAACCCCAGAGTCTGGGTATATCGCGTCCAGTCATAGAACCGTAAGTTCAAAATTTGCACAAGCATTACTGCCTCCGTTTTCAAGGTGCACCTCTGCTACCGTACTAATAATACGACTCTATGTAAATAGCCTGACTGATGTCTAGTAAATTTATTTAATACTATCCCAAATCAAATCAAACCAAGTGCGATAACTATCAGCCAGGTCGCGGTTGATGGTCACGAATATCTTTCCATCCTCACCAAAGTCACCCACACCAGCACTGGTGAACGACACCACGTAGTCACCAAACACGTCCATCACACCTACGGTCTCGGCGCCTTTGGGTAACACTTTGTATTGGCCACCAACTTTTTCCATAGCTTCTGGCAACTCGTCTGGCACACGCGGGTCGAATAGGGTCTTGTACTGCTTTTCTTGTTTCTTCATAGTCTTTTGAAAGTCGGTCAAGAAACGTAGGTCCATCCCGGGAGTAAACCACAGTGCCTTAGCACCAAGGAAGTACACCGGCTCGCCGACACGCACCAGGTCGCGCATGTAGTTTTTATAACCCTCTCGGCCTTTGTAAATAAACGCTGCGTCGGTCTGAGGCTGCGTTTCAAAACTTTTGGTCAGTACGTCGATAGTGGGAGACGCAGCCGCCTCGCGCTCACGCAACATCTCGTACAGCTTCTGCGGATGCACGGCCTTGTAGGTGTTTTCCTTGGCTTCGAGGACCTGAAAAATAAGGCCTTTCTCCAGTAGTCGTTCCAGCGAGTCATAGATGTTACGTCGGTGGACGCCGGTATTTTTAAACAGTTCACTGACCGTCGTGCTGTTATGTTCAACCAAACTGCAGTACAGCCGAGCTTCGTTTTTGGACAGGCCAATGGCCTCCAGAGGGTTACTTTGTGAGTCTTGTATGTTCATAGGTGTACCTTACCACCGTATGGTGGTGTTTGCCACTCGTTAAAAGTGATTATGATTACTGCAGACCAAAAAGATCTTGCGGTCATTCAAACTTGTGGAGGAAGCTATGACTTCAACTAACATTCCTGAATACCTCGACCCTGAATCTATGGGTGGCTGGGTTTTCTCAGCCCAAGAACAAATGGTGCGTAGCGCTGAGATGCTTGCTCTACAGGCTAGTCCGCCCGCGCCAACCGGTGTCCATACTGGGAGTTCGTTAACGTTCGTGCAAAACGTTCAGGGAGTCTGGGGCATCGATACCGACGGTGGTATGGGGCCGGGATTCCGGAATGAGTACCAGACTCGGACTGGCCACCTCCTGCTGAATCCAGCGGGAAATGGCAGGCCACAGGCTCCAACGATCGCTATCGGCCCCAACGACAAACACGGTGCGATGTGGATACCTGGCAGAGACAATGCACCCGTTGCTGACCAACGTCAGTTGACCATCACAACGTTTGGAGACCAACATCGTCCTTCCATGAGCGGTGGTAATGGCACAACCTACTTGACGCCTGAACATATGGATCGTTTGAAGGAGGAGGTCCAGGCAATTCAGAAAGTCAACGGGCAGGTACTGCTGATCATTGATAAACATGTCAACCGCAGCAGTCCGTCGGACTGGCAAAGTCGCTGGGGATACGGCAAAGACAAACCGCCGATTCCCATCGACTTCATGTCACGTTCGGTACCCAGCCCAATCGAGTGGCTGAAGCTTATCCATGTCACCAAGGTTCCACTGCTGGTCGTGATGAGTGAGAAAGCTCGAAGAGACACTGGTTACTGATCTTTGTCGAACAAATACAAAACTGTCAGCGGCCCGCACTTTACGGGCCGCTTTCTTTTTCCTTTATTTACGCTATAGTGGACTTGTCGTTCCTTGTTTCTTTTTTATAACAACGACACGAGTCACAGGTAGTGACTCACTTACTTATTTTAATACTATATATATGTCTGTAATTAGACACCCCGATCAGCGCGTAGCGGTGATCATCGATACACAAAACTTGTATCACTCAGCCAAGAATTTATACAAATCGAAGGTTAATTTTGCTAACGTTGTGTCAGCAGCAGTGCAGGACCGCAAACTTATCCGCGCCGTTTCATACGTGGTAAACACAGAGGGCGGTGAAGAAAGCGCTTTCTTTGAGGCGATGGAAAAAATTGGGATTGAGATCAAAACCAAAGACCTACAGATTTTCTACGGTGGAGCCAAAAAAGCCGACTGGGACGTCGGGATGGTGGTTGATGGAATTAAACTCGCTAACAAAGTCGACGCCATTGTGTTCGCCACCGGTGACGGCGATTTTATCCCTGGCGTTGAGTACATCCAGAGTATGGGCTGCCAGGTAGAAGCGATTACGTTTGGTCGCAGTGCATCATCAGCTCTGCGCGCAGCGGTTGATGATTTTATTGATCTAGACGAAGACCCAAAACATTTCCTAATTGGGTATCGAGGTGGTGCGCGGCGAACGGGCGCCGGCG
>CALJTT010000004.1 GCA_937975855.1 Minisyncoccota bacterium | reverse complement strand
CAGCACCCATGGGTGCTGTTTTTTCATGCCTCTTTTCTTCCTCCCTGCACTGCGCTCGGAAATGAAAATGGACTAGCGTCCGCTTCCATTTCGCTCGCTACGTTTGGTAGTAGTCTCACAAGATATAAAAAATTCAGCGCGGGCCTATATGGGTCCGCGCTGTTTGGCTACGCTGCATATGTAGTTGGGTATCTTCTCAACTTGGTCGTTCTCAGGCCTTTCTCGCCGTATTTTCTATGTAAGGTCTGCCACTCATTGAGTTCAGCTTTTGAAAGTCTGGCTGCAGCCATAATTTCAATTTTAGCCGACGGGTTGTTCATAATCTTTTGAAGAACTGCCCTTTTTCGACTGACGACCCAACGCGTTTTGTCGACCGCACAATTGTCTGGTTCAGATATGATATATCCTCGTCCCCACACCATGTCGATACCGCTTACACCGTTTCTCACTGCCTCAATCTTTTTACGGAGTTTGCAGATGAAAACATCGATTATTTTCAGTTCCGGTTCGGAGTGATTAGGATATAAATGATCAAAGATCATCCTTTTAGTCACAACTGTACCTTTTTTCCGAACAAGGAGCACGAGTAGTTTAAATTCGCTCCCAGTAAGATAGACTCGTCTTGTGTCGACGAACACTTTTTGAGTCTCGGTGTTTATCGATATTCCACTTACCTGAATGATCGCTTCACTCTCCATATCTTCCTCCTATGGTCTAGTGGGTGAATTATTATAAATAAACACTAGTCTGACACATCTGTCAAATTATGTTAGAATACAACCCATAATCCTCTTAAAATATAACCTATGAGTATTGGACTAATTATTTTGACGGCAGCGGCAGGAGTCTTTGTCTGGGGTGTCAGCATGTACAACAACTTTGTAAAGTTGATGCAGCGCGCGAAAGAGGCGTGGGCTGATATTGATGTCCAGCTGAAAAGACGATACGATCTCATCCCTAACTTGGTGGAGACCGTTAAGGGCTATGCAGGACACGAGCGAGAGACGTTTGAAGCAGTTGTGAACGCGCGAGCGAACGCGACCAAGGTTCACGTGGATCCGTCAAACATTACTCCAGAACAGATCCAGGCGATGGCTGGAGCAGAAGCTTCACTTAGTGGTGCGCTGGGCAAGTTGATGGCGATTGCTGAGGCTTATCCTGACCTGAAGGCAAATACTAATTTTGCCCAACTGCAAAACGAGCTGACAGACACAGAAAATAAAATCCAGGCTGCGCGGCGATTCTACAACACTAATGTGCGTGACTTGCTGATCGCCCTGCAGTCGTTCCCAAGCAACATCATCGGTAGCATGTTCAACTTCGCACCGATGGACTACTTTGAACTTGATGAAGGAAGCGAAGAGCGTGAACCAGTAAAGGTTGATTTTGGTGCAGAAACCTCTGCATAAACACCTATGAAAAAACTTGCGTTTTGGAATTGGCATCTGGGAGCTGACAAGATAGTCGATCAATTTGATCGAGGGGAGATGTCAGAAAAAACCAAGTACACGTTTTTGCTGCTCTTTGTAGCGCTGCACGTCATCTTATTAGAAGTAGTCCCATTTCTAGCAGGTGAATTTGCCGAAGAATACGGAACAATAGACAAACTGCTGGCGCTAGTAAGTGTCGGTTTGACGATTCTCGGTACTATGTATCTGTATCGCCGGCACACTGCTGACACTTCGTTCATCGAAAAATACGTTGTGACGATTATTGCCACCATCTTTACGGTTGTGTTTGTTATAGTAATTCCATTGTCCCTTGGGTTGTGGGTGCTCGCTAGTTTGGCCAACGTTGAGCTTACCGATGCAATGTCTTGGTTCGATGTACTGGTTTTGGCTGTAACGATGATGGCTACTTACTGGAAATTGGGAACTTACTTTAAATAACCACAAAAGTACTAATTAGTTACTATGTCAACCAACAATCTTTATACACATCAGGCATCAAACATCACTAAGACGTATCTATTAATGGGTACGTTTTTGGCGATGGTCATTGCGGTTGGGTATGGCATCGCGTGGTATTTAAACAATCCCGCGATTTTGTATATTGCAGTTGCGATGGCTTTTGGAATGAATATTTACAGCTATTGGATGTCAGACAAGCTGGTTGTCCGTATGACGGGGGCCAAGCCAGCTGATCCAGTGCACCATCGTGAGTTGATTCAGATTGTTGAGAATCTTTCTATCACAGCCGGACTACCGATGCCGCGCGTGATGGTGGTTGACGATCCTGCTCCGAACGCTTTTGCGACTGGACGCAACCCAGAAAAGGCTGTCGTGGCTGCGACCAGCGGACTGCTAGCAATGCTTGATAAGAATGAGATCGAAGGTGTGATGGCTCACGAATTGGCCCATGTTGGCAATCGCGACATGTTGGTTATGACGGTGGCGGTTGTGCTGGCAGGATTCATCGCGATTGTGGCCGATATGATGTCGCGCGCTTTGCTGTACGATGGCCATCAGGACAATAAAAATCCACTGTTTTTGGTAATCGGAATTGTCGGAATCCTTCTTGCCCCTTTAGCCGCGCAGATGATGCAGATGGCCATCAGTCGCAAGCGTGAATACTTGGCCGACGCAACTGGCGCTATGTTGACTCGTTATCCCGAAGGACTCGCGTCTGCACTAGAAAAAATCACTAGCTACAAGCGACCGATGCAGAAAGTCTCGCACGCCACAGCTCACTTGTTCATCTCTGACCCATTTGCAGGAGGGAAGAGTAGCGTTTGGCAAAAAGTCGGTGGTCTATTCCACACCCATCCACCAGCCGTAGAGCGGATTGGAAGGTTGAGAGGTATGCAGATGTAAGTATGAAATTCTACATAGCAGGAAAATTTGAAGAGGTTGATTTGATACACGAGGTGTACGATCGGGTTAGGGCTGCGGGGCATGAAATTTCTTATGACTGGACCACCCATGAAAGCAGTAAGCCCTACGCCGAAAACGTAGAGCGGGTGACAAAGTACGCAGAAAACGAGCTAAAGGCAATTCTTGATTCTGACGTATTTGTGTATCTCACCCACGAACGGGGTACGACGTTGCACATGGAATACGGCGCAGCTTTGGCCAAGAAATGGCAGGGAGGAGCGATTGAAATTTTCGCTGTCGGCGATCACAATACTCGGTCCCCTTGGTACTTTAATAGTATGGTGAAGCGAGTTGGTACTATGGATGAGGTGTTTGCAGATTTAGATTTAAAATAAAGTATCAATATTAATATTAATTTGACCCCGCCAACGAATTGGCGGGGTCAGGTGTCAGCGTGGATGACGGATTAGGTGTGCCAGACAGAGAACGAATTTTTCAAACTCCGCTGGTTCACCTCCAAGCATGTGGTCGAGTTCAAATTGTGTAACACATCGTCTTACTTCAGCCCATTCGTAGGAAAAGGCGGACATGTTGCCGCAGACGCCATCGCGACTTGTCTGAAGCAGCATGTCTTCCTCACCGACACGTATTGACACTCTCTTTAGAAGTATCTGATACAGGAGTTTTGCAGGCATTGATTCAAAGGGTGGAAAATCATCGCCAAACAAATGGTAGATCTCTTTGGGAAAGATCATAAATCTTTTTCCGTACTGCGCTTTATTTTGCCACGCCAGCTTGGTCTGAGGAATTAGCGCTTTAGCTGGCGGCGCGTGAGGCCAACGTGACACAGGGTTTATATAGAGTTTCATTGCTGCGTTGGCATATGGCGAAACTGTTACTCCGGCACCAGAATGGGCAAGGATGGCGATCTGGTCGTGCTTTTCGACTAGTTCGTCTAGCATGCCGTGAAGCACGGACATGTATTCCGTGAGGGAAACTTCTTCTCGCCGAGAAGCACATCGATCCAATACATCAAACATGCTGATGTTTGGAATTTCAGAGGGTAGATCAAGTTCGTCGGCTAACGCCTTTCGCATGGAGTGCAGATGCACTTCAGTGCAGCAGAGTCCAGTAAGTGTCACTGGCATCGGGGCAGCTTGTGTTGAGCCGGTCATGGGTCACCTCGTTTGTTGAAAAAACAATTCGTCAGCACAATACTACACATTTTTGATATGTAAATAGACAATATCAGTATGACCTGGCTTTGCTGGCGGAGAGAGGGGGATTCGAACCCCCGATACGGTTGCCCGTATACATCCTTTCCAAGGATGCGCGATCGACCACTCTGCCATCTCTCCGTGAAGGACATCATAGCGTATAAATAAAAAATGCTGAACTGATATTGCCAGCAAACCCATTTAAAGGTAGTATTTTAGGCATTATTTCTAATGATAAGAATATGGAACAGAAAACAAGTCCTGTAGCGTGGATTGCCCTAGTAGTAGCTATTGTAGCTTTGCTAACATCAGGTTTTAGTATGAAGTCAGCAGTTAGCAAAGTTGCTGACACAGCAACTGGTGCTGCTACCGGTGCGATGGAGATCGCTGGAGACGCAGTTGAGGTAACTGGCGACGCAGTAGGTGCTGTCGGAGATGTTGCTGGGGACGCTGCAAGTGCAGTTGGTGACGGTGTTGCTGATGTTGCTGGAGGAGCAGCTGAAATGGCTGGAGACGCTGTTGAAGCAACTGGCGACGCAGTAGGCGCCGCTGGAGATGCAATGGGCGAAGCTGCCGCTGACACTTTAGAGGCAGGAGCAGACGCAATGGACGCTGGTGCAGACGCAGTCCGTAACTAGTTCAAACTTTCCATTACCAACAAACAGCGGGCGCAAGCTCGCTGTTTTGTTATACTTCTTGTATGAATAACCATGTGTTACTGACGTTCTTGTTTACTTTTCTGACAGGATTGGCAATTGGCGTGTACGTGTACTTTGCCGGTTACGCCCCGGCGATGACTACGATTTCTGAAAAAGCCGCAGATCGCTCGAATTCGCTGGTGATTGTCGGTGAGGCTTATGGAGGCTGCAGCATGACTAATTTCTGTCCGTCTTTCCAGGTGGCGGCTGATGGTACGTATCGTTACTTCTATCTTCCGCAGGGAGCAGACGAGCAAGTGTTGCGTGAAGGAGAATTGCCTAGCGTGCTGCAGAAAGAATTGCGCAGAGTTGTGACAGCTGCAGAACTACAAGTCGCTAGCTTACCGATCGAGCCTGCTCTGTGTGAATCGTATCGCGATGGCATCGATGTGAAATATCGAGTTACTTTAGGAGGAAGCGAATATACTATTGATTCCTGCGGGACTGACGTAAATGGAGAAGGTGCTATGTGGGTGACTCTCAGTCAGATCTGGCGTTACTTTGAAACGATCTAGTTCGCTAATATTGTAATATTAATTTTCACGTGTTCTGGTGTGAAAGTATTTTTGTTTACCGCAGTATTAACTAGTACATTCGCAACAGTGCGAATGCTCAAGCTTGATCTTATTCTGAAAACAAAAATTGAAATTAAATTGCAATATGCAAAGAACATTTAAAAACACATCTACATCATTCGCTTTTGCCCTGGCGGCATTTGCGTTAACAATTACTAGCGTCCAGGCGTTTGGCAGTCATGAATTCTTGACCAAAGCCGGACTGTCTGACGACCAGGTGGTGGCAGTCCAGGAAGCACGTGAACTACGTCGCATGGGGGAAGTGGACGCCGCACGTGATGTGCTGGTGGAAGCCGGCATCGACGAAGACCTGCTGCACGAGCTGCGGCGTACCCATAAACAGCACAAGCAACATCACCGTCACAATCTGCATCAGCAAATTGTTGAAAACCTAAACGATGAACAGCAAGATGCACTGCGAGTCGCCAAATCGGCAAATGACAAAGACGCGGTCCGCGCTATCCTTGAAGAGGCCGGGATTGAAGTTCCCGACCGAGGCCACAGACACAAATAACCCTTCTAAAAGCCAAACAAACAGCGAGACTCTCATGGTTTCGCTGTTTGTTTGTTACAATTCACTCACATGCGCTACTTGTTAGTATTGTTTGTTTTTTGTTTGACCTCCTTTGCGTTGGCTGCACCAACCAGTCTTACTGACCAAAGTCAGCCTTACGAAGTCGTACCGATCGAGTCCGACATCTCCTATGAAAGTCATATCTTGGGCGAACTAGAGGGTCAGCCGATCATGTATGAAGTTAAGCTCGATGAGGACTCTAAGTTGGTCGCTCAGGTTTGGCAGCCTGCGAACAGAGCGGCCGCCAAATTCGCGCTAATCGCCATCCGCCAAAACGACCGTGGGGGAGGTGTGACCGAGGTGGCTCGAATGAACGCCACCCCAGACAGTTGGATTAAACAGTCAGACAGCCAAATCGGTCTCACTTTCCTTCAGTCTGCCAGTATTAACGAGTCGGTCGAGGCGGGAACTTATAGAATCGAAATCAGTACCCCAGAGAACGCCGGTAAGTTTTTGCTGCGGATAGGCGATTCTGAGGCCGAGGAAGGATATTTAGAGTCTTTGTCCAGCGTCCGCACAACGCAAGAGTTCTTTGGTCACGGACTGTTTTCGATGTTGCGTTCTAGCCTTGTCTATCAGCCGCTACTCTTTTTCTTGCTGATGTTCGTTGTTTATAAATCGTGGCAATATCGAAAGGTGGTGAAAATCAAAGCACATGTATCTAATTAAACTACTGATCATTTTTATCTGCGGTGGAATTCTATATTACTTCGCAAATCTAGCGTTTCAGGGTCAGCTTTGATTGACCAATTAACCCAGACAGGGCATACTAGTCGCGTTATTCCTGCTCGGAAGGGCAGTGTTTTATTTTCACTCATTATAAATTTACTATTTACTATATGTCACAAGAAATCCGAAATATCGCCATCATTGCTCACGTTGACCACGGCAAGACTACTTTGACCGACGGTCTGATGGAATTTACCGGTGATCGCGAAGGCGACGCATCAATGGACAACAACGCTATTGAGCAAGAGCGCGGGATCACTATCTACGCTAAGAATACTTCGGTGACATATAAAGACACCAAAATCAACATCGTGGACACTCCTGGCCACGCCGACTTTGGATCAGAGGTTGAGCGAGTTCTTCGTTCTATTGACTCTGTATTGCTGGTGGTAGACGCGCAGGAAGGGCCGATGCCCCAGACACGTTTTGTACTAAAGAAGTCTCTCGAGCTTGGTCTTAAGCCAATTGTAGTTCTAAACAAGATCGACAAGCCAGCAGCAGACACAGATCGTGCAGAGGAACAAGTCCTAGAACTTTTCCTAGAACTTGGCGCAACAGACGAACAGACCGACTTTCCGGTTGTGTACGCTATCGGACGAGACGGCCTGGCAAAGAAAGACATGGCCGACGACATGAAAGACTTGTCTCCTGTCCTCGACACTATTCTTGAACACGTACCAGCAGCACATGGTTATGTTGAAGGTGAGGAGCTGCGGGCTCAGGTGTTTAACCTAGGTTACGACAACTTCCTCGGACGTCTAGCAGTTGCGCGAATTTACAACGGAAAAATGAGCAAGGGTCAGCAACTATTGATCCGAGCCGAAGGCGAAGAAACTAAGAAGGGCAAGGTTGTAAAAATGTCTGGCTACAAGGGAGTTGCACAGATCGAGCTGGACGAAGCCTTTGCAGGCGACATTGTTCTGATTGCCGGACTAGAAGATATTAATATTGGAGAAACGCTGACGACGTCAGAAGACGCAGAGCTATTGCCAGCGATTGCGGTAGACGAGCCAACTGTGGCAATGAAGTTTCTGGTGAACTCGAGTCCGTTTGCCGGGCGTGAAGGGAAGTACGTCACATCACGACAGATCGGCGACCGACTGCAGAAAGAGCTAGAGATCAACGTTGGTCTGCAGGTTGAAAGCAATGGCGACACGTTTGACGTAAAGGGCCGTGGAGAAATGCACATCGCTGTACTGCTTGAAAACATGCGTCGTGAAGGATACGAACTTTCTGTCTCTCAGCCAGAAGTAATTGTTAAAGAAATCGACGGAGTAAAGTCAGAGCCGTTTGAAGAGGCAACCATCGACGTGCCAGCAGAATTCCAAGGTGCGGTAATCGAGCGTCTATCAAACCGTGGCTTCATCATGCAAAACATGATCCCACACGAGAACCAAGTTCGACTATTGTTCGAAGGTCCGACACGAGGACTCTTGGGCTACAAGAACCAGTTCGTGGTTGATACCAAGGGTGAAGGTATCCTAGCGTCACGCTTCCTAGAGTTCCGTCCATACGCAGGCGAGATCAAGAAACGAAAGACAGCGTCAATGACGTCAATGGTTACGGGCAAGGCTCTTGGCTTCTCTCTGTTTGGTCTACAGGACCGTGGCGAGCTATACATCGGCGCATCTGAGGAAGTCTACGAAGGAATGGTCATCGGAAACACAAGCAAGGGTGAAGAGATGGTTGTGAACCCAACTAAGGGAAAGAACCTGACCAACGTCCGATCGTCTGGAACAGACGACGCAATCAACCTCGTCCCACACAAGGCACTGACAATCGAACTTGGACTAGAAATCATGCTAATCGACGAGTACCTAGAAGTCTGCCCACAAAGTATTCGTTTACGGAAGCAAAAGTTGAAGGAAGGAGAGAGGAAGAAGGGGTAACGATAAAAGCCGAGATTCAATATCTCGGCTTTTATAATTTTGCGACTTCCTAAGCCACACCTGCATAAAATATAGAATTCGCTCATAGCCGACAATCTCAGTGCGTCAGAGGGTTATTGATTTATTGTATTTTTGTGTTATAAGAAACTTGAACAATTGAAAGGAATCACAATGTTCGAGGCGATGTTTGAGTTCTTCATTGATCTTTCGATCAACTATTGGTTTATTTGGCTGACCGGAGTTATTGGTTTTGGGGTGCCGTTTATCCTAAAACTGAGAAACCTGATCTCTAAAACTAAACAAAGGCCGGGTTCTAGAGCGCCGGAAAGAAATGTCGTGCAGGAGAACGCAGCCTTCAGGATAGTTGTGCTGTTCTCCATACCCACGTTTATTTGCACTTGGATGATCGGAATTGCAGTCAAAGCGATTTTTCTGCAGGCAGCTCTTTCCTAAAAAGTTTCGTAATGTGCAAAATAAAAGGGCCGGAGCAATAATTGTTCCGGCCCTTGTTTCGTTTTAAATATAAAAAAGGTTAAGGGCGCCCCGAGAGGCACCCTTTTCATGTGTTCGGATTTAGTTTGTCAGGCGGCAATCTTGCGACGGTTTAGGAAATTGTCACCCGCATCGCCCAGTCCTGGGATAATGTATTTATACAGGTTCAATTCTTTGTCAATTGCCGCCGCATGGATAACAACGTCGGGATGTGCCTCACATAGCTCCGCAAGACCTTCTTCTGAGGCGATAACACTGACGATATGGATGTTTTTGGCACCCTCTTTCTTCAGTTTAGTGACGGCTTCGATGCAGCTAAGGCCAGTCGCAATCATTGGCTCGCAGAGTACAGTGAAATCCATTTCCGCGGAGTTTGCCAACTTTCGTTCGTAATCGGTAACTGGAGTTGGGTTCTCAGGGTTGGTCTCGTCACGATGCATAGCAAGTAGCAAATCTTCGACTTCAAAGAAGAGTTCAAAAATCTTTGATATGCCAGCAGCAAACCCTTCACCTGCTCCAAGAACCCTGACCATCGCAACTGTTTTGAACTTCAGTACAGATACTTTGACGGCTTCTGCGACGGCTGTGTCGATCTGTATTTCGTGCGTTTGAGTTCGATCCAACATTTCGTAGATCAGTTTTTCTCCAAGGATCTCCATAGCTCTTCGATATCTTGCGTGTGTCGTTTTTTTGTCACGCAGGGTATTGAGGAAATTTGCAGTTGTAGCACTGCCAGATGAGGTTACGTTCGAAAGAGAAGTGTGAGGAATTGGTCCTGCCACGGTTGCCTCCTAGCAAAAAAGATGAACAGAAAAGGACTCGTATACATTCAACTTTACGGCTTCTCTGTAAAAACGCAAGTGGTCTGCTACACTGTAAATATATGAAACAATTGAAATGCCCAGATTGCGACGCGAGCGTCGACACTATGTACGAAGGAAATGTTGTAGCGGATGTTATGCAGGCGATGATGCCGCACTACAAAGAAGTACATGCTGATGTGATGCAATCTGCCACGCCAGAAAAGCACCAGGCCTGGATGGAGGACTTTAATAAGGCTTTTAACGACGCTCCAGAATTGCCGGAAAAGACCATTACTTGTTATGTCGACGGGTGCGAGGTGTCGTTTACTAGCGGTGGTCGCAACACGTTGCTAGGTGAGGTGTACGCCCATTATATGGAAGTGCACCCAGACGTTATTCCAAATGCCTCCGACGAAGAAAAGAAGGCTTGGATGGAGAACTTTGAGAAAGACTGGTCAGCGGCATAGCGTATGGCGGTGAAAGCCGAACCAACGTTTTCGCTGAAAGACTCTTTGTTCAACAAACAGAAGGTGTCTGTTGTTGCGGCTGAGATAGAAGCTGTTTATCCAGAGTTTCATAAGACAAAATTTGTTAACAAAGTTGTCGGCAAGTTTCCTGAATTGGAACTAATGGACCGACTGCTGTGGATCCGTGATTGTTTGCGGGAGTTTTTGCCTGAGGAATATCGGGTGGCGGCAAAGATTCTGCTGGAATCTTTACCGCCACCCGCAGACCCAACTTTGTCTGACGATGACTTTGGGGATTTTATTTATGGTCCGTACGGGGCGTTTGTGGCTGAGTATGGTTGCACAAAGAAAGATCTATCTTTCTCGTTGGCTGCGTTAAAAGAAATGACGAAGCGATTCTCGGTTGAATTTCCGATTCGGTCTTTCCTGAATGCTTTTCCTAAAGGAACAATGGCCGAGCTGAGCAAGTGGGCAACGGACAATAACTATCACGTTAGACGGCTTGTCAGTGAGGGAACCAGGCCGAGCTTGCCTTGGGCCAAGAACGTCATTATTGATTATCGAGACCCGTTGCCGTTCCTCGACTTGCTACATGCTGATTCGACACGTTATGTTACTCGGTCGGTGGCGAACCATATGAACGATATTTCGAAAGTCGATCCAGATATTGTGGTGAAGACTCTTGAGCGTTGGCAGAAGGAAAAGAAGCAAACTGCTAAAGAATTAGACTTCATCACTAAACACAGCCTGCGCACACTGGAGAAGCAAGGTCATGCTGGTGCTCTAAAATTGCTTGGTTACGCCAGCGGGGAAGTTAAGCTCGCAAAGTTTGTTATCGCTAATAAAACTGTTCGGGTCGGCCAGGCGTTAGAGTTCTCGTTCGAGATTACGTCGACGGCGTCTGTTAAACAAAATCTGCTGGTCGACTATCACCTGTATTTTAATAAAGCCAATGGCAAACGCGCGCCAAAGACTTTCAAGATTACTAAGACCGTCATTCAACCTGGTGAAACTTTGAGTTTCAATAAACGCCAACCATTGCGACCGATGACGACCAGAGCGTTGCACCAAGGCAAACACGAGATCGAACTGCAGATCAACGGCCAGACATATCCCAAACTACCTTTCGACTTGGTTGAATAGCTTTGTATAATGTTAGGTATGAAATATTTACCGTGTCTATTGCTTTTACTCTCACCTGTCTTTGTCTCTGCTAGCCATAACGACAAAGAGAACCTTGGAGACGACATTGTAGAAGAATTTGCTGTGCCAGTTTTGTTTGGAGTTGATATCAGTAACGTACGGTCAGACTTTGGCGACCCGCGCGGAGGGGGAACTCGTCTTCACGAAGGGCAAGACTTTTTGGTACCCAAAGGTACACCGGTTGTCAGCCCAACCAAAGCCATCGTTACTCGGGTTGGCACGTGGGAAAGTGCAGGTAAACATGTTTACACAGCGAACCCGGGCGGTGAGACGTTCGCATATCTTCATCTAGACGAATGGGCCGATATTGAGGTCGGCGATCGTCTGGACGTCGGCGATTATATCGGCACAGTCGGCGACACTGGAAACGCTGCGCCCGGCTCGTACCATTTGCATTTTGAAACCATAGACAAGCATGACGTTGCAAATGATCCCTATCCACGCATGACCAAAGAGTTCAGTCTGGAAGACAAGATGGATTTCCTAGACGACATCTTTCGCGATCGAAGAGATGATGCTGAATACGCGCAGCTGCTACTGAATGCGTTCCCAGAGGTATTCAAACAGGCTGTAGATGAAGATATAGATCTACCGCGCGCGATTGAAAAACTTATGGACTACGAACCTGAAGAAGAGGTGCCTACTGTCGATCGTGATGTGCTTATGCAACAAATAGCTCAGCTGCGTTTGCAATTGCAAATACTATTGTTAAAACAGCGAATTCTGCAACTGCAGTCCGGAGTCTAGTACCACTAGCAGCACAGGTTTTAATCTACTTCCAGTTTCTTTAGCAAAGAGTGTAATTCCTGCCCGACGACCTTGCGGTACTGGTTGGGCTTTAGTGACCCGAGTTCTACGTTCATTATCCGTACTCGCTTGAGGGATTGTATCTGATACCCAAGAGCCGCACACATGCGCCGAATTTGGTGTTTTTTGCCCTCGGTCAGAATGATGCTGAATCGCCGATCGTTCTTGGGATTTTTTTCTACTACTGCTTGCTTGGTGCGATAACCTTCGATATCAACGCCAGTGCCCATGGCGCGGATGAACATGTTGTTGATGGTTTTGTCTACCAGCACCTCGTATTCTTTTTCGTGGTCGTGTTCAGGGTCTAGTAGCGGTCCAGTGATGCGGCCGTCGTTGCTGAGTATGATCAGCCCTTCCGAGTCTTTGTCCAGTCGCCCCACCGGCGCTACGTGCGTCAGTCCGTAGTCTTTGGCTAGACGAGTTGCAATATCAACCTCGCCTTCAGCCGGCGAGTGAGTAATCACACCGCGTCCTTTGTAATACGCATAGTACGATTTTGGTTTGGTCTTGCCGAGCACTCGCACTTCGTCAGTCTCTTCCACCTTTTGGCCCATGGTGGCTTTGACATCGTTGACGAGAACTTTGCCCTTGGCGATCAGTTCGTCTGCTTCACGTCTGGAGGCTACTTTGCTATGCGCTAAGAATTTATTTAAGCGCATGGGGAATTCAGAGTTGTTGGTTGCATCTACGTTGTTAGTCATGGCACTATTGTAGGGTGATTGACGATGCACCACAAGTAACAGACGAGGAACTCGTTAGGCAAACCCTGATCGACAAAGAAAGATTCGGCTTGTTGATGGAGCGCTATGAAGCAAAACTCGGTCGGTACATCGCCCGACTAGGTGTTCACAATCCTGATGACCAGCTGGACGTGCTGCAAGAAGTTTTCCTCAAGGTCTACCGAAATCTCAACGGCTTTGACCCAAAGTTAAAGTTTTCGTCGTGGATTTATCGGATTGCCCACAACGAAGCCATTAGCTGGTACCGCAAAAAGAACGTTCGGCCCGAAGGTCACTTGGTCGGCGATAGTGAGGAAATCATTGGGTTTTTGGCGTCTTCGACCGAGGGGGCCGATGTGCAGTTTGACGAACAGCTAAATGCTGGTGTTGTGAATACAGCATTGTTGTCGCTTGATAAGAAATATTGCGAGGTTCTTTTGTTGCGATTTTTTGAGCACAAAGAGTACGAAGAAATATCCGATATTTTAAAAATTCCCATCGGCTCGGTCGGTACACTCATCCACCGAGGCAAGAAACAATTAGCAAGTGCCATAAATAGTGACGAAATACGTACATAGTTATGAAACCAGATATGACACAACAAGATCAACAATCAGAACATTTTGAAGATTCGGTCAAGGATCGCGTCTTTGCTGCGCTGGATGAGTCTAATGTGCAGCCTCGCTCAAAATACTATTTCCTGTGTCTAAACTGGCTGGTTTGGGGATTGTGGGCTTTGTCGGTCTTGTTCGGAGGACTGGCGGTTGCGGTTGTGACCTTTGTGTCGACACACCGGTATTATGATATTTATGAAGCAACACACGAAAATTTCTACACTTTTATATTAGAAGCCTTGCCATACGTGTGGTTCGTGGTCTTTGGTGGGATGCTGTTGCTAGCTGTTTGGCAGTTGCGCAACACCAGGCGCGGCTATCGTCAGTCTGTATCGGTTCTGGCCGGGTCCAGTTTTGTATTCAGCCTGGTCCTGGGTGGACTATTTCATGTGGGTGGATTTGGCTGGACTTTGGACAACTGGTTAGGCCAAGTGGCGCCAATGTATGCATCGCAGGCAGCTATGGAACGCAAGATGTGGCAAAACCCGAACGAGGGACGTCTCATAGGAAGGCAAGTGCGTGTCGCGAGCACATCGCCAATCCGTATACAATTTACTGACATTGATGGAGCACAATGGCAAATCGTATCAACAGACTTGTCTGAACAAGACCTGGGCTTTCTATCTAAAGGTCTACAGGTTAGATTGCTCGGCCAACGAACTTCCTCTTCAAGTAAAAGTTTTCACGGATGTGGAGTGTTCCCGTGGATGTTTGACCAACCAACAAAAATGGCTCAAATAAGTGAAGAGAGGCAAATTTTTGTTGACCGTATGTACAAACATCACGAAGACGCAGAAGCGAGGCGAATTGCTATTGAAAGGGAGGTAAGTAGTGCGCAAGAAGTTATCGCGTCAACCAGTCCGTGCCACGGCCTGGCAGCAGTGCGCAGAGTGCATGAACAGTTGCATCCGTAGCTCTTGCCAAAGTCGCTATTCAGTGGCATGACTTGCAATTTTTTCATAATTGTGTACGATGCGAGTAACACAACAACTCTTATAGTCTGTGGTGTGGTAAAATATTAGTAATATCCTTATTTAACAACGTTTTTATGACTCAGCGAATTTCTTTTGCACGCGTATGGGCAGTGCTCACAACCCTATCGCTCTTAGCAGTATTGTTACCTATGCAACCGCTTCACGCGGCGGCTGGAACATTTACCCTGGCAGTAGTTGCAGACCCTGACCCATTGTCAGAGGAAGTGGGTGAATATGTATCTATTTCATATGATGGTACAGAACAAGTTGACATCACAGGCTGGGAGATCCTAGATAACGCTGGAAGAATCCATGTTATCGGCTCTGCAGTTTTGGCTGATGGAGACACTTTTACAGTTTGTCGTAACGACGACGAAGCACTAAACGGTGGACTCGGATGTGACGAAGACTGGGGAGCTGAGTCACTAGGAAACACTACTGAAAGCATCACATTGAACACCGCAGCAGGCGCTGAGGTTGTTGCTACAGGAAACTTCGACGCAGAACCAGGTGTTGTAGTTAACGCTACTGCAACATACGACGACGGAAGCGACGTAGTAACAGTGCCGCCAACTGCGACACTAAGCGCAACACCACAGACTCTTACAGTAGACACTGGCGCGTTGGTTAACTTTGTCGCTGGGGTGACTGCAGAAGACGGTTTTGACGGCTCAACAACAGTTGTAACTGTTTCTGACAATGGCGCTGCAGGATCTTTCTACAACGGCACAATTGGTGGTGCTTGTAACAACCCTGTTGTAGACGCTGACAACGAGTTTGTTATCGGTGCAGAAAAGGGAATTTGCTACAGCAACGATGTTGCTGGCGAGTACACACTAACTGTCACTTTGCTTGAAGAGACTGGTGGGGCGGTTGTTGGCGCTCCAGTAGACCTAACGGTAACTGTTAGCGACGTTGTTGTGGTAGATGAAACTGCTACTTCAACTGAAGACACAGCAACATCAACAGACGAGACGGCAACTACCACAGACGACTCAGCTACTTCAACAGTAGACTCTGCAACTTCAACTGACAATTCTGCATCATCTTCTGATGACGGAACAACTGATAATTCAACTACCACAGACAACTCAGCTACTTCAACTGACAACTCAGCAACCTCGACTGATAACACTGCATCATCAAGTGACGACGGTACAGACACAGGAACTACAACTCCTGACGGGACAGATACAGACAATGGAACTACAACTGAAGATGGATCAGGCACAACAACTGACTCAACAACAGGTGGAGGTTCGGACACAGCAGTAGCGAGTCCAGAAGAAGGTTGCGAATACCAAGGTTACAAATATGACGCTGACGGAAATCCACTTTCAGGTTGGGATATGAGTCTACGTAAGGTTATTACAAACACTGACGGAACAGTACTTACATACGTGATCGACACTGACACTACAGACGCAGGCGGATACTACTGCCTACGTTGGACAGATGGAACAGAGTGGACACCAGCTTACGTACAGCCAACTGATGCTTACACTTTCGAGTACCGTGTAGCAGAATCAATGCAAACAGGCTGGGAATTCGTATCAGCAATGCGAGACGGAGCTGCAGCTACTGAAGCACAACTTTCAGTGTCTGACACTGATGCTCAAGTAATGGTAGGAGAAGCAAACGGATTTGTTATCAACGATGCTGAATATAGCGTTGACTTCTACAACACAATGACTGCAACAGGAGACGGTTCAGGTAATGGAACAACTACTTCAAACGGTGGTTCAGGTGGATCTAACGGCGGAAGCGGTGGAGGTTCATCTGCTAACAATGATGACAACGGTAACGGCGGAAGCTCATCTTCAGGAACACGAGTTGGTGCCCGTGATGGACTAAGTACTGGTACTGCGCAGCCAACAGTTGCTGGTATCTCAGATTCTTCAGCTTCAGCCCCACAAGGAATGGTGCTTGGAGAACAAGTATCAGCTGTACCATTTGGTGGAGTAAATGCAGGTGCTGGTAGCACAGCACCAACTATTCCAGCAGCTGGGACGTTTGCGATGCTTGTAGCTGCTGTAGCAGCAGTGCTAGGTGCTCGTCGACTAAAGGTCAATGTCTAATCGTCTTAATCTAATTGACGTTTACAAAAAATACGCCCCCTTGGGCGTTTTTTTGGCTTGTGTGGCATTGGTGATAGCTATTGGCGAAAACGCTCCATCTGCTGTTTTGTCACATACTCCAACTGATCGGGTGCAGGTTCAAACTGAACATAATGTATCTCAGCCTGGTGACGAGTTGCTGCCCACAACCTTGCGCATCCCAGACTTGGGTCTGACGGCTGATTTTACGAATCCGCTTGGGTTGCAATCTAATCAAGAGGTGGAGGTTCCTGCTGAATATGAGACAGTTGGTTGGTATAAGCACAGTCCTGTACCAGGGGAACTAGGGCCGGCCGTGATTTTGGGCCATGTGGACTCCCTGGACGGACCCGCAGTGTTTTACGCTCTAGGACAGTTAGATAAGGGTGACGACATCGTTATAGGCCTGTCGGACGGCTCTGAAGCCACGTTTAAAGTAACTGGCAGCGAGAAATACGAGCAATCTTCTTTCCCGACTAGTTTAGTATATGGCGACATCGATCACGCAGGTTTACGCCTCGTAACTTGCTCTGGATGGTACGATTCTGACACTAGTCGCTATTCGCACAATCGCGTTGTTTTTGCTAAGTTAAAGGTCGAATAGTTGGTGACAAATAAAGGTTATTTTACGTCTCATAAAGAGGTTTCCAGTAAGCCGATACAATAATACCTCTAGCCCTTGACAAAAGTGGTTATATAGTATATATATTGGGACGTAGAGCTGTTCTCCTCTGTGTAGCAAAGAGTAGTTCGCCGGCACTTTGGCGGGCATTTTGTTACGTGAAGGAGAGTAGCTTCGGAAAATAAATTATTATAAAAAGTATGACAATCTCAATTTTAATCCCATGCTATAACGAAGAAGTTGGTATCGCCGACTGCGTTCGTTCATGCTTGGCTCAAACACGCCCTGCTGATCAAATCATCATTGTTAATGATGGTAGTAATGACCGTAGTGGCGAGCTTCTTCGTGAGTTCGGTGATCAGATCACAGTTCTGACGATGCCTAAGGCAACTGGGAACAAAAGCTTCGCCCAAGAAATTGGTCTAAAGTTCGTTACCTCAGACTACTTTGTGGCAACTGACGGTGACACAGTCCTCGACAAGGATTTCCTTATGTATCTTGAGGAAAACGTAAACAAAGACCCTGAGCTATCAGCGGTTAGTGGTTACGTGCGCAGCATGCGTCACAACTGGATCACAGCGTGTCGTGCTTTTGAGTACAGTGTGGGGCAAAACCTACACAAGCTATCGCAACATCACCTAGGATTCTTGTTTGTGATTCCTGGCGCTGCGGCGGTGTTCAAAACTGAAGATTTTCGAAACTACATTCCATTTGAACACGATACTTTGACTGAGGATCTTGATTTTACTTACCGACTGCACACACTTGATCTAAAGATCCAGTATGACCGTCGTATGATCGTGTACACCCAGGATCCAGCTACACTTCACTCTTACATCAACCAGATGCGCCGATGGCTTGCTGGTGGATGGCAGTGTCTCATGAAGCACCATAGCCTTGCTGGTCGTTTGCCAAAGAGTAGTCTTGTGCTTACGATCCTTTACACAGAAGGTCTAGTGTTCGCTCTGATGGTATTTATTCTGCCGATCTTGAGCCTGAAGGTCTTCTTGTACTTCCTTTTGACTTATCTTCCAGTTGCTTTTATTCTAGCGATCTACGCTGCGTGGAGAGAAAAACGTTGGGAGTTGATTTTGGTGCCGATACCATATCTTTTCATCGCAGTAATCAATTCATACATTTTCCTAGAACAAATGGTGATTGAAGTTTTCCTTCGACGTAAGAACCTGACGTGGTTCAAACCTGAACGGTTTATTAATAAGTCTGTAACAACCTAAATATGTTTCTTTCATTTCTTGGATTCTCACTGTTGTTCCACCTCACAGTTATTGGGCTGGCGGCATTGTCGAACAAACTTAAAGGCAACGCACATCTTTCAGCTTTCCAAACACACGGCAAGCACGGCGGTTGGTTCAAAAGTAAAATTATGAACACGATCGCTTCTTACGCAATTGTTATTGTGTTGGCGACCTACGTGTTTACGGTATTTGGATTTTCTGTCTACCTTGGCTTCCAGTACGGAGCTGACGAGCCACAGATCATTGCTCTAAAGTGGGCAGTTGGACTATTTTTTACAGCGATGTCCAGTGTAGTCTTTAACGAAACATTCTTTGTGCCAGTTGGCGTTGGTTTGGCTGCTCTGATCACGTTTGTTCTGTACAATCCGTTGAAGTCACGACTCTTCGCTCCTGCTATACAGTATGTAAGCGGCACTACTGCAGCGTTACTTGCCTTTATCGGAGTATCACGTCTTCTGATGGTTGTTGTGTTGGGTGGAACTCTGCTCGCTATCCCAGCTGTTGCAGGTGCACAGATCGTCGAGCCAGGTTTTGAAAGTGAAGTAATCGCTGGTGGATTTTCTCTACCTACAGCGACTGCTTTTGCAGCCGACGGACGAATCTTTGTTGCTGAAAAGAACGGAGTAGTTAAGGTGGTAAAAAACGGCGCGGTTCTTCCGACGCCGGTTATCACGTTGACCGACATCAACACTTTTGGTGACCGTGGTTTGATTGGAATGACGCTTGATCCAAACTTCTCCAGTAACGGATATTTGTATCTTTCGTACTCTTATGAAAACACTCCTGGTCTAAATCCTTCTGGGCCAAAAACTGGTCGTATTGTAAGAGTCACAGTGATAGGAGATGTTGCTAGTGAATCTAGTAAATTTGTACTAGTTGGTACTGTTGGCGGCGATGCAACCAACATGTCTTGTGAAGACTTTGCCGTAACAGCTGACTGTATTGCGTCTGACTCTAACAGTCATAGTGTTGGTGCACTAAAATTTGGACCTGATGGAAAGCTATACGCTTCTCTTGGAGACGGCGCTGACTTTGCAGCGATCGACCCACGAGCTTTTCGTGCTCAAGATATCGACTCGCTAGCAGGTAAGGTGCTTCGAATTAATACTGACGGAACAGCTCCAACTGACAACCCTTTCTTTGACGGTGACGTAAACTCAAACCGTTCAAAGGTCTACGCGTACGGATTCCGTAACATGTTCCGACTGAGCTTCAACGAAACAACAGGTCGACTTTATGGTGGAGACGTAGGATGGAGTGACTGGGAAGAAGTAAACGAAATCAACCCTGGTAACAACTACGGATGGCCATGTCGCGAAGGAGCAAATAATTCTCCTTACAACTGTACAAATCCGACAGCTGACACCGACCCCATTTATGACTATCCGCATAACGCTTCGGGCGCTGGATCTATTATTGTCGGATCGTTTGGTACTAATGACGCATATCCAGACCAGTATGACAGCAGTTTGTTTATTGGTGACTATGCTCAGCAATGGATCAAGCGAATGGTTCTAAATGCTGACGGAAGCGTTGCTTCAGTTGAAGACTTCCAGAGCGACTTTGTTTTCCCAGTTGAGTTCAACACTGGTGCAGATGGTAATGTTCATTATATTGATATCGCTTTTGGTTCACTTAACCGACTAACTCACACTGATGGTAATCGACGACCGGTCGTTTCTGCTTCAGCTGATGTTACGTCTGGTCTGTCTCCGTTGACTGTTCAGTTTGACAGTACTGGCACATTTGACCCTGACGCCGACGCGGTTGATTTCCTTTGGGATTTTGACGATGGCGTAACGGCAAATATTGCTAACCCGACTCACACATACAACGTTAACGGTGTTTACACTGCAGCCCTTACAGTAACAGATAGTTTTGGCGCATCTGCGTCAGAAAGTATCGACGTTACAGTTGGTAACCAAAAGCCAGCAGCTTCTATCATTAGTCCTACTAGCGGATCTCTGTATTTCCCACTTGAGAACGTTACTGTTAATGGTGACGCTATTGATCCTGAGGACGGTAATTTGCCAGCCAGTGCGTTTGACTGGACTGTAATCCTGCATCACAACGTGCACACTCACACAGTGCAGCAGTTTTCTGACACTAAACAAATTACTTTTGTAGCAGACGACCATAACGATAGTGACGTTTACATGGAAATCGAACTTACTGTCACCGACGCGAACGGCCTGACTGATACAACTAGTATCAACATGTACCTAAACAATGGTGGGGGAACTGGCAACCTGATCAATAACCCTTCAATGGAAATTGGTGACCCAATAATTCCTTCTCAGCCCTTGAACTGGATTCCTGGTTGGTTTGGAAGTATGACGCCGACGTTTACTTATCCAGTTATTGGACTAAGCGGCAACACTGCAGCAGAACTTACTGTGGCCGACTACAGCGCCGGTGCTGCTCGATGGTACTTTGCGCCAGTGTTTGTGGTGCCAGGTAACACTTACGAGTTCAGCCACCTCTATACAGCTAATGTAAACACTGAGCTGACTATTCAGTATGCTCGCCCAGATGGTTCGTACCTATACCAGAGTTTAGGCCTATTGCCGCCAGCAGCGGACCCGACAACTACAAACTACGACATTGTTGTACCAGAGGGTATGCAGAGTATGACAGTCTTCCACGACTTGGCTCAAAACGGAACAGTAAAGGTTGACGAGTACTCTCTTTCTTTGAAAGAAATTGTAGTCGAACCTGAACCGAATCTAGTATTTAACGGAGACTTCGAGCTTGTAAACGGTGACGGTACACCGCAAAACTGGACTCCAAGCGGATGGGGAACTCACACCCGAAACCACGTCTTCCCAGTACCAGGACGAAATGGCGGAAATGCTGCGCAGGTAGTAATTACCGAATACGAAGTAACAGACAGTGGTGACTCAAAGTGGGCACACACACCGATTCCGGTGACACCGGGAACTGAGTACAATTTCAGTACGTACTACAAGTCAGACACAATTTCAGACGTGATCGCACAGTACACAATGACTGACGGCTCATTCTTCTACCAAGGAATTGGGAAAGAAATTCTACAAGCAACAGACTGGACATTAGAAGAAGGATCATTCATTGCACCAGAAAACGCAGTGACGATGACACCATTCCACCTTATTAGTGCAGTGGGAACATTGACTATCGATGACGTGGTTATTACGGCATCTTCAACTGGAAACCAGTCAGAAACAAATCCTCCAGTAGTAAACATCGTGAGTCACACAGACGGCGAAACAGTTTCGGGGACAGTAACTTTTGAAGCGACTGCTACCGACGAAACTGAAGTGGTTGGTGTGTTCTTCGCACTTAACGGAAATGCAATTGGCGTAGAAGACGCAACGGCACCATACGAAGTAGTGGTTGACACAACTGACTTTGTGAACGGTACTAACGTACTAAAAGCAACTTCATACGATCCATTTGGAAACAACGATGCAGTAGAAATTTCGATTGTGATCGACAACCAAGTTGTTGTACCAGGTGATAACTTGGTAAATAACGGCGGATTCGAAGTGCTCGACGCAGCTGGCGATCCAGTAGGATGGCGAGAAGGTGGTTACGGTATCAACGACAACAACTACAATGTCTTCCAAGATACTACCGGCAACAATGTTGGCTACGTAGAAATCTTTAACTACACTTCGGGCGATGCAAAATGGGTATTCGACGACGTGGCTGTAACTGCTGGCGAGACATATCGATTTAGCGTTGATTACTCAAGCAAAAACAGTAACGAGGTTGTAGCATTCTACACATTGGCTGATGGCACAACTCAAGCTGAGTTGCTTGGATATTCTCCGGCCTACGACACGAATAGTCCTAATGACCTAACTAGTTACGAAGTAGATTTTGTAGCAGTAGAAAACGCAGCGACAGTAACAGTCTTCCACACACCATTAGTGGTAGATGTTACTCAGCCTTCTTATGGCTACATCGACAACGTGTCGCTAGTACAAGTGACTGGTGATCCTGTGGACCCTCCAACTGGCGATAATCTAATCGCTAACGGCGACCTGGAAGCAGGCTCTGCTAACAACCCAACAAACTGGGCACAAGGAGGATGGGGAACTAACGATCGTGTATTCACGTATCCAGTTGCAGGACAAAACGGAGACGCAGCGCGAGTAGAAATGATTTCATACACAAGCGGAGACGGAAAGTGGTTCTTTGCTCCAGTGGCAATCACGCCAAACGAAGTGTACGAGTTCACAAACTTCTATCGTTCTGACGTTACGACCGAAACAGTCGTTGCTTACACTCTGACTGATGGAACATTCCAATACGAATTCATCGACAGTAAAGCACCTGTAGCAACATGGACAGAAAACACATTCCAGTTTACTGCACCAGCAAACGCTACTGCGGCAACAATCTTCCACAACCTGGCAGCAGTTGGTTTCCTAGAGATCGACAATGTGAGTCTGGTTGGTGACGCAGGAACTCCAGTGGATGACGACAATGTTGCTCCTGATGTTGCGATTGCCAACATCGGAAATGGACAAACCTTGTCAGGTGCGTTTGAAGTGCGACTAGACGCCGAGGACGCAAGCGGTATCACAGAAACAACTCTTAGTATTGTTGGAACTTCGCTTTTCTACACCGACACAACTGCACCTTATGCATTTGCAGTGGATGTGACTTCACTGGCAAACGGCACATATACACTGCGAGCTGAAGCTATCGACGCATCAGCCAATGCAAACGCTGCTGCCGATCAGCTGACAATAGTGGTTGAGAACGATACTGGAACAACTACTGATCCAGTCGACCCTCCAACTGGCGACAACTTGATTGTCAACGGCGACATTGAAGCAGGTGTCGGAACGCCAAATGGTTGGTTCCAGGGCGGATGGGGAGATAATACTGCAAACTTCATCTATCCAGTTGACGGACAAGGTGGTGACGTTGCTCGAATCGAAATGACAGCTTACAACAGTGGTGATGCGAAGTGGTACTTTGCGCCAGTTGCGGTTGTCAGTGGAGACGCGTACAGCTATTCTCACCAGTACCGGTCAGATGTGGCAACCGAAGTAGTTGCACAGTACACAATGACTGACGGTACATTCCAGTATGGATTCCTAGATTCTCTCGCTCCTGCAGCTGCGTGGACTACAAACAATGGTACTTTCACAACGCCGACAAACACAGAATCTGTAACAATCTTCCACAACCTGACAGCAGTTGGATTCCTAGAAATCGACAATTGGGTACTGACTGGGACAACAGGCACAACGACAACGTCGAACGACACACAAGCGCCAGTTGTGACTCTTACAAATCTATCAGATGGTGAGACACGTGGCGGCGTACTGAATATCGACGCGACTGTGACTGATAATGTCGGAGTAGATCAAACTAGACTACTAGTGAACGGTGCGGTGACTGACACGGACGGAGTGGCGCCTTATGACTTTGTGCTCGACACAACAGAACTGACAAATGGTCCACACCAACTAATAGTGGAAGCAGAAGACGAAGCTGGAAATATCGGACAAAGTACCGAGATTACTCTGATAGTTGACAATGGTACAACTACTCCACCAACGGGAGGGAACCTGATTGTCAACGGCGACCTTGAAGCCGGCTCTGCCAACAACCCAACAAACTGGCTCCAGGGCGGATGGGGAGTCAATGACGCAGTCTTCACTTACCCAGTAGCCGGTCCTGACGGATCTGACGCTGCCCGAGTTGAGTTTACTGACTACACTAGCGGTGATGCTAAATGGTACTTTGGAGACGTTAACGTGACAGCTAGCACGAGCTACACTTTCACAATCGGACACCAAAACGATGTGGCGGCTGACGTAGTGGTGCGATACACAATGAACGATGGAAGCTTTGTCTACGACACTCTTGGACAATTGGCTGTATCTGCCGGATGGAACGAAACATCGTACATCTTTATTACTCCCGAAGATGTTGTAACTGTAACAATCTTCAACAACCTAGCAGCAGTCGGATTCCTAGAAATTGACAACGCACAGCTAGTTGCGAACTAACTATAAATAACAAAAACAGCCAGTGGCCAAAAGGTCACTGGCTGTTTTTGTTTGTATTACATTCTGTTCAGCTTCTCAACAGTTTCGTTGAACACGTCCAGCGCCGGCTTGTCAGACCAAATTAACCAGTTCATTTCTTTGTTCTGGTTAAAATAGACCCAGCCAGTGACATAAGGATGTTTTGGTAGTTGCGTGTAGTACATGTCTTCCAACCAATCATCCTTGTTGGGTCCTTCGCCCGAGGCGTAAGAGAAAATCATGACTGGTTTGTTGTATCTGGCGAGCCGTTCGAGTGGTCGGCCAAAAATTTCGTCAAAGCTAAGCCATTCGTTATTGAGTCCATTAAAACCGTCTAGTCCAATAATATCGACAAAATCACTACCCGGGTAATAATTTTCTATTTGGTTCCCTGGAATGTTTGGTACAGAAGCTGCATTAAACGCCAAGCCTATTTTCACGTTTTCAAGTGGAGAAAATTTACGGTAAACCTTGCGAAACGCAGCTACTGCTTCTGCCGGAGAATTGCCGTTCAGTGTTCCAGACCAAGGTGTCCAGTTACCGTTCAGCTCAGAGAAAGGGATAAGGATCACCTCGCCATTGTATGACTGTAGCTGCTTATAGAAGTCGTCAAAATAGTCGTCGAAATCTCCGTCCAGTATTTTTCGGTATGAATAGGCAGGCTGATTTGTTCCACCGATCAAGTAATCACTGGCTTCCCAGAATAAGACGAGAGTACGATCTTTGTCGCGTGCTTCAGTTTTGAGAAATTCTGGCAATTCACCATTTCCATTTCCCCAGTGCACAAAATAAGCCAAGTAGTCAGGATTATGTGGCACGTATGATTCAAACTCACGAATTCCAGCCGGTCCCGACGAAAACACTCCCCAGTCAACGTTGGCAGGAGTTTTTTCGTTAATTGTCGAGTTGTTCACAGGCACTGTAGGCTTTTCTGGTTCTGGTTCTGGTTCTGGTTCTGGTTCTGGTTCTGGTTCTGGTTCTGGTTCTGGGTTGGGTTGCGGTTTAGGAACAACTAAAACCTCGACAGGTTTTGCTGCTGGCTGGACGACAGATTCATTTGGTGGTGTTTGTTCTGGCTCAGGGTTTTTTACCGGCTTGGGTGTGGTCGCAAAAGAAAATTCGCGCTCGGTGGGGATCACTTCGCTGTGTGGCAAGGGAGTTCTAACTGCCGGCTGTGCGCTGGCTAGTGCTGTGGTACTGGCAGTAAAAGTCGCAACCTGGACGACTGGTCTATTGTCAAATCTGGGGTCGGGCAAGATAGGAAAATAAAGTGGTTGATCGGCTGAGGGTAGCAATTTTGCTCCATCAGAAATAATAATAACCGGCGTCGGATGGTCTTGGTCGATTATTCCAATTGATACTACTAGGAGAATAACAAAAGTTAATCCGATCCCAATGGCGGAAAATTTCATACAATAGTGCTAGTATAGCAACAATATGCAGTGGTTTGAACCAGATTATAGTCACAGCCTTGATAGGTTAGAAAAGGCTGCAGTGACGCTGATGGCGGCGCTTGTCGTGCTGACTTTTGTCGGTACGAACATCCAGGCTCTTTTGTGGCAATCCTCAGATTGGCTGGTCGGTACAGTTTTGCCGGCTGTGGTGGTGGATCTCACTAATAGTGAGCGAGGTGGTTATGCTGCCGCACCTTTACGGCGTAATTCTAGTCTCGACGCCGCCGCCCAAGCAAAGGCTGAACATATGGTAAAACAAGGCTACTTTGCGCATTTTGCTCCAGATGGGACTTCCCCTTGGTATTTTTTTGAAGGAGTTGGCTATCAATATGCTCATGCAGGCGAAAACTTGGCGATCCATTTTACTGACTCGGCCGAGTTGGTCGGCGCTTGGATGGACTCACCGGCCCATAAAGAGAACATTGTAAACGCTAATTACACAGAGATCGGTGTTGGAACTGCCAAGGGAAAATTTGACGGATATGACACAGTGTTTGTTGTGCAGCTGTTTGGTACGCCTGCAGTTGGTGCGCTCGCTGACAATGTGCAAGAACCTCAGCCGACAATATTGCCAACTGCGATAGATGCCCCACAACAACAAGGACAGTCACCTGCCTCACCTGATGAATTAGCACTACTTCGGACTCAGCTGGAAGGACTGCAACAGGCAGTTGTTCAATTAGAGCAATCTACGCCAACGCTGCCAGCAAATGAACCAGCCCCAGAGACAGTAGTTTTGTCTGCAGAAGACACAATAAAACCAGAACTTCCTGTTGTTGAACCAGCCCCACCAGCCACAGAGCCAGCCCGCCCTAAGCCAGCTAATGACGTGCTGGTCATTCAGTCACAGCTGGCAACTTCGTCGGGACTAGCGGTAGCTATGTTCACCGAGGAAATTAAAATAGAAGAGCGTTACCCTGGAGCAACAATAGCTTCAGTTGCAACCAGGCCTAATCTGGTGCTGGATGTTGTCTACTCTGGCCTTATTGGTGTGATCTTACTACTGTTGTGCGCAGCGTTGGTTGGTGAAGTGAGACGACTACACTATGTCCAGGCAGCCTACAGTCTGGCGTTGCTGGCCGGGGTTGGGGGACTGTGGTTTGTACACACAACTTTGACCAGCGGGGCAATAGTGATCTAGTCAAATTTACGTGGGTGTTGATGCTGCACAAAGTGCAGTTTTTATATACTCATATATACTCATAAGAATGAAAGTAACTGACTCGAATGTCACAAAGGTAAACAAGGCGGAGGTGGATGGTGTGGAAGCCCCTTTGTACGACGTACAGCCAGCGGCTGGCTTTCCAACTCCTGGCGACGATGTGGTTGAAAGACCTTTGAATTTAAATGATCTAATGATCGATAACGAGACTGCGACTTTCTTTGTGCGTGTCAGCGGTGACTCTATGGAAGGAAAGCGAATCTTTGACGGAGATGTTTTGGTAGTAGATCGTTCAGTTCCAGCGGAACATCTGTCCATAGTTGTGGCGGCAGTCTACGGTGAACTTGTCGTTAAGCAGTTATATAAAACTTCATCACAGAGTAAGCTGGTTTCAGCCAAAGAAGGTTACGCACCGATTCCCATTGGTGACGCTGATGATGTTCACGTATGGGGTGTGGTTACTGGCACTCTGCGGCGTTTGGTATGAAGAAGGTTTCGGTTGGATTAGTGGACTGTAATAATTTCTTCGTTTCTTGCGAACGACTGTTCCGACCAGATTTACTAAATCACCCGACACTCGTACTTTCGTCAAACGACGGGTGTGTCGTCGCCAGGTCTCAGGAAGTAAAGGACATTGGAATACCAATGGGTGTCCCTTACTTTAAGATCAAGGACATTATAAAAGACAAAGGTATACAAACGTTTTCTGGCAATCTAACTTTGTATCGAGATATCTCACGTCGGGTTTTTGATATTGTGAGAGACGAGTTTTCTGTTGTAGAACAGTACTCTGTTGATGAAGCATTCTTCTTGATCGAGAACAATAACGAAACTTTGAGCTCACTTAAAAATGTCAGGGATCGAGTATTGAGAGAGGTCGGTGTGCCTGTGTCTCTTGGCGTTGCCTCCTCAAAGACACTGGCAAAGATTAGTACCGACCTAGCCAAGAAAGCTTCTGGAGTAAATGTATTACAAGAGTCGGGATGGGTTGCCCTAAGTGAAGATTTACAACTTTCAACAGTTTGGGGTGTTGGCCGACAGTTAGCTCAAAAATTTGCTCAAGATGACCTGAAGTCCGTTGCTGACTTTTGTAATACTGACAAAGCGATAATTCAGCAAATTTATGGCGTGGTGGGCGCTCGTCTGCATGCTGAGCTCCTCGGTGAATATATACACCAGGTGGGTAGTAAGCGTCCGTTGCAGAAGAGTCTGATGAGTACACGTTCTTTCTCTAAAAGTACGGAAAATAAGGATATTATACTGGACGCCTTAGCGCACCATGCACGTTCTGTAGCGCTGGATTTGCGCGCTATGAACGCGAAAAGTGCAGTAGTGAGAGTTTCCCTTAAAACCAGTCGTCATGGTGATTTTTTCTTGCGCGGCGGCACTAAGGAACTGGTCCTGCAGCATTCCACCAACGACACTTTTGAGATAATAAAAGCCGCGGAAACATTGTTTATAGAACTGTACGAGTCAGAGGTTCCATATCAGAGCGTAGGAGTTATAGTTTCAGGTATTCAGTCTACGGACTTGACCCAGAACTCACTCTTTCTGAAGGACCTTCCAAATGACAACGACCCTTTGTTTGCAGCACTCGATAAACTAAACAAAAATGCGGATAGGGAATTGGTACAAGTTGGATCGCGCCTAAAGCAACCTCTCTGGCAATCCAAGTCTGCCGCGCGTAGTAATTCTTATACGACACAGTGGTCAGAAGTGCCGGTTGTGACTGCTAGCTAAGCAGTTAAAGTAAATATCAGACATTTGTACTTGAAGTGTTATATCCGCCACGTCCGACAAGATGCCCACAAACTGTTCATAAACAAAGGATTTTATCCGACACAAGGTCACACAATAAGAGTTATCAACAGCACATTTAGGACAGTTTAATAAAGACAGAATATACTAAAGACAGATCGGTAGAAGCGGGCAACTAAATTTCACAGGCTGAGTTTTTCTCATAATTTGAAACTAGTAGTCATCTCCATAAACGCTCTACCGAGTTAGTTCAAGTGTTCAGTACAACGGCCACTAGAGCGTAGTTATTTAAAAAATAAATACAAACAAACATGTTCGTAAAATCAACTTTAGAAGTTGGCGTTACGCAACGAGTGGTCACGACACTTGTTGCATGTGCAGTTGTGACAGCTACTATCGGCTTTCACCAAATCGCACAAGCAGCTAACCTCACTAATATCAGCGACACACTGACAGACTCTGCACCATCAGAGACGTCAGGTCACACGATTCAATTCACAGTACCAGTAGGTAGTGTAGGAATCGCACCAGCTGATAACATTACCGTTACGTTTGACAGTCAAGACGACGGAACAGTCGGACAGTCATTTGTAGACGTTGCCAACGTTCTTGCGGGGGATGTGACAGTAACAGTCGATGGTGTAGCCAGTGGAGCTTTCGTTAGCGCTACAGCTGACACCATCGTGGTAGACGGCGCAACAGCGGTCGCGGGGCAGGTAGTAGAGATTGTGGTCGCGGACGGAGTAATTACTAACCCAGCTAAAGTTAATGCCGCTGGTGTCGGAGACTCATACGAAATTGAAGTCGCTGTAGCTAACGCTGATGCAGACTTAGGTCGTACACGTGTTGCGATCGTAGATAACGTACTCGTTACTGCGATTGTAGACACAGTATTTGAATTCGTTGTAACTGGACTGGCAACATCAACTGATGTTAACGGGGAAACAACAACTGGTTCAACTACAGCAACTACCATCGACTACGCACAGCTAGTAGCTGGTGTACCAGAAGTTTTAGGTCAAAAGCTAAACGTTACAACCAATGCTATTAACGGATTTGTGGTAACGGTTGAACAAGATCAAAACCTTCTATCGTCAACTGGAGCAGATATTGATGGCTTCACAGACGGGACCTACGTTGACACACCAACAGCCTGGGTTCCACCTACAGGAACACTTGCAGGTGGTGAAAACGAATGGGGTCACTGGGGACTCACATCTGAGGACTCAGACCTTAACACTGACGAGTTTGGCACACAGCTATTCGTAGCCGCTAGTACAACTCCTCGTCAGATCTTCTCACACGATGGTCCAACTGACGGAGTAACTGCAGACGTTGGTGAAACTGAAGTAGCGTACAAAATTGAGATTACATCATTCCAAGAAGCTGGTGATGATTACAATACAATCCTGACATACATCGCAACACCAACTTTCTAATTGACCTTAATTAGAAGTTGACACAAAACCTCCCTTTGGGAGGTTTTGTTGTTGAGAACAAAAATAATTTGACGAAGTAGCTGTTACACTGGACTGAATATAATTGATTAATTTATGCTGCGTATCGTTCCCTATAAAACCATTGCCACAATTGCTTGTTTGATGTTCTTGTTATTTGCACAGTCGATTGCCTCGGCACAAGAAGCTGGTGTTTCTATTTCTCCGGGGGTAATAGAAGAAACTCTTGATGCTGGCACGCTTCATAACTTCGAAATTGAAATCCAGAACTTACATTCAGCTCCGCAGCAGTATTTCTTATTCACGCGTAATATTAGATCAGTAGGGGATGGCGGAGTTCCTATATTTGCCGACGATTGGGAAGAGACAGGCTATGAATTAGCTGCCTGGATTAACTTGTCGACTGACAGTGTTTTTCTGCAGGGTGGTGAAACAGAGGTGGTGAAATTTACTCTCGAGGTCCCAAAAGGCGCATCCCCCGGTAGTCACTTCGGTGGAGTGTTTGTATCTGCCGATCCTCCTGAGATGGAAAACAGTGGCGCCGCGGTTGGCTATCAGGTTGCCAACATTCTTAGCATTCGTGTGACTGGTGACGTGGTTGAACAAGCTAGCATTCGTCAATTTTCAACCGGTAAATTTATTTATAGTGCTCAGGACGTTGACTTTAACGTTAAAATTGAAAACAACGGTAATGTATTGGTTCGACCGGCTGGGCCACTGGTTATTCACAACTCACTTGGAAAACGAGTAGGCGAGCTTACTTTTAATGAATCTCGCGCTGGTGTATTTCCAGGCAAGACTCGTGAGTTTGCTGATGTTAACTGGATTGGAGACGGAGCAGGTTTTGGGCGCTACGAAGCTATCCTTAGTCCAGTGTATGGCGATCAAGGAGCCTACAAAACCATGAGTAACACAGTTACTTTCTGGATTCTACCGCTAAACATACTCGGTCCTGCCTTGGGAGCTCTGGCGTTTATTTTGCTAGTGACTATTATCGGGGTTAAGTTGTACGTCAGGCGGGCTTTGGCACAGGTTAACGCTGGACGACGAATGATAAGAAGGAAAGGGCAAGGTGGATCTTCAGCTACTTTATTGGTCATTGTTTCTGTCCTCATTGTCTTGGCTCTGTTCTTGTTGGTTATGTTGGTACTCTTTGCCTAGGCTGTACTGATATAATACAGACATGGGACCCCAGGAAACATATAGACGCGTGCTACGTATATCCGCAGTTGTTATGGGGGCTGTTCTGATGTTTCAGAGTGGTTTTATAGATGAGCGCAGCACCGCACTGTTCAATACAACCACCGACTATTTGGCTGCCAATGTAGGCATGTCAGTTTCTGTAGCTCCAACCGAATACAATGCAATAACTGCTGAGTTGACCCGTCAAAAGTTGTTACTTGACCAGCGCGAGGCAACAATCGAAGATCGAGAAATTTTCCTCAACTTAGAAACTCAACCGGCGGACGAAAATAGTAACAATAGAACTACCTATTTACTGGCCGCCGTTTTGTTTGTTCAACTGATATTGATCGTACTAAATTACGCCTTGGATTATCTTCGATCGCGAGGCCAGGCGCGCCCCAGTGTAGAATCTGCACTTTCCAGTGGGTAGCACAGTTTTTTTTGAGTATCGCACGGTACAATATACATATTCACGTATGTTGCGGCCTGTTCGTATCTTATTTTTTGTAACACTGTGTCTTTGGGCCTTAACTGGTACTGAGGCTTTGGCTGTTAATATTACCCAATACTCTGACACGCTGTCTGACTCAGGGCCGGGCCAATTTTCAAACCATACATTCTCCTTTGTTCCAGATGTGACCATTAATCCTGGTTCATATATTGAAGCAACCTTTCCGGCAACCTTTGAAGTAACAGCCTCGACCAGTGCTTTTTCTGCCCGAAACGTCGAGTTGTATGTAAACGGTTCTGCCCGGGCTGCCGACAGTGTGCTTGGTGTCGGAGTGGATCGCGTTGATATTACAAGGGGTGCAGGCGGTGTTGTGCGATACACATTGGCAAGCGATTTAACAATTTCGCCAGGCGCTCGCGTCGAACTTCGGGTCGGTGAGCATACGTCAGGTTCCCTTCATGGATTTTCTGCTGGAACCACAACTGTTACAGATATTGAGCCAATTAAAAACAGTTCGGTACTAGGTTCGCATTCGATTCCTTTAAAAATTGTTGACGGCACAAGTATCGCAGATGCTCGGTTTCTGGTTTTTTTGAATCAAAAAATTTCTGTCAACGCAGACACCACAGAAACGATCCCACCACTTCGTTTTAACGGTCAGCCTACAACGACAGCCTCGGGCACGCTGGCGGTTTTCCCTGGCACCAGTTTGTCTATTGAAGTTTCTTTGGAAACAGACGAATTTGCCATCTGTCGATGGAGTAGTGCATCTGGTACACCATATTTTTCACAACCAAATTCGTTTGACAACACAGGTCTGATTACCCACACAGCCGTCGTTCCTATTACTCCAGCTTCCGTAGTGCAGGTGTACGTCAGATGTATCGATGATGAAGGTAATGAGAACATCGACGACTATTTGATTCAGTTCATAGTGGCGGACACTAATAACACAGGAACCCCTAACGAAGACGGTGAAATTGGAGGTCCAGGAGCAGGGTTGGGAGATGGCGGTACAGGAAGTGGGGATACCGGTAGCGGTAATACAGATGGTACCGGTGCCGGTGACGGAACTGACCCTGGAAACGTGGGCGGCTCTACAGGTTCTAGTGGTGGGTCCTCCGGTGGTGGCGGTGGCTCAGGCGGTGGCTCAGGTGGTGGCTCAGGTGGTGGTTTTGAGGACGGCGACGGTCCGTACGAAAGTGGCGACGGTAGACTTATTCTCTCTGGTATGGCTTTTCCTGGCTCAGAGGTCACTATATTAGTAGATGGACAGATTGCCGATACAGTAACCGCCAAAGCAGACGGGTCGTACTCGATTATAATCGACGAAATTGCACGTGGAGCCTACACTTTTGGCGTGTACGCGACGGATCGGACTGGTGATTTTTCAGGTACATACAGCACATCATTTACCATAAGTGGAGCTAGAGCATCCAGACTTTCCAATATTAATATCACACCATCAATCAACGTCGATCCTGATCCGGCGGAAGCGGGGGAGGTTGTCACTATTTCTGGGTACGCATTGCCCAACGCAACAATTACACTAGAAACGGGTCGTAGTAGCGGTGCCAATACTGTTCAGTTGGTAGCAGTTTCTGACAGTAGTGGGTCGTACAGTACAACACTGACAACTACTGGTTTTGCACGCGATACATATAGAGTTCGAGCAAAAGCACAACAAGAAGGTGCTGCCTTTACTAACTTTTCGGATTATGAATTTTATGGAATTGGACAGAGCGCCGACCTACCACTTCATCCTGACCTGAACCGTGACGGGTTTGTTAACTTGATAGACTTTTCCATCATGTTATTTTGGTGGGAAACTGATGGTGGGGATTCAGATCCACCGGCAGATATAAACCAAGATGGCAGAGTCAGTCTGACAGACTTCTCGATTCTCTTGTTTAACTGGACTGGCTAGTTGTGGGTAAACCACAAACGCGCTTCCTGTAATTAAGTATAATAGTCGTATATGTCCTTTCTACAGAGACTTAAAGGTAGGGGTGTTCGTAACCAGGATCAGGGGTTGTTGTCAGACGCTGAAGAAACTGCTGCGGACAAAGTTGCTCAGTTGCACGTTGACGTGTACCAAACCGAACGCATGATTGTGGTCTACGCCCAGTCAGCGGGGGCGGATATGAATGACGTACGTGTCTCAATTGAGGGTGATGCAGATATAGTCTTGATAGAAGGAAAAAGGATCAGGCCAGAATACATAGCTTTTCCAGGCAAAAAAGTGCAGGGCTCTTTTGTGGCGGAAGAATGCGTCTGGGGAGATTTTTACCGACGGATCATTCTCCCAGAAAGTGTAAACATAGAAAAGGCTGACGCTAAAATAAAAAATGGTGTACTTATACTAATGTTGCCACTCTTGAAACCTAGTGAAAAGGAAAAGGTTACTCTTAAAGTAAGCGGTGGCCGCAGAGCACAAGGTTCAAACGCAAAAGCTAAAGTAAAGAGAAGGGTGGTTAGGAAAAAGAGTACTAAAAGAGCTAAAGATTAATTTATGATTCAACAAAAGCAGTTCTTTCCAAAACAAATCGTCTTATCCCTAATAGCGATTTTATTATTTTTCCTGAGCGCCCATTTTTCTTTGGCGGCTGATCTAGTGGTCTCACCTAGTACAGGCTCTTATTCCTCCGGACAAACTTTTACCGTGACTGTTCGTGCGGTTCCAGGTGGAGATAGTGTTAATGCTGTCGAATCAACTCTTTCATTTGATGCTAGTAAACTTTCTGTCGTTAGTGTTAGTAAGTCAGGTTCAGTTTTCTCACTTTGGACTACAGAGCCAACCTTTTCTAATAGCGCTGGAACTGTGACCTTTGGTGGCGGTAGCCCAACTCCTTTTACTACCACATCTAACCTGGTTAATGTGACATTCAGAGTCGTTGGGGAAGGTGACGCTGTAGTGGATTTTGGTGAAGCTTCTGTACTAGCAGCTGACGGTCGTGGTACAGATGTTTTTGAGAACGGAACTGGTGGTAATTATTCCCTGAGCGGTGCGGCAACACCTCCGCCTGCCCCTACACCTGAACCTGCAGAAGCACCTGCACCGGCTGCACAGCCTGCCCAAGATTCTGAAGAAGCAATTATCTTCGGTGACCCTCCACGACCACCAGAAATCGGATCACCTATATTCCTCGACTCTGAAATTTGGTACAACAGCACAGACGGTGTCTTTGCCTGGACACTTCCGTTTGATGTTAGTGCGGTTGCAGTTGAAGTTAGTACTGATCCTGAGAACATTCCTCAAGACAACTTTGAAGCGATCATCGATCCACCAACTGATGAATTTGTTGTCAGTTCAGATAACACGACTGACGGGATTCAGTATGTCAGTATCAACTTTAAGAACCAGGTTGGTTGGGGTGCAACGACCAATCGTCAGTTGAAAATTGATACAACCGAACCGGAACCATTTACCATTGGTGTAAACCCGGGCCCTTCCCGAGACTCGTTCCCGACCCTCACCTTTGCTGCGAATGATTCTACTTCCGGCATCGACTACTATAAATTAGTTATTGATGGAGGGGAGCCAATCACTGTGACTCCACAGCAGGCAGAGCTGGGTTACTTACTGGGCGAGTTGGAAGACGGTACATACTCTGTATACGTAACTGCCTACGATATGGCGGGCAATTCCAGGGAGACAACCGCTGCAGCTTTGATTACCGCTGGGTGGACTAAGCCAGTAGAACTAGTTGAAGAATGGTCGTTCTGGGATTACTTCACCTTCATTAACCTGCTGATCTTCTTCCTATTCCTTACAATACTCTTACTGCTGATCTACGTTTGGTACGAACACAAGCAACTGCGTATCAAAGAAGAAAAACTACGCAGAGAAACCCGCGAAATACAAGACCAGATGGAGAAAATTTTCTCTGCCTTACGAGACGAAATTTACGATCAGGTTAATCATATTACAAAACGCAAGCGTCTAACCGAAAAGGAAAGAGAAGCGGTCCAAGGCTTGACTCAAGCACTAGAGGTATCTGAAACCTTGATTGAAAAAGAAATCAGTGATGTAAAGGCGATTCTGAAGTAAAGCAGGCCTAGTAATCAACAAAACTGAGTATAACGCGCGATTCCTTTGGAGTCGCGCGTTATACTTTAGAATGGCTCACGTCTCTATCTTATGAGGCTTGGCCATTATCTTTGTGGGTACGAATAAACTCGACAACCAAAGAAACGAAGTACAAATAAATACTGTTAATACAGCGCGAAATGGTTTAATTTCGCCTTTTAGTGTTGGTCACTATTTTGCAAAATCGCTGGCTCTTACTCTGGTTGTTGTATTTTTAATATCTATTCTTGAACCCGAAGCTGCGTACTCAAAGCGCGAACCGATCAGCTTTGGTTCTGATGTTGCGGTTGAGGTTTACCCAACAGAAACCGAGGCAGATTCATGGGCTTCTTCCAAGCGTGCGCTGGTGCGCGATCTTGATAATGACAGTCTTTATCAAAACTTCACTGCAAAAAATTCATCGTTTATAGCTCAAGAACGAATTGTCATTCCAACAGCTAAAAAGCGAGATACTGTCGAACCTTCGACAGTTGTAAACGATTTAGAGATAGAGCCCGTCGTCTCTTCGTCCTCTGATTCTGGCCTACAAGAGCAGCTACAAGAAACTGTTTCAAACACTGCCGCGATTCCTGAAGAAGTACAGACTGTTGAAGTTACAGACGAACAAGTTCAGGAGGATAAGACTGAGATCGAAGATTTTTCCGCCACAACTTCCCAGGCGCTTTATCAGACACCATGGTACTTGTCGCAAACAATTAGACCATCGGTTGGCAAATATCCTTTGTTGGTTGATATTGCAACATCAACAACAGACGATCTGGTAGTTGACGAAGAAACCCTTGAACAAGAGGAAGTGCAGGATTCGGAAACTTCAACGCCAGAGATTGCGGTGATAGAGACAGACAATGAATCTTTACCTGAAGAAGTTGCAGCTAATGATGTCACTTCTGCCACTTCAACCGATGTTGTTCCTGAAGAAGAGGTCTCAGTCGCGAATGCTGTTGATTCAGAACTGGTTGATAATGTGGTGGATTTTGTTCCTGAAGAACCGTTAGGATCAACAACTTCATCTCAAGCAGCCACAACTACCGAAGTGCTACCGACTGAATCATTAGATTCGCAAACAACCAACATAAATACAGGTGAATCTGACGAGCGGATTGACCCTGTTGAGAGCGAATTGGTTGTGACTGATTTTGATCTACCTAAACTTCAACCTGGCCAGTTCATCACCGACGCCCAGTTGCGCGTTTCTATGGCGGCCAAACTCAAAACTCCTGCAGCAGACGGTGAAGCTCCTTATATCGAAGTTCTCTATGGCGCTTCAACCACACAACAAACTGTTGGTGTGGTTCTTTTGGAGGAAGAAATTTCAAACGCTCTCAATGGTGGTTATTTCTTGTTTGCACTACCGGACGTAACTTCGCTCACCGATCTGGAAGATATCTCTATTTCGGTTGTATATCGCGGGGATGTTGATCTGCTAGATGGTATGTTCTTGGACGCGGCTTGGATAGAGCTGCAAACCAAGGTTGTCACAAATGAAGATATCGAACGGCGTGGTTCACCAGAAAATTTGCAGCACCTGAAAATTCCCGAAGCAGCGTCAATGATCAGTAAAAAATTAAACTTTACTAGAAGTGAGGCTCCCGAGTTCACCTTGCAATACATTTCACAGCGCAACGCGCTAGTGCGAGGGTTCAGATCAATACTCAGGTCAGACATGGTAGAAGTGGAGAATGTTCTGGTTAGTCACAAGTCTTATGGACCGATGCCACTACAACCAGAGGTGTCGGTGACACCAGATGGTAAGTTCGATATAAAAATTCCTGATGCGCAACTCGTAAATTTACGTCCTGGTGAATACGAAATCGAACTGACCCTGAACGAAGGAGGCAAGCAGACAATCGACACTTTCAGTTTTCAGTGGGGAATTTTGACAATCAACTCTAACAAGACAGAATACGCTACCGGCGAGTCTGTCAATTTCTCTGTTGGTGCAATTACCCCTACTGGACACACCATCTGTTCAGCGAACATCGACTTGTATGTAACTGATCCTGCGGGTGTGATCGAGCGTCTGCCGGTAGTCGAATCTGGCTTGTGTGATGGCAATAACGTAATCGACGTGCCAGATTTCCTGGCTAGTTCAACTGCTGGTATACCCGGCGAATATAAACTTTATCTAGAACGACTAAGCGACGATGGTGAGGTTCTTAGTTTCACCAGCGACACCTTTAGGGTGGTTGAAACGCAAGATGTGTCTATTTCGCGAGAAGGGCCTACTCGTATTTATCCACCAGCTGCGTACCCGATGATTCTAACTGTCGACAGTAGCGCGGGTTTTGATGGAACATTAACCGAACGAGTCCCCAAAGATTTTGAAATATTCGATACGGACGCTTCAATTACTATCGACAATGACGATCAGGTTTTGACCTGGGACGTGTCTGTGTCTGCAGGGGAATCGATTGAGGTCTCTTATCAGTTTGACGCCCCTGACATATCTCCATTCCTGTTTGTGCTGGGAGCAGCAGAGTTGCAGGGTGATGTTGTTCGCACTGCCAGTACCACAGGTTCTTCTAACATCTCGTTTGTAGAGCATCGGCAATGGCAAATCGCATCAGATGCAGTTGGTAAGATGTTGCTTTTCTGGGACTCTGGCGCCAGTATCCCGACCGACTGGGTGTGTGTATCTTGTGCCCCGGCTGATCCTTTTTACCAGCGCTTTATTGTCGCCAGCTCCACTTACAACAACACTGGTGGCGCTGCTACTCACACGCACACTGCCGTTGGTTCGGTTTTGGGTTCTGCAGCAGCGTCTACAGAAAGTGGTTCTGGAGCGGTTGCGCCTGTCAGTCATACTCATACGTACACACCAACCATCAGTTCAGAATCAAACCTTCCCGAATATAGACAGCTGCGGGTTATTCGCTACGATGTGGCTGCTGGTGAACCAACAACTATTCCAGCCGGCGCAATTGCTATGTTCGACACGGCTTCCTCTAGCCTGCCTGCTGGCTGGAATCGCTACGCGGCACAAGACGGCAAGTACGTCTACGGCGAAGATACTCCAGGTACCACTGCTGGATCCAACACTCACACGCATGGTATTACAGGGACTACAGCTAACGCAGCCGGCGCAGGAACCAGAATTCGAGGTGGTGGGTCACAACAGTCAGGGGCAACTGACACCCACAATCACACCGTTAACTCGAACAGTGACAGTGTTGATAATCAGCCTCCGTTCATCGAGATTCTACTGGCTGAACTAAGTGCTGACGACGCACCACCAAACGGACTGATTGCCATGTGGGATGAAGATGTCGATGGAGGCTGGGTGTCTGTTTCTGATGACGGCGACGCGTTTTCAAATCGGTTTATCAAAGCGGCTGCTACATATGGCGCAACTGGTGACGTTCAAAGTCATACACATGCTGACGCGCTGGGAATAACATCGTCGGGCCCAAGTGCGACGATCAATGCTCGTTCGGGCAGTTCTGGTTCGGCTGGTGCACATACTCACCAGGTTGACGCTACCGACTTCTCAACTGACGACCATCTGCCGCCGTATGTAACGGTGCGATTCGGAAAACGTCAGGGAGTTGATCCGGTTTACACGCAGTTATCTTCACGATGGTATGCAAATGCAGCCAGTTTGACTCCGACTGAACCTTGGCCAAATGATGGCGGGGGAGTAGATCTAATAGAGCGCGAGCCGATCACTGCCACCAGCACACCTGTGGCAGATGGCGATGTGGTTCGCTTGCGTTTAAACACCGAGGTCACAAACGCCACTTCTACTATTGGGTCTGACTTTAAATTACAATTTGCTGAAGCTAGCGTTTGTAGTTTTGCTGCAACCTGGACTGATGTGGGAGATGTGGCCTCTGCAGCGATTTGGCGTGGATACAACGTTGGCGGTATTGCTGACGGCGCAACTTTACCATCGACGTTATTGTCTTCTTCTACGGTGGTGGCGACCTATGAAGAGGACGCGCTTGCTTCGTCAACGCCAAACGAAATAGCAGTTAGCGACGTAGGGGAATGGGACTTTGTATTAGAGCACAATGGTGCCTCGGCCGGTACGCAGTATTGTTTTCGGCTGGTTCAAGCTGACGGAACAGTTTTCTTTTCCTATAATCACTACCCGCAACTGTTAACGAATTTTTCGCCAGACACTTTAACTCTGGATAAGCCATTTATAAGTGAAAAGACCGCCAGCACTACCCAAGAGTTCTACTTCACTGCGTTTGATGACGAGGGTGACAACGTACATTACTCTATTGAGATCGACGATGATCCTGCGTTTGGTTCTCCGCTGGTTGCCAAAAATACCATTTCAAACTCTTCACAGTTCGAGAACCAGGTGCTTGTGGCTGACAAAGCTCCATTCAGGCATGGCGAGCAGATGAAGTTCACCCCAGTAGTCTCTTTTACAGACGGCACTACGTACTACTGGCGCATTCAAGCTCGCGACCCAGAAGGTTCAAATAGTTGGGGTAACTGGTCAGAGATCTATAACTTTACTGTAGATGCGACATTACTGGCCACTGCTTGGTTCCAGACAGAAAACGAGCAGTTCCAAGCTGGTGCTCTTGATGGTGTAGAGGTGTCTGGCGATTCTGTTCAATTGATAACTGGATCAACAACTGGAACTTTAACTAGTGAATCAATTGTGTTCTTTGACGGCGTTAACGGAACAGTTTGGGAGGACTTTGTTTTTACCGACGTTGAAACCACGGGCAGCATTTCTTATCAAATCGAATATTACGACGGCAGCGCCTGGTCCCTAGTTCCTGATTCTGCACTGCCTGGAAATAGTAGCGGGTTCGGCACCTCGCCCGTGCCCTTACTGGATGTTGATACCGGCGAGTACGACACCTTGCGAGTGGTCGCCACTTTCACTAACAGTGGCGGTTCTCCAACTTTGCAAGACTGGACTATTAATTGGGGTTACAAAGTAGAGACACCAACTATTTTCAGTTTGTTTGCCAACGAGCAGGTAGGAACGACAACTCCAACCTTTGAGTTTGTGGCAGACGATCCGCAAAGCGAAGATTTGACTTACCAAATTTCCTGGTCAACAGACCGTGATTTTGCAGCATCAACTACCCGCACATCAGATGTCGACGGTGGGTTTACCAATATCGTAACTGGCGCTGACACCAGCCCTTTCAACGCTAACGAGCGCATTCGCTTTGAGATCCAACCAGCTGATGCTTTGACTGGTACGACCACATATTGGTGGCGCGTCCGAGCCAAAGATCCAACTGGTGACAATGTCTATTCATTTTGGACGGTTGAGCGCAGCCTGACCGTTATTCCCGGAACTGACGTCTCGACCTGGTTCCAAACCACAAAAGATCAATTCGATACTGATATTCTTTCCGGTACTATTTCGACTGAAGCTGGGTATTTGACCGTGGCGACCACCGCTACCGAGGCGATGATTGTCTATGGTGAAGGAATTGAAACCGAACCGCGTTATCGGTTGTGGACAGGTACAGTTTTGTCTGAGGAGGGGACATTGTTAGACATCTCAGCACCACTAAAATGGTCTGTAGTGAAAGCTGCTCCTACACGGGAAGAGTATATTGCTGTAACACTTGGAACTGACGCTGACATCAATGCTCAAACTTACACAATTGGAGAATGGCGCAGCCAACAAGAACTCACAACCAGTGTTAGCGACATCAGTGCCCGTGGGTTTGATGTCGAGTACGAAACATTATCGGGTGATGCAATTGCCGTATATTGTGATGGTGACGCTGATCCATCTTATTATGTGTGGGACGGCACGACCTGGACCAGTGGTGGGACTATAAATGTAGCCGAGACAACCAACTGTACCTGGATAGAACTGGCCGCCAATCCAACATCTGACGAAATGGTGATTATGGTGCGTGGGTCAGACGGGAACCCATTTGAAGCTCAGGTGTGGGATGGGTCTGCTTGGGGTAACCCAACTACGCTTGGTCGAATTACTGAATCGGCGTATGCCGGTATGGCTTTGGAATACGAAGAGAGTGGTGGCCAGGCTGTGATAGTTGCTTCTGATGGTAATCCAGCCCGCTTCACCTGGAGTAGTTGGAACGGCACCGCTTGGAGCGCTGCGGCGAATCAAACTATTGGTAACGACTTTGAGTGGGGGTCGCTCGTACGAGACGAAGGTTCTGACGACATGGCCCTTTGTCTGGTTGATGATACTAGTGATATTGCGGTCGTAAGGTGGGATGGAGCAGCCTGGACGCTCGACGATAATCTAGAAACAGCCAGTGTAAAGACTGAGCCCAGCTTTGACTGTTCTTTCGAGACAACTTCCGGCCGCGACAATCACATCATGTTGACGTACAGCGATGCTACGGCCACTAACTACCAAACGTACAACAATACAGCCTGGAGTGCCGAGACTCAAGTGAACACAATCATTAATACCGCCACTATGCAGCTAGAGCGTATGGGCGAAGGTCTCATTCTTGGTGCATTTTTGGACAACGCTAACGACACGTTGCGCTTCTCTACTTGGAATGGATCTAGCTGGAGCACGACTGTTGATCTGGTTACAAATGTGTCTGTAGACACTAGCCCGTACGGTCGTCCGTACGATATAGGTGCTCGTCAGCCAGGTAGCACAGGTAGCACGATTGTCAGTCCGCCAGTTTATTTTGAAGACGGAACCGGTCCGTACTGGCAAGAATTTGCCTGGAACGATTTCCAGCCCGGCACAAGTGAAATACGCTACTTTGTACAATATTTGTCCGCTACCAATAGCTGGCAGATGATCCCACCAAGCGACCTGCCGGTTAACGAGCTTGGAACCACCACTAGCCCAATTGACTTGTCGGGTCTAGACCGATTTACATACAACGTAGTTCGTCCATTTGCAGAGCTGGCTTGTGATGGTTCGGGTAACTGTCCAGAAATGTACGACTGGGCTGTAACCTGGGCGGCAGGATTGACGATTTCAGGAACTGCCCAAGGTTACGATCAATCCACCAACGTGACTAGCGGTAACGTCGTCGTGGCTGTTAATGGTGTGCTGCAGGCTGGTAAGGTCGGGACTATTTCCGCGGGAGTCTGGTCAATCGACAATGTCACAGTTTTCCCCGGTGACATCGTTACAGTATTTGTCTCTGGGGCTGCAGACGCAGCTGAGGCTGTTGGTGTTACTTTATATGACGGAATTGGCGACATAGACGGATTCGAGTTATATGAAAGGCATGTCAGTATTGGCTCTAACGACGCAACTTCGACACCGCTTACCAACCTTGATATTGGCAGCTACACCTTTACTAACGATGAAGACGTGTTCTTGTCCCTCTCTGGTAGTGTATTAAATACTTGTGCTGACGCCGGTTGTACTGATGCTGAACTTTATATAAAGTCTGGCGCGCTTTATCAGCCAGAGGGTGACATTATCACTCATGACTTTGAAAATAACGGCTCCTTCACGCTGGAAACGCATTCGATGGAAGTTTCTGGTTCATGGGAAAATAGTGCAACAACAAGCCTAAGCGACTCGACAGTTTTATTTAGCGCCTTGGTCGGAAATGAGGTGATTGACAACACTGGCGCAACGACTACGTTTGGCAGCCTGACCTTTGGTTCGACTACCAGTAGTGCGATTTGGACAGTGTCACCCTTGCTTGACGTTAATGGTAATCTGACCGTTGAAACTGGAACCCTTGCTCGGGCTACAACCAGCATTAATGTTGTGGGAGACATAACTACTGGCGCAACTGGTTTTTGGACAGGTATTGGCACGACCACTCTGGATGGAAACTCTGCATCTATTTGGTCAGACAAAAATGTAACGCTACAAAATATCGGACATGTTGTGATTGACGGTAGTTCAAAAATAATCTCCTTGGGCAGTGATGTTGCTGCGCAGTCGATAACCATTGGTATTGACGACACTCTAGACGCGTCATCAAACAACTACGATCTGTACGTGTACGGCGACTGGACTAACAATAACGCTTTTGTAGCTAGGCAAGGTGAGGTGTTCTTTGTTGCAACGACGACCAGTCATGTGATCATTTCGGCAGCCGACGCGTTTTATGATCTGTCTTTCACTGGGGTTGGGGGCTCATGGTCCTTTGCTGAAACGGAAGTGTTCGTTAACAATAATCTCACCATTGCAACTGGAACGGTGACCCTACCGACTGCTACCACTACAATTGACGGTTCGTTTGACTCAACCGGCGGTGCGTTTTTGCATAATAACGGCGTACTGTACTTTACGTCCGACGGCCCAGAAAACATCACATTCGACGGTGCCGAGTTTACAAATGTGGCTCACAACATGACTTTCGAAGGTGCTGGTACCTGGACTATGACCGATACAAACGCTACTTCCACCAATGATGTAAATATTCTCCAGGGCAGTGTCTTGTTCCCAAGCGGCGTGTTTGCTATTGGTGGGTCATTGGTGGCGGACTCGGGCAGTTTTGATGGCGGAACCGGAACTACACGTTTCTATAGTAGTGTCGCAGAAGTCTTGACCACCAGTGGCTCTAGTTTCAACAACGTGGTGTTTGACGGAATTGGCAGCTGGAGTTTCTCTGACACCAACGCTCTGGCGACTGGCGATCTGTTTGTTTACGGCGGTGCGCTGACTTTACCTGACACATTCACAATCGGTGGGTCGTACGACAACCAGGCAACCGTGAGTGCAGGTACAAGCTTGGTAGTCTTTGACTCGCTCGACAATGGAGAGACTATCGACTTTGGCGCAGATCCACTCCATGACGTGCTGATCGCCAGTGAGACTGGCGGCTGGACTGTTGTGTCGTCGGCAACTACAACTGGCACATTTACCCTCGCTAGCAGCAGCGACTTCACGATGCAGTCAGGGGAATCACTTTCGGTAGCAGGGGAATTTCACAACTATGTGGGCGGAGCTTCTACGACCTGGACAGGCAGCACGTTGTCTCTCGAGGCTGGTGCCTATAGCATAAACAACGAAACAGACCCTGGAGATACCTATGGCACGATAAGGGTGGCAAACGACACTGACATCAAAATGTGGAACTCAGATGCTGTTGTCTATGACGTTGACGCTACTGGCTCGCTTTATTCACAAGACCACGGTGCGATCGATGGTGACTTATATATATTTGGAAATTACAACATAGCCGGCGGCAATGAGTACTGGAGCTACGCTACTGACTTTGACGGAACTGATCTCGCAGCACTTTCGGCACAAAGGCAAGCGAACGTGCGATTTGCCGATGGCGCCAGCGCAGATTTCGACTCTGTGACTTTCGAAATCATCGGCGACTTTGCGGCATCGACAACTGTTGCCAATCAAGGAAGTGGAACTTACAACGTCACTGTTTCTGGCGGTACATTCGACGCGCAATATCATACGTTTAGTAACCTGGGTAGCACGGGTCTGTCACTACTGGACGCGGTCTCAGTTGGGGTATTCGAAAATGGTTCTTACCAAGTCGACGCCGTGGCTGGGACGGCGCTTACGCTTTCTTCGACTACTATTGATGCAAATCCGGCTAATCAACTATACGAAATTTCCTTCTCCACAACTTCGGCGATATTTGCTACCAACGTGTCCCAGACGGACGGAACACCTTTGTCATATTGGTGGTTCAGAAGTGGCGCCGGAAACTTGTATGGTGAATCAAACGACAGCGACACAGGTGACCCGGGGTCTATACGCTTCGACGACAGTTTGTTGGTGATCACCATGGCAGGAACTGTTTATGCTGACGCGGGCGTTACACCTTTGGGAGGACCTACCTGTGACGGGGCTACCGCGGTTGTAAATGTCTATGTGGAAGGAAATCCAGCACCCTACACAGGATCGTGTGATGCCGGCACCGGGGCTTACAGTATCAGCGGTATTACCATTGTTGGAGACCCCGCCTTGACCATCTATCTAAACAACGCGGCAGGCGGCGAACAGGGAAGCATCATCACTCGCACACCGACGGCCAACATTCTTGATGCCGATATTTATGCGAACCGTGTGATTGTCCGTCACGAAGATTTGGCAGCATTGACAATTAATCAACTGGCCGTGCGCGACAATAGTGAAGATGTCGATTTGCAATTTGTCGCTGCCACGAACACAGACTCTGACACCTTGACTGTGCTGTCTGGAAACGAGTTGTATGTTTGGGCTTCCACTACCTTTACTCCAGGCGGAGAAGTGACCCTGGCCGGCGAAGGTGCTGGCACCAGTTACGATGGTTCACTAACTTTGGCCGACAATGCTACATTCAATGCTTTTGCTACATCAACTTTGGCTATCGGTGGGCGGTTTACTCTTGGTGCGAGCAGTACATTCAATGCTGCCAGCACCACAGTATTAATGAACGCTTCGACCACTGGCAAACTTATCACGGCTGGCGATGAGGTCACTTTCAACAATCTTACGTTTGATGGTGCAGGCGGCGGTTGGGCTTTGACGGCTGATATTCGCGTGCTCGGTGATGTACTTATGACTGACGGTGTATTGTCCGGCAATGGTGATATCTATGTTGAAAGTGGCGACTTTGCTGGTGCAGGAACGGTGTTGCTAAATGGCGGCACAACTACAATGGCCGTAGCCAATAATCTTGGTGGGGCTGGTTCGTGGACTTTCCATAATTTGCAGTTGGGTGACACCTTGTCAGTCGGCACAACAACACCGCTGTTTACAAGCACCACCACAATCGGTGGGGTCTTGACTATCGAGATGGCTCACTTCCTTGACGCCGGGTCGACTATCTGGGATTTGGCTGGCACGGGTGTAGTCTTTGTGGAGGAGGGGACGTTCTTGGCGGATACCAGCACAGTTGTCTACAGCGGGCCCGGCTCGGAAGTTCTCGCTACCGAATATTACAATCTGACGTTGGCAGCCAGTGGCGCGCCGGCAACATACACTACGGGTACACCAGGTATTATTGTCGACAACGATTTGGTGATTGCAGGTGTGGCCGCCACGACTTTTGATCAAACTACCAACGATCCGCAGTTCGACATAAATGGCGACGTGACAATAGAATCAAATGGCGTTTGGGTACTTAGTGACTTAGCCACGACCACTATTGCTGGCAGTTATGACAATAATGGCGTACTAACCGCCGGCACAGGAACTTTGACTTTTGATGGGTCGGGCGCGATCTCTGTTGCTGCTGGTAGCAGTGATTTCGCAAATGTTGTTATCGACGCTACGGGCGACGTAACAGTAACTGAACATGCCACAGCCACAGACAGCTGGTTGTTAACCGACGCAAATACATTTACTTTGAATTCCGGGCAAACGCTGTCTGTTGGCGGAACGTTCTTTAACGACATTGGTGGAGCACCCACAACGTGGACAGGTTCCACATTGCGACTATACGGAGGCAACAATTACGCCATTAACGCATCTACCACCGCTGACTCGTACGCGACACTTGAGGTGGACGGCACAACTCAGGTCAGGATGTGGAATAGTGACGCTCTTAGTTATACTGTCGACACAACAGCCTCGTTGTATTCTCAGGATCACTCTAATGTAGATGGCGACCTGTACATCTGGGGATCGTATAACCAGACAGCAGCTAACGATCACTGGAGCTACGCTACTGACTTTGACGGAACCAGCCTAGCTGGCAGTGAGCGCATAGCCTCGGTTTACATAGCTGACAACGGTAGCGTGACCATCACCGGCGGACAGCTGTCTGTACTAGGATCTGCAAGTGCATCAAGTACTGTAGAAAATCAAGGTTCTGGCACGTACGCATTGACGATCGGCGGGACGGCGTCTAGTACTTTTGACTACTACACATTAAGCGATTTGAACATTGATGGTTTAGTTATCACTGGCTCGGCGTCGATCGGCTCTTTGTCGCATGGTTCTATCGGAGTGTCACAAACTGGAGGTAGCGCGGTGACAGTGGGTGGAACAGCTATTACTGCCAATCCGGCCAAAGCGTTTACGCTTAATCAGCTGTATCTCGACGGCGCAGCTAGTGGCTTTGGCGCAACAGCGACCGGCACGAGTGTCAGTTCATGGCGCTTCACAAACCACTACGGCGATATCGCTGGAGAAGGATTTGACGTAGACCCTGACGGCGACCCAGGTTACGTTTCGTGGGACGACTCGGCAGCAAACATTACTATTTCCGGTACGGTGTACTCTGATGAAGGTGTAACCACCGCCGGCGCGTCTGTGTGTGATGGCGCAACTACAGCGGTGAATGTTGTCGTCGCTGGCTTGACGACTTATAGCTCTACCTGTGACGGTAGTGGTGTTTACAGCGTGACAGGTGTGACATATTCACCCGGGGACTCAATCATTGCGTATCTCCTGCCAGCTACCGGCGAAGAAGGGGCTACAGTCACAGCCGACCCGGTTTCGAACATAAGCAACTTCGATATTTACCAAAACCGCGTAATTGTGCGCCACGAAGCAACTGACCCGTTAACGATTGCTGATATGTCAGTGTGGGACTCTTCAGACGACGCCGCTATTCCGTTTACAGCGGTTGACTCTGCTCCAGACACGTTGACGGTTGATAGTGGCTTTGGATTGATAGTCTGGACAGACAAAACATTTGCACCACAAGGAGACATGACCGTAACCGGCGGCAGTGCTCTGGACTACGACGGTACTCTTAAACTGCTCTCTGGCTCTACCTTTGACGGCGGGGCAGCCGAGGTATACAGCCTGGGTGGTAGTCTTATTTCTGAAACCGATGCAACTTTTGATGCACAAACTTCTAGCACAACCTTTACGTCGTCATCTGCGGGACGGACTGTAGACACTAACGACAGTGGTTTCTACAATTTGGCATTCGCTGGCAGTGGTGACTGGACAATGCTTGACGGTGACATCAATAACAATTTCTTGATCACTGACGGTACTGTGACTCTGCCAAGCTCTACGACAACTGTCAGCGGGTCGTTTGTAAACAGTGGCGGAGCCTTTGACGCTAACAGCGGAACTTTACTTTTTGACTCGGCCGTCGCCGGTAAAACCGTAACTTTTGGTGGGTCTGACGCTAACGAAGTGTTGTTCTCGGGTCCTGGGACCTGGACGATGTCTGACACGACAGCCACAGCAACAGCTTCGTTTATAGTTGTCGATGGAACAGTTACGCTGCCTACAGGTACGCTGACTGTGGCTGGTGATTTTGTGGTCGATGGCACAATTGCACACGCCGGCGGCGAGGTTGTGTTAACAAGTACGACCGGAGGTAACCTTGTAACGCTTTCTGGGAATGACCTAAACAGTCTAACGATCGCCGCTGCAGCCGGTGACTACACTCTGATTGACATGTCAGCTAGTTTGTTAGATTCCCTAACTTTGACCGGTGGCACATTTACGGTTGGTACCGGCACGTTGGCAATCGGCGGATCGTTTGATGTGTCGGGCGGGACGTACAGTCACGCGTCCGGCACACTATTATTTAATTCCAATGACGCTGGCGAGTTTATCGATCCTGGCGCTAACGACCTTTATAATGTTGTAATTGCTGGTACTGGTGGCTGGACTTTGACTGATAGCGCGACCACAACTAACAACTTTAGTTTGAGTAACGCTGGTTCGTTTACAGTGGTTCCAGGCAGCGTGCTGTATGTTGGTGGCGTGTTCAGCAACGACGTCGGTGGAGCAGCTACAACCTGGACAAGCACAACATTAGTACTTGACGGTTCAAACGAGTACGAAACAAACGACAAGACCATCCCGACCGAAGCTTATGACACACTCGTTTTGGGAGAAAATACGGACATCTCCAGCTGGAACAGCAGCGCGACAACTGTCAGTGTGCCAAGTTCATCATCGTGGTATTCCCAAGACCACGCTGGCGCTGACGGAGACTTGAATATTTACGGTGATTATCATATTTCTACAACAACTGAATATTGGAGCTACGCCACTGACTTTGATGGTACTGACCTATCGGGCAGCGAGCGTGTCGTGACTGTGCGGTTGGCTGACAACAGTAGTGCAACTGTCGACGGCGGATCGTTACAGATTGTCGGTGAGGCAGGCAACGAAACAAACATTACCAATCAAGGATCTGGAACTTACTCATTTGCAGTAAGCTCAGGTGCACTCAATGCCTTATATTACTCGGTGCGTAATACTGATGCCGCCGGCTGGCAGTTGTCTGGAGTGCCAACTATTTCTTCGCTGTCTTACGGTGACTTCGAGCTGGCTGTCGATGGCGGGTCGCTGATGACTTTGTCTTCGTCTACAGTTAACGCCAACGCGTCATTGATTATCACGGGCTCGCGGTTCGCCACGTCGGCGTCTATTACGGGTAACAACATTACTCTGTCGGGTGTTACGGGTAATGTTTGGACATTTGCCAGTCATGTCGGAAATCTCGATGGTGAAGTGTACGATATCGACGGCGCCACAGATTGTGGATCCGTTCGGTGGGGCGACAGTTCTTGTCTGATTACTCAGCAGACGGATTTCCGTTGGCGTAACGACGATGGTAACGCCCAGGTACCAGATATTGAATGGATGAACACAGATTGGGCCGCTCGTCAGCCGGTTCGCCTAACCAACGCTGACGCGGCAACCTATACCGATGTAGCTGTTCAGGTAACAGTTCCTTACGATTCTGATATGCGCTCTGACTTTGACGACTTGCGCTTCACCGACAACACCGGAACCACGACGGTTCCATACTGGATCGGATCTTCAACCGATAGCACGATTGTAGAAGTATGGGTTCAAGTTCCAACAATGCCAGCGGAGTCTGACACCGTTTTGTACATGTACTACAACAATCCGTCTGCCACGTCCTCTAGCGACCTCGAGCAAGTTTTTGTCGCGGCTGACGATTTTGAAGACAACGATATTGCAGAATACACTGGCCAAACTGCTTTGTTTGCTACAGATGCTTCTTTCGCATTTGATGGTACGTACGGACTTGGGAACGCAGGCAATGAGAGTAGTCGGGCAACTTTGGGTGGTATGTACCGCTTTGACCAGAGTGTCAGTCAAGGTGAGACAATCCGCTACCAGCAGTATGTCGACACCAGCGCAGGTACTAGTGACGAAACCTGTGTCTTGTTTGGTGTGCAGTCTCCTGGATCCACCAACGAAAATTATGCTGTGTGTATCGAGCAATTTGGAACAGACCGTATCACATTGGTGCGTGACGCGGTCGAGAACGATGCGTCAGGAACCATCATTGGCTCTTCTACTGTTACGTACACAACAGGTTGGTACGAGGTGGAAGTTGACTGGCGGACGAACGACACATTCGACCTTCGATTGTATAACGACGCCGGCACACAAGTGACTTCATTTTCAGCCTCGGACTCTACTTACACAACTGGTGGGTATGGATTTACATTCTGGTTCCATAACGGAGGTTGGGACAGCTTTAGTTCACGACCGACAATGACTAGCAAGCCAAACGTTCGCTTTGGTGCAGAGCAGTCAGACGGGGGAGCAACATGGGCTGCTGAACAAAATACCGCCGCTACCTTTGAGGCTGGCGACACTGCCAGGCTACGATTGGCCGTCGAAAACAGCGGTGGAGCGATCACCGCTCAGCGCTTCGCACTTGAATATGTGCCAAAGGGGTCAGCGCCAAGTTGTGAAGCTGTGTCGACCGCTGGTTATTTGGACGTTCCTGTTCAAAGTAGTTGTGGCTTGTCGCCAGTCTGTATGCAAACTTCAACCGAAGTTACTAATGGAGAAACCACTGTCGACCTGCTAAACGACGTGTCTGGTCAATTCACCGCTGGCGAGCTTAGGGAAGATCCGTCAAATGAGACTGGGGATTTGGATATCGCTATGTTCGAGTACACCGAAATCGAGTATGTAATCACACCAACTATTAATGTTGACGACCAGAATTTATGCTTCAGAGTTACCGACCAAGGTACAGAACTTGATACTTATCTAGAGGTTGCAGAACTGACATTGCGCTTCGATCCGGTTCTCGGCTCACTCTCTCTTAACGACGGACTGGATATTTCACTATCTGCCGGGACTACAACAGAAATCATCGCCTCTACAACTGTTACTGATCTAAACGGGATTGCGGACATCGTGAGCGCCACAACAACTTTCTACAAAACTTCTGTGGGAGCCGCTTGTTCGCCAGATGACAATAATTGTTATGTGGCCACCAGCAGCTGTACTTACACCAACTGTACAACTAACGCTTGTTCGTTGCAGTGTAGTGCGCCGATTGTCTACCACGCCGATCCAACTGACCTAGATGGCGCAGAAGAATGGTTTGCGTTTATGGAGGTCGAGGACACCACTGGCGCGGTAGACTTTGTGACATCAACCGGCGTTGAGTTGCTGACGTTGCGAGCGCTAGATATACAAAACAGCATTGCCTACGGTGTTGTCGAGGTGACCAATAACACTGGGGCTTTCAACCCGGCAGTAACCCTACATAACATCGGAAACGAGTCCATCGACGTACAAATAGCAGGAACTGACATGTCTGATGGCGCCAGTTCTGTGATCGCAGCAGCCCAGCAGAGGTACGCCACTAGTACATTTAACTACGCAGCATGTGTGGGATGTAGCGCACTTACTGTAACTCCAGCCAATCTTGAACTTGATCTCAGTAAGCCAACAACGACAACTCCTGGCGTAACTGACAATTTATATTGGGGTATTGAAGTACCGTTCGGCTCAGCCAGCAGGCCCCATACGGGCATCAACTCATTTACCGCAATCGGCGATTAACCTATGAATTACTTATTAAATCACAACCAAGCACATGCTAGGATTAGAACAATGAGATCCCGGTTCTTTATAGACACCTTCTTAATTTTCTTGCTGCTTTTGCAAGTGAGTATGCCAAGTCTTGCTATTGCACAATCAGACGATCGTGATCCGCCAGAAATCTCCAATCTGCAGATCATTAATGTGGATGAATCAACTCTGCAAATAACTTGGGAAACTGACGAAGAAGCTGACTCTGCAATTAACTACGGGTTGCAGCCAAACTATGGGATCAGCCGTGTTCCCGTCGCTGATAAGACGCAACACTCCATAACTTTAGACGATTTGGAGCCTGGTCGTACTTACTTTTTCCGCGTTGTGTCGTCGGACGAGTTTGGTAACCAGGGTATTTCTGCTGACTACCGCATCGACACAACAGGAGCGCCAAAGTCAGGTGAGGCTGACGGCAGCGGTTCAGGTATTGGGCCAGGTAAATTCAACGAACAAATCAAATCTGAAGAAATCATCGAAGAAATCAAAGAAATTACCAATCCTCAGGTTTTGCAAGAAATTGTCAACGAAACGGTCAAGGCTATTAAGGGTATCACCGAGGATCTGACTATTGTTGGTCCTCCGACGGTTATTCCTGAGACCAACACTGCGTTAGTAAAATGGATAACAGATCGGCCTGCCAGTTCAGAAGTACTATTTTCACCGACAGCACAGTTTGATGGTACGAACTTTGAGTTTTCCCAGTCGTCTACACAGGGGCAAACTACTGACCACGAAATCCGCCTCATCGGACTAAATCCCTTTGTCCAGTATAGTTTCAAGGTACTTTCAACTGACGAATTTGGTATTACTGGCGAAAGTCGAGTGTACGATTTTCAAACCAAAGCCACTGCACCGGAAATCCGCAATCTTCGTGTAGTTAAAGTTGAAGAAAACGCCGCTACTCTAGCTTGGGACACAAACGTTCCTACCAAAGCCCTAATTGATTTCCAGGACCAAACCACCGGGGCACAGAACTCTGTTGGGCGGCCAACCCTTGCTACCACTCACCAAATGCGACTTGCCGACCTGACGCTCGGTACCCGATACGTCGCTTTTGTAAACGTCGAGAACTCAGGCGGAGACCGCGTGCGTAGTCAGCCGATTCAGTTCATTACAGTTCGTGACGTACAGCCACCAATCATCACTAACGTAACTAACGATTCGACCTTGTTCCCTGGTAGCGAATCGCGTATTCAAACGATTGTTGAATGGGTCACTGACGAACCGGCTAGCTGTATCATGACGTATGAAGAAGGAGCCTCTGGTGCGTCTGAGCAATTCGAAATCGAGAAAGAGTTGGTCGAATACAACACTACACATGTCGAGGTAATAATCGACTTCGCTCCAGCAACTGTATACACTTTCTGGCTAAATTGTTTTGACGAAGCGAGTAACCAAGTTCAGAGTGAAAAGTTCGTACTGTTCACTCCGATCCAAGAAAAGAACATCATCGACTTGATTATCGAGAACTTTGAATCGACGTTTGGTTGGGTTAATAAGATTGGCGCATAGTTTATGGCGAAGCCTCTTATCGTAGCGCGTGATCTATCGATCATCTATAACCAAGGAAAAAGCAATGAATTCAAGGCTCTTTCTGGTGTGAACACTGATATCTTCGAAGGTGAATACATCATTCTTTTTGGTCCGTCTGGGTGTGGTAAATCCACGCTCATGTATTCGATCCAGGGGTCACTACCGCCAGGTGAAGGCACTTTGTTGGTAAAAGGGGATGACGTTTATTCTTACCCTCCATCTGAGCGAGTTTACTTCCAGCGCCACGTGATGGGTATTATTTTCCAGTCCTTCAACCTCATTATGTCGTTGTCTGTTCTCGACAATGTGGCTTTGCCGATGATTTTTTGTGATGCTGACAAAACTACCAGAGATCGCCGGGCCCAGTCTCTGCTTGATCGCTTTGGTGTAGGTCACGTCTCAGGCAAAATTCCCGCTATGCTTTCTGGAGGTCAGCAGCAGCGTGTATCGGTGTCGCGCAGCATGGTTAACGATCCCAAGATTCTTCTGGCCGACGAGCCGACTGGTAACCTCGACTCGGTGTCTACCCAGCAGGTGATGGACAAGATTGACGAAATTAACACGTTCGACCGACGAACTATTATTATGGTGTCACATAACGCGGCTCACCTTAGTTACGCCCACCGCGTGTATTACCTCAAAGACGGAAAAATCCTACGTGAAGTGGTTAACCCACAACGAAAACAGATCAAACCTGTTCGTGAAGGTGAGACTATTGTGACTGAGCTAGAACAGCTGGCACGCTTGTATCCATATGACTCTGTGGAAACTTGGCGAGTTAAAAGTATGATCAACTTTTTGACACAAGACTACACTTTTTCACAAATTGCCAGACTGGAGCACGCCGTTGGTTTGTTCATCGAAGGTAAAATCAATCGGGATTCTTTCATTAAAAGCCTTATGCAGCCAAGCGAAAGAGGGGGAGTGGAGGTTCCAGAAGACGAAGCAAAGCGTATGGCAAAAGTGGCAGAAAGAATCATCAAAAACTCTGATGATATTCGCCGTTTCCGAGCGCGGAAAGACAATGACGCGATTTTCTTCTCGCAAGACAAGTTAGCCGAGCGCATGAGTGAACACTTGGCAAATCACCACAGAATCAAGCTCAGTAAACAGCAAAACGAAAACATGACCGAGTTGATTGCTGATCGTGTAACTGGTGTAGCGAATGACGAAGAGTTCAACAGTAGGTTAATGAAAGGGATCAGATCTAAAGGATTAGCGCTTTCAGAAAACGAAGCCGACGACATGACCAGATATTTCGAAAAAATTATTGCCCAAGGAGTAGACGTAAGCTACAAACTGTAATATGCGAGTTCAAGACCTAGCGCAACTATCCACTCGAATGTTTAAAACCAACCCGTTGCGTACATGGTTGACGATTTTGGGTATGGGTGTAGGAACTGGTGCAGTGGTTATTTTGGTGGGTCTAGGGTTTGGTTTGCAGCAAATTATCTTAGAGCAGATTGTATTTGGTGACTCTTTGTTGTCATTAGGTGTTTCTGCTACAGGCGCACAAGGTCTTACCCTTACACCTGAAATTGTTCAAAAATTTGAAGCAAACGAGGCTGTGGTTGATGCAGCGCCGCTGGCGCGATTCCCAGCTTTGGTCACATACAAAGGCCTGACAGGTAACGTTTTTGTTCAAGGTGCCGAGCCAGCCTATCTGCGATATGCCGGTATTACCCCTAGTGCCGGAGAGGCTTTTGTAGAAGAAGATATCAATGACGCTTCGTCGATCATGCTTTCACCGGCGGTGCTTAAACTATTTGGAATTGAAGACGAAGATGCCGAATCTTTTATTGGAGAAAGAGTGTCTTTTCGTCTACTGGTACCGGCGGATGACGGAACTGATTTGGTCAACGAGATTATTCTGGACAAAGAATACATAGTAAAAGGTATCACCAAAGAAGAGGGCGTTCTTAACGCATTGATGATGTTGCCAGAGTTGCGTGAATACGTAGGCATCGACGAATATGAAAGAGTGCAGGTTAATGTTGTGGACAACGAAAATCTACCCTTGGTGGAAGCTTGGCTAGTTGAAGAAGGTTACCGTGTGACCGCTTTATCAAAAACTGTTGAGCAAGCAACGCAGATCTTCAAAGGTATTCAGGCTGTTTTGGCCACATTTGGAGGAATTGCACTTATTGTGTCAGCTATCGGTATGTTCAACACCATGACTGTTACCTTGCTAGAGCGGACCAAAGAAATCGGTATCATGCGTACAATTGGCGCCTCTCCAAACGACGTGAAGTATCTCTTTGTTTCAGAATCAATCGTTGTAGGTTTCCTAGGGGGAGTGACTGGTATTTTGATGGGAGTTATATTGGGGGTAACGGTTAACCTGTTCCTCAACTTTATTGCGGGTCAGTATGGTGGACAGGCAGTTTCATTATTTGCTTTTCCTTTGGACTTCCTAGCTTTCATTGCTATATTCTCAGCTGCCGTTGGGTACCTAACAGGAATATTTCCCGCAAGACGAGCTTCTACTTTGAACCCACTGGATGCGATTAGGTACGAATAACCAATGTAAATCCTGTGTATTAGCTGTGTATAACCTGTGATTTACCCAGTTAATAACGTTACAATAAGTAGGAAAATTAGTAATATTTTATACGTATGTCGTACAACTTAGATGAATTGCCACGTTTTGCCAAAACAGCCGGAAGAATATCGATTCTTTCTGCCGTAGTAGGAGTTTGTGTTTTCATGTTTGCCTTGATGGTGGATGTGGGTAACCAAGAATTACAGCGAGTGTCGGCGCAAACCGCTACCACCAGTTTGACTGTTTTGAACACTCCTCCAACTTTTGTTGTTCAGCCTTTTGAAATCGGAGGGTCTTCAACTTCAACTCCCACTAACTCTGGTGAGGAAATTCAATGGACAGCAGTTGGTAGCGACGCCAACGGGGCTGACTACTATTTATTGATATGTAGCACCAACGCTTCGCCTACACCACAGATCGGGGCGGCGCCAACTTGTGGTGGAGGAGTTCAGTGGGGAGTATCCACAGCGACACCATCTGACACAGTAGCACTAGTTTCAACAACCACAGTTGAGCTTGCTGACGATCCTGGTACACAATTCTCAGAATCAAACGACTGGTTCGCTTGGGTTTGTGATGGTGATTTGGTACAACCTGAATGTACAACTATAGCAACACAAGGTACGACTACCGATGATACAGCTCCTCCTTTCCACATGAACAGCCGACCAGTTCTAACTGACTTCTACAACGATGGACCGGTTGATCCAGGAGCTACTCTAAACTTCTTCTCTACTTCGACTGACCCTGACATTGTGGATGCTTCGGACACACTAACACTTGTAGTTTGTCAGCAAGCTATCGACTACAGCACTACTACTAACAGCTGTGTTACGAACTCCCTTGGAAGTTCAACCTTCAACGGCATAATTAACGCCACCTCTTCTTATGCAGTTAGTTCGCCGGTCCGTGACGGAACATACCCCGCAGTCGGTTTCTTGGTTGACGAACATGGACACGAAGCATCTGCTCCAATTGTTGGTTCTTTTGACATCAACAACGTTGCTCCAACGATTCTGGGGGCTAACATTAACCTTAACGGTGGTGCTGATATAGCACTGACTGTTCCTGGTGATCAGACCCCTGGCTTCTCGCTTGACTTCACTGCGTCTGATGGAAACAGCTGCATTAACAGTTCAGGTGCCACATCTAGTGAAATTGTTGGCTTTGAAGTATCTGTATATCGTTCAGGTATAGGGACAACCAGCTGTAACTCAGGTACTCCTGATTACGACCCAAACAATTGTTACACCAGCGGAGTTGCAACTTCTACTTGGAATCTGACATGTACAGCCTCTACAACTAGCTGTACTGGGATCACTGATGACACGCAAGAGTTTAACTGTACATTCCCACTTTGGTTTGTCGCTGACGCAACTGATAACGGATCTGTCGCTTCACCGTTTGAGGCAGAAAACTGGCTTGCAGCAGTAGCTCCTAGTGATGACAACTTTGCAACTAGTAGTCTAGTGGCTTCAAACATCGGTGTCGAAGTACTTCAATTTGCAGCCCTTGACCTTGCAACAGCTGAAATTCCTTACGGCGCACTCGCTCCAGGTGATGGATATACATTGCTAGGTGGCGACGCGGGCACGACTACTTCTGAAATAATTAACATCGGAAATACCGGTATTGACCAAGAAGTAAGAGGTGAATCAATGTGTCCAAACTTCAGTGTCGGAACACCTTGTGGAGGAGCTTCCTCTTCGACGATAGACTCCACTTACCAGGAGTTCTCTGACACAACTGTTGCATATAATACAACTGGACTTGTATTGTCATCAACTACAAACCAAGAACTTGAACTTGATGTTCTGAAGTCAACAACAACGGCTACCACAACAGCATCTAGGGGAACAACTTACTGGGGTATCTATGTTCCTGGTGGCGCTGACCCGACTCCGATTACAGTAGCTGGTAGCTACGAAGGATTGAACACATTTACAGCCGTTATTGCAGAAGCTGTTGACTGGTAGTTCACGCACCTAAACATGTTTTTCAACAACCACTGTTATCCAGCAGTGGTTGTTGCGTTTTAAGGTCATATTAACGATAATAGATACACTGTCATGATTTTATCGAAGCGGAAGAGTTGGCTTTTTTTGGTGTTTACCTTTGTCGCTTTTCTTGCGCTTGAAATTAGTGTAGTTCAAGCGGGCTTCGGTATTACTCCTCCGTACGTGCGCAACACTAGCTTGACCAGAAACTCCATTTACGAACAACAGATTCTATTGGTCCGAAGCGATCCGTCTGATGAGCAGAAGGCAGAGATAACCATTGATGCCCCTGACCTCGAAGGTTGGCTTCAGATTGCTGAAGGCGAAGAGATCATATTACCCGCCGGTGTTCAAAAAGTGCCGATGACGGTTCGTGTCAGCGTTCCGCCTGACGCAGGATTTACCGAGTATGGAGGTGCCATTAGAATCAGAACTGTGCCATCCGACGGGGTTGTTACACAGGGTGCAGTTAACATTTCATTAGGAGCGCGGGTCGATATAAATCTTTCCGTTATAGATAAAAAGATTGAAGATTTTAGAGTCAGAAAAATTTCTGTATCGGATCTGAACGAAGGTTCCAAACTTGCTTGGTTGTTCTTCCCTGGAAAAATCGTTTTCGACATGTTGATAGAGAACACTGGTAACGTAGAAATCTCACCTTCAGATGTTGAGTTCAGAATTTATGATAAAACTGGCGAAGTCTTACTGGAGGAGACTTCTAATGTGGGGAAGATTACCAAGATCTCACCGTACAACACAGAAACTGTATCAGCATCTTTGCCGACACGATTGCCGGCCGGTAGTTATATTGCCAGATATAGGGTGTTCAACAGCGACGAGCTTAAGCAGGAGGGTGACCTGTCGTTGACTGTTTTACCTGCTGGCACAGTACAGGCGGCTAACTTTGGATTTGTTGGTTTGTCTTTGGCACACAAGATTTCGATTTTGCTCCCGGTGTTTGCCATTTTGATCGCGATACTTTATGTCGTGTTCGTGCGTCGAAAACAGAAAGGTCGTTAACATGAGTCGTTACTTTTTATTTACAATCATTCTATTCATAATTTTCCCGCACATTGTAGCGGCTCAACGGGTGGCAACTACCACTTTGGAAATTAGTATTTGTGGTGACGGTGTTGTCGACAGTAATGAAGAGTGTGATGTCGTGCCAGCAGAAATTGGCGCATACAGCCAGACAATCGCTGGCCGACAATGTGACTCTATGTGCGAATTCGGCCCGTACTGTGGGGATGGTATTTTACAAACTGTCTTTGCGGAGGAATGTGACGACGGCAATAACGATGACGGCGATTTCTGTTCCTCGTCTTGTACGGTAGAGCCTGCTGGTACTGGTGGTGGTGGTTCTTCAGGCGGCGGTTCTTCAGGCGGTGGTTCCGAAGTCGAACTGGGAGATACTATTATTAATATCCGTGGTACCGGGTATCCAGGCAGCACCATAAACTTTCTTTTGGATACAGAAAGTGTCGGAACAGTAAGGGCTGACAATGACGGCGAATTTGAGTTCTCTGTTGAAGCTGAACCAGGAACTGCAACGGTTGGTGTTTGGTCTACTGACAACGAAAACGTTAGATCGATCACCCAAAATAACACTTTTGACGTCACACAAGGCGCGATCACGAATTTGTCAGGAATCATACTGCCTCCTACGTTGCGTGCGGAAAATCAGAACGCAGACCCTGGCAGCCAGGTTCTGATTGAAGGACAGGGTCCACCCGACGCACAAATAGAAATTCACATAGACGATAGTGATGTTGTTGAAACTGTACAAACAAATGCAGATGGTGATTGGTCGTTTTTGCTCGATACAGGAACGCTTGCTATTGCAGAGCATATTCTACGAGCGCGCTCATTGGTTGGAAACCCGCCTTTGACCCTGGAGAGTGGCTTCAGCACATCGCTACAGTTGTTTGTAGGGGTTGATGGTCAAGCAACACAGCCGTCTGACCTCAACAGAGACACTTTTATAAACCTGATAGACTTCTCGATTTTAATTTTCTGGTGGCAATCAAACGGTGGAGATTCTGATCCTCCGGCTGACATAAACCAAAACGGCAACGTGGGACTTGAAGACTTCTCAATTTTGTTGTTTAACTGGACTGGATAGCAGCAGTTTTTGTGCATAATCGAAGTTTGTCTTAACTGACCAAAGTACAATAGGGGAGTATTCATGGAGGTAGTACTCAATTAGTGGTACTAAGCGCTTTTTGCGCGAGCACTTCAGCCGGTGTGGCTCTGTGAATGCGTTCGTGGTTTTCTCCGATTCGGAGTGGAGACCTTGTTGGAGAAATTGTCACATGCGTGTACCACACACGCGACAACTATGAACTAATACAACGTAGAGTACTATGACGCGCAAAAATCATGCGTTCTCAGTACTCCAAGCAATCGCCGCAGTGGCAAGTCTTGCTGTGATCCTATGGTCACTAGGCTTCCCAGTTCTGCAGTTCGCAGAAGCGGCAAATGTCACAACTTTTAGCGATACCCTTACTGATTCTGCGCCCAGCGTAGTCTCAGATCACACCATTGAATTCGTTGCACCAACCGGTGTAGCAGCAGGTGAAACTATTACAGTTACACTTGATCCAGCGTTCACTGGTGTTGCAGGTATCGCGTTCGGTGATGTCGACCTTGCGGTCGACGGCGTCGACGAAACTCTTGCAGCCGCTCCAGCAGCAGCTACATGGGGAGTAGGCGCAGCTGGTCAAGTCATTACTCTGACATCTGGAACCGGTGTTATTGCAGCTAACGCTACAGTGACAATTCAAATCGGTACAAATGCAGACGCTGGCGTAAACCAGATCACAAATCCAGCTACAGAAGGTTCATACGAGATTAACGTTACTTCTGGCTCTGCTGATACGGGTGAAACTAGAGTAGCAATTGTAAATTCAGTAACAGTTACTGCTACAGTTGATACGATTTTCACTTTCACAATCAACGGAGTTGCAGCTGGAACGGTTGTAGGAAGTGACACCACTGGTGGTGACACTTCGTCTACAACTATTCCGTTTGGTGAATTGGCTGCCGATACTGCCAGTACTGCTGCTCAAAGTCTAGAAGTGTCTACAAACGCTTCAAATGGTTTTGTGGTAACAGTCGCTGCAGATCAACAGCTGTCATCAGCAACAGGTGCTGATATTGACGGATTCGTTGATGGTAGTTACACAGGAACACCAACTGCGTGGGCAGCTCCAGGTGCTACGCCCGGACTTGAAAACGAAGCTGGTCACTGGGGACTATCATCAGATGACACAACTCTTACATCAGGTTTGACTGACCTATACGCTGGAGGAGCGAACTTCGTTTCGGCCTCATCGTCACCAGTTGAAGTGTTTCGACACGACGGACCAACAGACGGGTCTGTTGCTGGTGAAGGGACAGCCAATGTCATCTACAAAGTAGAAGTTACTGCTCTGCAGGAGGCTGCAGACGACTACACCGCTACGCTGACATACGTAGCAACACCAGTTTTTTAGCCGAAACTGGACTCTAAGCTTGGAGTTACAAACAAAAAATCCTATCTCCCACCACGAGGTGGGTTTTTTGTTTGTGCATATGAGGGATTTTCAGTGCAAAAAGTTGTTATAATTTTGCCATGCTACGTCGTTTGGTTCCGTTTTTTGTACTGCCTTTTTTTCTTGCTGCGCAGGTTGAGGCGGCTACTTTGTATATCGACCCTGCGACCAAAACTTTAGGAAGAGGGGATGCGCTCATACTTAAGGTCAGAATCGACACTGACGAGTCTGTGAATGAATGTATCAACGCCGCTTCAGGTGTGCTTTCCCTGGATGGCCCTATAAACGCGGTTGATGTGTCTTCTGGCGAGTCAATTTTTTCAATGTGGGTGGAGCCACCAACTTTGAACCCGGAATCAAATCAGATTTCTTTTGCTGGAGGTATACCAAACGGCTATTGTGGCAGAATTGACGGCGATCCAAGTTTAACCAATACGTTATTCGAAATAGTTGTTCGTTCTGATGTGGAGTCTGGACAAGAGGAAGCTGCAGTCGTTGATTTTTCAAAGGACACTATGGTTTATTTGAACGACGGTTTTGGCACTGTCGCCAAAACAACATTGCTGCCTACCACGTTAACGATACTGGCTGGCGCCAGTGCGGTTGTTTCCGACCCATGGACTGACAGAATTTCGGCTGATGATAACGATCCTCAAGCCTTTGGTATCATTCTAGATAAAGAAGAAAAAGCCTTTAGCGGCAAGTACTATATTAGTTTCAACACGACTGACAAAGAAACTGGAATCGACCACTACGAGGTTATGGAGGAACCGTTGTCACAAACTAGCGCGTTTTTGTGGGGGAGAGCTGACGCACCTTGGATCGAGTCTAGAAGCCCTTATGTGCTGGAAGATCAATCACTTAACAGTGTAGTTCGTGTCAAGGCGATAGATAAAGCGGGGAACGAGTACATCGCAAATTACATTCCCGATCCAGAACTTCGAACAATTACACCTTACCAAATCCTTAGTTACATACTTTACCTTGGATTATTCCTGATGGCTTTCGTGTTCGCGTTTACTGTATTTAAGCGTTACAAAAAGCGCCGTGTAGACAAAGAAATCGAGTCACTTAGAACACAGCCAGAAGCAGCAGCCCAGTCTTTTGAAGACCCTAACGATCGCCACTATGACAATATCCAATAAAACCACGCCGCACATATTTTTCGCCGCAGTTTTAGCTGCATTCAGTTTTTTTGCGAACACAGCAGAAGCTGCGTCTTTGCGTTTAAATCCTGACACTGGTGTTTATAATGCCGGTGCAACTTTTACGGCTAGAGTCCAGGTTGTTACCAATGGTGATCCGGTTAACGCAGCAGAAGGTACGATAAATTTTAATCCAAACGAGCTTTCGGTCGTTTCTATCAATCGCTCTGGTTCGATTTTTAATCTTTGGGTGGCTGAACCAGCCTTTTCTAACGCGGCTGGTACGGTTACCTTTAGCGGCGGTGTTCCTGCCGGTTACTCTGGCAGTGTGGGAACAGTTTTGTCTATAACATTTAGGGCAAAAAATGCAGGATCCCCAAGAGTCACGTTTAGCAACGGCTCTGTTCTGGCCAATGACGGCCGCGGCACTAACGTTCTGACGGCCATGAATGGTGGATCTTTTACAATCCAAGCACCGACAACTGCGCCCGAGCCAGAACGGATTATTGAATATATCGCCCCGGCCAACACTCCTGCAGCCCCAAAGATTGTCTCTAAGACTCATGATAATCCAGCAGCTTGGCATGCGACTAATACAGCTCTGCTGTCGTGGTCGTTACCCACAGGCGTTACTGCAGTTCGTACGCTGCTCAATGGTTCACCGTCAACTGTTCCAACCAAGGTTTACGAAAATCCTATCAGAACAATCACACTAACAGAACTCGAAGAGGGAATTTCTTATTTCCATATCCAGTTCAAGAATGCAGATGGTTGGGGTAAGGTGTCGAGCTATCGCTTGGCAGTTGACACTATGGCACCTGCTAGTTTTGAAATTCTTTCGCCACAAGACGCTGACATGTCTGCGCCAGAACAGACACTAAATCTCGTCGCTAAGGATTCTACATCTGGAATTAACCGTTATCTTGTAAAGCTGGATAACGAAGAACCTTATGAATTTACGGATAAAACTGCATCTGGCACTCTTACTTTGCCCAGGTTAGATCCTGGTTACCACACAGTTATCATCGAGGCTTTTGACCACGCTGGCAATAGTCTGATTGCGACCCATTCTTTCACTATCGAGTCTTTTGAAAAGCCCGCCTTCACCGATGTTCCAACAGAGATGAGTGGTGACGTGATACCAGTGATTAAAGGAATTTCTAGGCCGAACTCTACGATAACGATTTTTTTCAAACGCGTTGGTAGTGAACCCAATGTCTACGAGATCACAGCGAACGAAGCCGGAGAATTTGCCTTTATTCCAGAAGGAGTTCTGTATTCTGGCGTATACGAAGTATCTGCACAGTCTATCGACCAGCACGGTGCGCAAAGCGAAATTTCAGAAATTAAGCGTATCGCTGTTCAAGAGCCCGGGTACATCAGGTTAGGAAGTCAGGTGGTTAACGCAATGTCTATTCTTGTTCCGTTACTTCTGTTAACGATGTTATTGTTCTTCGGAATTTGGTATCTCCTCTTCGTTTTTCAAAAATTCCGTGGAGCTGTGGGGCGAGAATCTTCTGAAGCCTTGGATATTCTGCATCGTGAATTCGCAAGCCTGCAAACCGACCTGCAGTCGCAAGAGGCAAACCTGCGCAAATCTCGTAAAACCAACAAGCTAACCAAGGCAGAAGCTGCTATGATAGAAACATTCGACAAGGCGCTTCAAAATTCACAGCGAGCAGTCGAAAAGGAAATCCAAGATGTTACAAAACTAGCCGAAAAAGACTAAACAATTCAGTATGATCGAAAGTGCTCACAAATATAAATGGTTCTTATTGGGAATCCTTTTCTTATTATTAGTAGCCTTACTCAGCTCGTACATCGTCAACCAGCGGACTGAAGATCTAGAATCTACAATCAGAATACAGTTGGCCGAACAACAGGCTCTTCTATCGACCATTGCAGAAACGACAGCTAGAAATGGCGCGGACAGCATCACAGAATCAATCGTGCGTGATTGTGCCATTGATGACAGAAGTAGGTTTAACAAACTCTTGGGCTCGCTCGACAGTGTGTTACCGCGTTACGAATTGATTGAGTTAGAGCAGCTCTTTGTACTTTGCGGAAATTTTTATTCAGAACGAAAAGCTGTGATGGTTTCTAGATTTGCACGCGAGATTGGTGTTTACGGATCTTACGTAGAACAACTTTCGTCACTAACTGGTAAAAAGCAGAACGACAACTACTCTCTTGACCAGTGGAAATCTCTTATTGCCAACGAAGAAGTTCAGAGCGATTTGTTTTCGACTCTTGTGCGCTCACAAAAGAAAATCATCGACACTTTGTTAGAGGGAAGAGCAGCTGACTCTGAGGAAATTGGCGTTATTCTTTCTCAGGTTAGAGAAACTAAAGAAGCTTTGATTCTTTCTAAAACACAAGCAGATAAACTTAGGGCAGAACTAACCGCACTGTAATCGAATATGTTTTTCTGGGCTAAAACCAAAAGATATTTTCAAAACTTGATGTACAGACGACGAGCGAGTTCTACTGTGAAGTTTATGTTCCCAGCAATTCTAACCGGCCTTGCAACTGCTAGCTTGCTCGCCTTAACCGGTTCGTCCAACATGTCATCTGTATATTTTGAGACAGCAACCAACACCATCGAAGTGGGTTCAGTTTTTCCCGTGGTTGTTTATGCTGATGTTACTACACCAGTTAATGCAGTAGAAATAACTGTAGAATTCACCAAAAGTAAAGTCGATGTGTTTGGAGTTGACCGTGGTCAATCAGTACTCACTATCTGGACTGCAGATCCAGAAATAGACACCACATCGGTAAAGCTTAGTGGAGGAACCTTTAAAAGAGGTTTTTTGGGTAAACATCAGATCGCAACTTTGAATTTCAGAGCCTTGGAACCAGGGCAATACACCATAGAGGTTAAAGATGTCAATTTTGTTGCGGGAGATGGAGAGGGTACTGAGGTGCTTTCCATGGATGATGACAGAATGCGGCTTTCTTTACTTAATTTTGACGAAAACACTGATTTTTCTAGTATTAATTTTGCTGTTAAAGATTTTGCAAAAACAGACGTCAATGGCGATGGGAAGATAACTCTGAAGGACATAAGTGCATTTATGGGTGCCTGGAGCAGCAGATCGCAAACAATGGATTTCAACGGTGATGGAAGAATGAGCTTCCGAGATTTTTCGATTATCCTTGCAGACTTTTTCAACCAATAAACTGTTGATTTTCTGTTGATAACACCTGCATTACCGTATATAGGTTGCTAAAATTATTGTGTGATGGGAATAGTGTTTAGACATGGCATTTTGCCACGTCAAATTTATGGCACTCAAAAGAAACAAAATAACCTTATATAACAATACTTCTACACGACTCACCAAATTAGAAAACTTTTCCGCGGATATGGCATCTTCAATACCTGCCAGTTCTAATTCTCGTTTCAACGTTGTGTATACACTCTGTGCAGTTTTCTTGCTGCTTTCTTTGCTGATGCAGCCTCTGTTTGTGCATGCAAACGAAGATGAATTGCCCGCCATTGCTACAGCAGAAGTTATAGATATTGTTGATACAGAAGATGAAATCACTTTAGATTTGCTGGATACAATAGAAATAGAAGAAGAGCAGGATAGTGAAGTGACAGATGAAACCGCTATTTCAGTAGAAGAACTAGCTGCTCCAGATGAATCTGCTTTGGACGGTGAATTATCAGAGTTCCAGACCGAAACTGACTCTGTCTCCGATACAGTTGTAACAGCAGTTTCATTGGATGAGGTGCCACCTGATAAGCCCGCTGTTTCAGGCACTGCTACATCGTCAGCTTCTGAAGCCACTGTGGATTCTCTTGACAGCGCCACGACCACTTTGGCCAGCACCAGCGAACCAGTTTTGGTATCGGAAGTTTTGGATCACACCCCAGAATCTCAAATATCTTCCTCGAGTAATGCAACGACATCCGAAGCTGTAGCTGTAAGCGACAATGATAATAATGATGTAGCTACAACAACTCTCTCGACCACTACAGTGTCGGAAGTGAAGCAAGATTTTTCCAGCAGTAAGAAGGAGCCTGAGCCTGAATCTGAAAGTGTGGAAGTTTCTACTTCAACAATTCAAGAGATAGCCACATCGACTGCAAGTTCCACACCTGATAATGTCGATCCGACAGTAGTGCAGTTTATCGAGCGTTCGTCTCCATTTAGTTTCAACGAGACAGAATGTACAACCGTGGACGACGGCAGCTTTTATTGTAAAAAGAATTCTTCTGACAGTTCTTTCTTGAAAGACGATCTTTTTGCTGCACCAGACTCGGATGGAGATCTTGAACTTTTCTTACGCAGAAATAATATTGAACAAAAGATAACCGATAACTTGGTCGATGATTCTTCACCTTATTACGACGCAGTTTCACATACGATTGTATGGCATCGTTTGATAGACGATCGTTACCAAATTGTTGCTTATGATGTGGATAGTGGTGAAGAGCAAGTTTTGACTACAACAAGCGTAAACAACATGCAGCCAACTCGTGCTGGCAATACTACCGTTTGGCAACGCTGGATTGACAATAACTGGGAAATTATGCTCCTCGAGTCAGGCTCGCTAAGCAGGCTTACTGAATCTCCAGAGCACGACATCGCTCCACATGTACGAGGGAGTTTGGTAATTTGGAACGTTCGGGCTAGTGACGGTTCTCAGTCTTTGATGACTTATGACACTGTAAGCAAAACTTATAACGAAATTTCTGACTCCGACGGAGTGGCTGTCTCGAACCCTCGAATGGTTGTTGTGTACGACGCCATATACGGAAACGGCGACACTGCTACAAAAGGTTTTGACCTTGTGACGGGTGAAATCATTCCTTTGGGTCAGTTGCCGGTGGAGTTGCCTGACAAATTGCCTGAGCCAGAGTCCACAGGGGAAACAAGAGCACTAGTTGCACCTTCTGCACCTAAGGTCGTTCAGGATGAAACTGAAGAGGTTGCTGGCCCAGACCCGACCATTGATACAAATTTTGAAAATGAAGACCCGGCTGTTGGAACATTAGACTTGAGCACTTCCGCCACTTCTGCTGCTACAACATCTACCAGTGCGCTAGGCGAAGATTTTGATCTTGACCTAAGTACCCCAAATATCCCCGTGGTGGAAGAACTGTATAGCGATGATGATACGTTGATTTTGGATTCTTCAACCACCACTTCTACCAGTTCACAGAGCCAATAAAGTTAACGGCAACAGTACGTTACTATATAAGGACGGAGTCATGAAACAACTGCGAGGTTTTACTATTCTACAAAATGGACTCAGTTCTTGGCTGGTGTTTTTGCTAGTGTTTGATTTACTTGGGACGCAATTATTGAATCCACTTTTTTCGCCGACCAGCGCCGAGGCCGCTGTTGTTACTATAGACACTACAAGTAGCACTAACGCTCGGACTAACAACAATACCGGTACGCAAACCGTTTTTGTAACTGACCAGATAGGGTACTCGTTTTATCGCGATAGCACAGGGCAATGTGTATACAGAAAATCCACAGATGCCGGCGCCACATGGGGTACTACGGTGTTGGTGGACAGTCAGACGGACTGCATACGAATCGGTGTCTGGTACGACAAGTGGACGCCTGGTGATGCTGGTGTGAATATTCATATCGTTACAATGGACACTAGCGACGACGACTTGTTCTACAACCGGCTCGACACAACTACAGACACTTTGCTCTCAGGTGCAGCTCCGACGAATATCAGCAGTAACTCGCTGCAGGTTCCAACTTTCTCTGCCTCAATAAACACTTTGGCGTTTACTAAAGCGACCGATGGCACGCTGTACGCCGCCGCAAACGACAACAGCGACTCATATGCTGTTTCTTGTAGTGCAACTTGCAACAATGTAGCGAATTGGAACGAAGTAGGCGTCAGCCCGTTCGACTTACGAAACGACCACACCATCTTGATGCCTCTTGCTGGTGGTGATGTAATGGCGATCAATCGTGACATTTCAGCAAACCTCATTCGAAGTAAAATTTGGAATGGTGTAAGTTGGTCTGCTAGTTGGAGCAATGTCGACACAAGTGTGTCTGAGAGCGCAGAGTACGACGGCGGCATGTCTGCCACCATTGACCAGTCTACTGGTTACATTTATTTAATATATGCGGCTGACAATGACATTCTGACTGACGATAATGATGATGTCCAAAGTGCTGTTTACGATGGATCAGCCTGGACAACAATGTCAGACGCCATTACCAACCAAGTTGGCCGAGGATTGTTGGATGTAGCAGTTGCAATTGACCAAAACAACGGCCATGTTTACGCCGCTTATGCTATCCAGGACACGGCTGGCGATGTTTCAACGGCAAATATTTACTACAAACAATCTACGGATGGCATGACATCATGGGGAAGTGAGATTGGCCCTGTTAACGCTTCGCCGGGCGATATTCGCAAACCCGCCCTTGACCCAAGTAATTTCGAGCGTCTTTACGTCACCTGGTGGGAGGCCGCTACTGACGATCGTTTTGGCGAGACTCTGGACAACATCGGGCCTGACATTAAGGTGAGCGCTACAGGTACGCAAGCAGCCGTTGTAAAAGCTAACACTTCCGACAATTATGCAGGTGGTACATTTGTGATTGAATCTCTCGTCCCAAACACATTGTCGTCTTTGACATTAACCGAGACTGGTACTTTGGACGCTAATGCTGGCATTGAAAACGTAAAAGTGTTTTACGATCTGGATACAACGTCGCCTTATGACTGTGATTCTGAAACGTACGCTGGCGGAGAATTACAATTTGGCGCAACGGATTCAGACGGGTTCAGTTCGGCTAACGGAACAAGTACGTTCTCTGGGGCCGCTGTTGTATTGAATCCAACGACAACGTTTTGTGGGTACGTTGTGTTTGATGCTACTAACATGGCTGCAGACGGATCTACATTCGACCTACAGATAGCCAACCCATTGATCGATATTGGAATCACAGGAACTGATCCTTTTCCTGACGCGCCTGTCGCCTTGGCTGGTTCAACTACGATTGTCAGTCCTGACGTGACTTTGACCCATTATCATTGGCGAAACGACGATGGTTTAGAGTCCGCAGCCACTTCTGCAACCGGTGGCGCAGAAGACACGTCTATAGATGCCTTGCAGATACTTTCCCCTAAGCGGTTACGTCTGGGTGTTTCGGTGGAAGGTTCTACTACATCTGATCCCATGGCTTACCAATTGGAATTTGCTGTCGCTGGTGCCACCTGTGAACTTAGCTCTGGCTGGTCGGCAATTGATACTGTAGGTGACGAGTTTGAAATGTTTGATTCAGTAAATCTGACTGACGGTACAGACACTACAAATATCGCTGTGGCGATAGGTGGTGTGACCGACGAGAACGTTTCTTTCCTCACACCTAATGCGGCCACAAAAGATATTAGCGACACTGTGGCGGCGACTACTATGACGGTCACTCAGTTTTTGGAGCTAGAATATTCGATCCAAGCTACCGCACTTGCCGTTGAAGGGACTACATATTGTTTTAGGTTGACTGACAATGGAGTCGAGCTGGGTGTATACGACGTGTATCCGCAAGTCACCATTAATGCAGATATAACAGCAAGTTCAACTGGCGCACTTATTGCAACTGTTGATACCGATGTCTCTTCAATTTATTTAGGCGGGCAATTCATCCTAAGTTCAAACGTTGGCAGTCACACTTTGACCAGCTTGGCGATCAGTGAGTTTGGCTCCATAGACGCGACTTCTGGTTTGGCCAACATTAAACTTTTTTACGACTTAGACACAACCGCTCCGTACGATTGCCAAAGTGAAACTTACGAAGGCACCGAGTTGCAGTTTGGCGCAACGGACACGGACGGTTTCGATGCTGTTGACGGTCAGTCTGTTTTTGCCGATAGCGCTACACTAAATACAACCCAAGCAGCATGCTTCTATGTAGTTGCCGATGTGACTGATCTAGCGTTCAACGGAGACACGATAGCAATCGCCATCAACTCCCCAACAGCAGATGTTTTGGCTGGCGGAGCCTCCATATCTCCTTCCTCATTAGTGGCAATTACTGGTTCGTCGACAGTTTACAGTTCAGTAGTTGTTCAGTCTGGGTATCACTGGCGAGATGACAACGATTCTGAGACAGCCGCCACCTCAGCAACTGGTGGCTTAGAGAGCACTCCCGAGATCGATTTTGCTATCGACACCCCAATCCGCCTGCGCCTTAGTCTCGCTAATACTGGCGCAACGTCAACGCTGGATGTTGGGTACACTTTGCAATATGCAGAACTCGTTTCGTCTTGTGTAGCCGCATCAGGGTGGACTGATGTCGACGCACTAGACGACGACGATTGGGATCAGGCTGACTCTTTGTTTTTGACCCACGGTGACGCTACGACAAATATTGCCGTTCCAGATGGTGGAATCACAGACCCCGCTACGACATTTGTGGGGATAGATGGCGTAAGAGAGTCTGACTCCTTAGTTGCCAGCACAACTTTGGCAGGCGATAGCTTTTTGGAAATTGAGTTTAGTCTAAAGTCCACTCTGGCTACAACTTATGGAGGGACCTATTGCTTTAGATTGAGTAATTTCGACGGAAGTGAAATTGATGACTATCAAACATACCCGCAAATAACGGTTGCGAGCAAACGTGACTTCAAAGTACAGCGTGGTAATGCTGTTATGACTGGTGGCACTTACACCATTACTGCAGGAACGGACTACACCGCGCCGTCGTCGGCAGGTTTGGCTTTTGTCCGCATCACTAACACAAACCACACAGGGGCCGGTGACGTTGTAGGAGGCGGTTCCCAAGACGTTGAAGAAATCACTGCTTATATTCAAGATCCCGAGAACATAACCACCAGCATTACTTTCGCGCGCGATAGAATTTTAAACGAAACTTTTATCGACTGGGAGATTGTGGAATTTATCGGCCAGCCAGGAACTGACAACGAAATGCTCGTCCAAAGTAGCGACACAGTCACCATGAGCACAGTGCAGTCGACAATCTCGGGACCGGTGGTGTCGGTGTCTGACGATAGTGATGTGGTGGTGTTTGTTACTGGTGTCTCAGGTAACGACACAGCCAACGATCTTTTTGCTACTCAAGTAACAGCAGAATGGGATGCCGCAACCGGCGTGCCTGTTTTTACCAGAGGTGCTACCGGTGGTTCTGACCTGGATATCAGCTATGCAGTTGTCGAATTCAGCGGTATGAATTGGCAAGTGCAGCGTGTCGAACATACATACGTCGCCACATCAACTCCAGAAACTGAAACTATCACACCAGTAACTTCAATGGCGCAAACATTTATTCACGCTCAAAAACGCGTTGGTGCAAACGTCGAAGTTGCATCCCACGGTCACGAGGTTTGGCTATCCAGTGTTGGCGCCGTTTCTTTTGAGCTTCCAGCTGGGGCGGACTTGTCTGTCGAGCAGGTTTCGGTTGCGTGGGTGATAGAGAATATTCAAACAGGAATTGGCGCAATGCAGGTTGAAAGGCAGGCTGCCAGCACAAGAAACGGATCTGAACCGGCTACGATATCTGTCGGCATTAGTGACACGTTGGACGAAGTGGGAAATTCCTCAATTTTTGGTAACTCGTCTGCAGATGGGACAAACGCTGCTCACCCTCGTTCAATTGCTGGTCTAAGAATAGTTTCGCCAACGTCATACGAACTGTGGCGCAGCGATACCGGCACAAATCTGTATTACCGTGTTGAATTAGTTCAATGGCCGGTCGCAGATTTGTCGTATCGACAGAATTACTACCGATTTTATTCTGACAATGACTTGCTGACGCCATCTGATCCTTGGCCTAGTGGGGGAGACGATCTGGGAGAAAACACCAGCATTACTGGGGTTGACGATCCGCCTGGTGCTGGCGATTTGTTGCGATTACGTATGACAGTTCAAGCTCGTAACGCAAATTGGCCAGCTGATTTTGTTCAGTTTAAGTTACAGTACTCAAAGCGAATCACTACGTGTACAGCGGCAGTTGGCTGGTTTGATGTTGGTGACACCAGCTCTTCTACGCTCTGGCGCGGTTATGCTGCACCTGGGACTACCGACGGAACTGTTTTGTCTGGAGACCCACCGACTCCCGGAGATCTTTTGATATCGGTAGCAGACGTGGCCGGCTCACTTGAGCACGAAAACAACACAGCCACCAACACGTATATTGCCTTTGATGGCGAAGATGTTGAATACGATTGGTACCTGGAACATAATGAGGCAGAAGCTGACACGGTATATTGCTTCCGTATGGTCGAAGCGGACGGGTCGGGATTGTCTGGTTATCTACAGTATCCACAAATCCGCACAGCGGACTTCTCACCAGTTTTGGCCGACTGGCAATGGTATGACGACTCGCAAAACGAGACGCCCAGTAGCGCCATAGCTTCTGTCAACACTGCGCCTTCGGACTTGGCTGCCTCGTCTACTGTTGCACTGCGCGTTGTGGTTCCTGAGGTCAAAGGCGTCCCTGAATTAGATGTAAAATTCAAACTCCAGTTCTCAGAAGACCCTTCGTTTACCGTTGCGTCCGATGTTGCGGCTTCGTCGTCGTGTGTGTACTCCTCTGTGTGGTGCTATGTCGATGGCCCGACGGCTGACAATGCCACCATTACAACAGCTACAATCGGCACGAGTGACTCGTGTGTGGCCGGGTCTGGAGCAGGATGTGGTACGCACAACACCTCGCCAGATTATGTGGCTGGTCATCCACACGATTCCGGTGCAGCCCAAGAATATTCATTTATTCTCAAAAATACTCTGTTGAGACCAAATGTGGTTTATTACTTTAGGTTGTTTGACGTGACAAAGGCCAAGCCGGTCGAACCATCAGGAGTAGCAACCTACCCCAGTATTCAGGCAGAGGGCGCTGGCCTGATTTTCACAATCAGTGGTCTGCCAAACGGTACTTCAACTGCTGACCTGATCACAGGTGCCACAACTACGGCTTCGGAAATTAATTTTGGTAATCTGCCTGTCAATAGCGATGTTGCTGCCGCACAGCGCTTGTCTGTAGACACTAATGCTGCAGAGGGGTATCGAGTGTGGAAATTCGCCAGGCAGAACCTGACTAACGCCAGTGGTCTAGAAATAGCACCGATAACATCCACTAATGCCTCGCCTAATGGGTGGTCATCTTCCTGTGTACTAGGGGTCAGTGGTTGTGTTGGATATCACACCACTGACGCTACTCTCGACGGCGGATCAGCCAGATTTGCACCTTTAGACACATATGCGGCACTGCACGTCACTCCGCAGGAAATTATGTACAGCTCGCTGCCAGCAGACGAGTCTCATGATATTGTTTACCGAATTTTTGTAACCGAAGACCAGCCAGCCGGTTTGTACGAAACAGATATTGTGTACATAGCGACTCCGATTTATTAATTCTTTTAATGTTATTATTTCTCGTATGAAGCGCTCAGCCTTACTTCTCGGTTTTCTTATGCTGTTGTTGCCGTCCGCCGCATCCGCAGACTTAACAATCAGACCTTTTTTTATTGACGTCTCGCTCACACAAAGAGAAAGTGCTACCGAAATAATAAAAATCAGCAGCACATACGAACATCGAAAGGCTACGGTTTTTCCAACCGTCAACGAGATTACAATAGGTACAGAAGGGGAGATCAAAGAGTTTATTGCTCCAGTGATGACTGATAGATCAAACTCGGTCACTAGTTGGATTGAAATTTCTCGTGGACAGGTTGCAGTTGCTCCAGGCACCGAAGTAGAAGTTCCTCTAAAGGTAACCGCACACCCACTAGCGATTCCGGGTGAGTATCACGTGTTTATCGGGATGGTAGAAGCACGCAACCGAACCATCGCTGATCAAATAGTCGCAAAAGGTGAGGCTAAAGGTATTATTCTTAAGGTTACTATCGAAGACCAAAGAGTAGACAGTATGAAAGTCGCTCGTCTATCTGTAGATCGTTTTATTACCAACGCGGATTCCCAGACTATTGACATTACTGTTGAGAATCCAGGTGAAATTTCTTCTGCACCTAAAGGGGAATTGGTCTTCTACAATACACGTGGGGCCGAAGTTGGTGCTGTAGCTGTTAATGAAGATGGTGTGGCGATACCTGCTGGCGGAGAGAGAACGTTCGCGGTCCAGGTTCCTTTTGAAAAAGACATCGGACGGTTCAAGGCAAATCTGAATCTCACCTACGGAGGTACTCAAACGGCTAGTTTGTACGACACGACTTCATTTTTCATGGTGCCTATCTGGTACTTGCTTCTATTTGGATTTGGGCTTTTGGCTTTGGTCACGTTGCTAACTATGTTTGTTCATAGAGCAGTGTCGGCCAATGTTCCTGACGAACATGGTGAAGAAGTTTCCATGTATTTCCGCGATGGGCACGATGCTAATCCGCAAGACCATGATATTGACCTGTCTGAAAAATCATAGAGTTTACTCACTTGTGCTTTGGCTAGTGCTTGTTTTGCTTGCACTATATCCCAGTCTCTCCAGAGCCCAAGGTTCAGTTGTGTTAAGTGTCTCTCCAACTCTATTTGAGATGACAGCCAACACTGCCCAGACTTGGCAAAGTTCAATTAGGGTAATAAACGCAAACCAGTTTCCGATTACTGTTTATGCGGAACCGGTGAATTTTGCACCGCGCGGAGAGGGAGGAGACAGTTCATTAATCCCGATTTTTGATTCTGAAGATGACGGCGCGACTCTAGCTGAATGGATTTCTGTCACTCCAGACGAAATTGTAATTCCGCCAGAGCAAACAGTGAGTGTGCCGTTTACAATTTCCGTGCCAGCGGATGCAGCCCCAGGAGGCCATTTTGCAGCCGTGATGATTGGAACTCGTTCTTTTGATAATACTGCTGGGCAGGCACAGGTAGAAACATCTCAAGTCGTTACTTCTTTGGTATTTCTTCGGGTGGCGGGGGATATAACCGAATCGGGCAACATAAGAGAATTTACGACATCAAATTCTGTTTACGAACGAGCCGATGCGACTTTCTCTGTGCGCTTTGAAAACACTGGAAACGTTCATTTGCAACCGCAAGGCGAAATTGAAATTAAAAACATGTGGGGTCAAGTAAGGGGCGTGATTCCAGTAAACAAACATTCACAATTTGGTAATGTGCTGCCCGAAAGTATCCGAAACTATACATTTCATTGGAGTTCAGATTGGGCTATCGCTGATATTGGCCGCCACACAGCAGAAATCACTTTGGCGTATGGCGAGAATACCAGGCAGTTTGTCGATTCTTCAACTAGCTTCTGGATCATTCCATGGAAGTTGTTATTGTTGTTTATTTTCTTGGTGGGAGGATTTTTGTCAGTAGTTATCTGGGGAATCAAGCTATACGTAA
>CALJTT010000003.1 GCA_937975855.1 Minisyncoccota bacterium | reverse complement strand
CGAGCTGCTGGACAAACGTCGATCTCTTTACATGAGCTGGAAATCAAAGGGTTTACTAGAACGGTTGTTGTAATAGTGCTCGGCTCAAGCAGTCGCACTGCTGATGTTGACACCCTAGTGTCATTTGTCGAACGGCAATTTGGTGACTAATGTTATACTTTGGGTAGTATGCAGCTAGGTTTTGATCCAGATAAGATCACATTTTTCGCGAAAACAAACGCGCGTGGTCAAAGTGTGCCTTTTGGTATAAAGGCCAAAGACCGACAACGTCACATGTATGTGATTGGTAAAACGGGTATGGGTAAGTCCACGTTGCTTGAGAACATGGCAGCGCAGGATATCCAAAGTGGGGAAGGGATGGCATTCATCGACCCTCACGGCAGCGCGATCGAGGCGCTCCTCGAGTACGTGCCTGAACATCGTCTGGACGACGTGGTGTATTTTGCGCCGTTTGATATGGATAATCCGATCTCTTTCAACATTATGGAAGACGTTGGTATGGACACTCGTCACCTGGTTGTGTCGGGTCTGATGTCGACTTTTAAGAAGATTTGGGAGGACGCGTGGAGTGCACGAATGGAATACATTTTAACTAACGCACTGCTTGCTTTGATCGAGTATCCAGACACGACACTGCTCTCTGTGAACCGCATGTTGGCGGATAAGGCTTATCGGGACAAGGTGATCGACCACGTGAAGGACCCGGCGGTAAAAGCTTATTGGGTTGATGAGTTTAATAACTATACTGAACGTTTTGCAGCCGAGGCGTTGCCAGCGATCCAAAATAAAATCGGACAATTCACTGGTAACCCGCTGATCCGTAATATTATTGGTCAGCCACACTCGTCGTTCGACGTGCGTAAGATGATGGATGAAAAGAAGATTCTTTTGGTCAACCTTTCCAAAGGTCTGGTGGGCGAAACAAACGCTGACCTGCTTGGTTCAATGCTCATCACCAAGATTTACTTGGCGGCTATGAGTCGCGCTGAATTGCCTCCGGCACAGATGAAGCAGATGCCGAACTTTTACTTCTATGTTGATGAGTTCCAAAGTTTTGCGAACTCGACTTTTGCGAATATTTTGTCTGAGGCACGTAAGTATCATCTCAACCTGATCATCGCTCACCAGTACGTCGAACAGATGGAGGAAAAAGTTCGCGACGCAGTATTCGGTAACGTCGGAACGACGGTCACTTTTCGAGTCGGCCCATTCGACGCGGAAACCCTGGAACCAATTTTTGAACCGCAGTTTTTGGCAAACGACTTGGTGAACCTGGGGTTTGCACAGATTTATCTTTCTCTTATGATCGACGGGGTTGGATCGCCGCCGTTCTCGGCGCAGACTTTGCCGCCTGTACAAACTCCGCCAGAGTCACACAAATATATGGTGATCAAGCGTAGTCAGGCAAATTATTGCCAACCACGAGAACAAGTAGAGCAAGTGGTAAATAACCTGCACACGCCGGATGATCGCGTAGAAGCATCTGAGGCTGGAGAGGGTGCTAACCATGGCGGGTTTACTAAACCCAGCGCTTTTTTCAAAGTTGGCAAAGACAAAGAATTTGTTAAACAAAAAGAAAGATTGAAGGACGGAGGTTCAAGACTAAAGGGTCCAGCGCAAACTCCACCTGGGACTAATAGCGGAGGTGGTGGAGGCAGTTCAGATAAAAAACCAACTAGAACATCATCACCTGCTGACAAAAGGCCTCAGAGCCAAGCGAGAGATAAGAAGCCGGCTCCGGCTCAGAAAACACCTGAAGACCTTAAGGCTATTATTGCTGGGATGGTTAGTACTGATGGTAAAAAACCAGAAACCAAGACTGATGATAGGAACAAGTCACAAAATAAAGACAAGGCGCCAACCGAAAAAAAACCCGAAGTCGGCTCGAATGACCATCGTAGCGATTTAAAGGCAGCTTTGTCGGGACTGAGCGCACAGCCCGACAAATCGGCGGCTAAAGAAACTGAATCGAAGACCGGTGCTGAAAAACCACCTGCTCCTACCTCAGCACCTCAACCTAATTCGACTCCCCCCAAAGAGCGAACAGATCGTGATGCAAGACAGCGCGATAGAGAAAGAAAGAATGATCGTAATAAAAATCAAAGAAGAGATGATAAGAAACCTCGAAATGAAAACAGACAGGTAAATTATAATAAGCCTGAGAGCAAGCCTCGGGATCTAAAAGGCAGTCTCGACAGTTTGGTTAACAACGGGCAAAAAATTAACGATAGTCAAAATCGTGATCAACGGTCGGCTTCTGCACCGGAAAAAAGAAGAGAGAGGCTATCTGGCCGAGAAAGAGAAGAACCTCGTCCCGCTCAACCCGAAAATGCTCAGCCAAAAAACGAACCCAAAAAACATATCGCCAACGAGGTGATCCGTCCAAAAGACAACGGACAGTCATTCCGGGAAAACAAAGACCATTTGGTAAAGAATTTTTCGGCTCAGCCAAAACAAGCTCCGGTTCTTGTAGCGCAACACCATCAAACAGAGCCAGCACAGCAGTCTCAGATCAGAGGAGTTGTGGTGGAGAGAAGACCACAAATCCCAATCGCAACCAGACAAAGTCATCAGTTTACTCCACAGGCAGTAAGTGCTCCAAAGGCGCCCGAGCCAAATTCGGGCCGCCGGGAAATTCCATCTTTTACACCCACTTCAGTTCGAACTGATCCGACAGTAAAGGACGTAAAAAAAATGTTGCGACATGATGGTAAAGAAAAACTACCCGGAATGATGTAATTATGAAATACCTCGGACTGCTCATTGTGTTGTTTCTGCCTACGACCGCCTTTGCTTCGGTAACTATTACCGAGGTGGCCTGGATGGGTAGTGCTGCGTCTGCCAACCATGAGTGGATCGAGCTGTATAACAGTGGTCTTGAAGTCGATGTAACTGGCTGGAGTATTAGCGATGGTCTAAATTTAGAAATTCCCCTGCAGGGCATAATGCCTAGCGGGGAATTTGCTGTGCTTGAAAGAACGAGTGATGCTTCGACCGTCGGAAATGCATTTTTGGTTTACACTGGTGCGTTTGTAAATGGCGGTGCGACTCTGACATTAAGCGACGCCAGCGGAGCAGTGATTGATCGGGTAGTCGGTGGTGATGACTGGAGTAATATCGGTGGAGACAACAAAACCAAAGAAACAGCCCAGAAAGGTTCCAACGGCTGGGTGACAGGAACAGCCACGCCAGGAAGCGGAACTTTGAATGGAAGTGCTGCCACAGAAGTGATCGCCGAGGCAAAGCCAAAAGACTTAATAGTTTTTGATAGTACAACGAAAATCAAAAAAAGCTCATCACAATCAGAGTCGATAGTTTTGACTTTGCCTGACGTGACCCTGCAGCTCGATATCGAAGCCCCGACTTTTGCCTATGTTAATCAACCGATCGAACTGACAGTCGAGCCAAGTGGGATCGGCGACACATTGCTCGACTCCCTGACGTATACGTGGAGTTTTGGAGACGGCAACTCTGGGACTGGGCGTGAACTGGTACACGAATACTCGCACCCAGGCCGATATGTGTTGGTTGTGCAGGGCGGTTACAGTCGTCAGCAACAAGTTGCTCGGTACGAGATAGATGTATTTGTTCCTGAGGTAGTTATCAGTCAGACAGCTGAAGCGGTTGTTGTTATGAACGAAGGATTGCACGAAATAGATCTCGGCGGTCATCGTTTGTTTGGACAACAGATTTTCACACTACCTCCGTATACTATTTTGTTACCAAAGCAACGGATTTTAATTCCAAAGAATAAACTAGGGATTGAAAACACTCAGGCCACGGTCGCATTGTTCGACCAGTCACAAAGGATCGTTGCTAGTGACGTTCCGGCTGTTCGGTCGGACGCTGCGGGCGATCTGGCGCAAGTTGCCCGAGTTGATTTTAATGAACCTGTGGTTACACGGGCTACGACAGAAAATATCCTCGCTAGTGCAGAGAGAACAGAAAGTCTTTCGAGCACAAGATCTGAAAGATTTAAATTTGCCAGCGCTGCATCTACTACAGCTGTGCAAAAAGAGATTCCTAAGTTATTGCTCGGCAATGTGGCGATGGCGGCAGATGATTTTAGTACAACTACGCAGCTGGCCGAGGTGGCACAGATTGCCAAGGATATGCCGACCCGTTGGCCGCTGTATACGCTGATGGGAATTATATTGCTCGGCATTCTGAGTATATATCTGATACCGTCCTACCCACGTGGCGAAGGGTTAAAATAGTGGTACGATGTAACACATATGGAAGGTAAACTCGCAGTAGTTACAGGCGGAGCCGGATTTGTTGGATCACATTTATGTGAGCGTTTGCTGGCGGATGGATACAAAGTCATTTCGCTCGACAACTACTTCACCGGTACAAAAGAAAATCACGTAGATGGAGTCGAGTATCGCGAGGGTCACACCAAAGACATTGCTGAACACATTACAGAAACTCCTGATTTTATATTTCACCTAGGAGAATATTCGCGAGTTGCGCCGAGTCTAGAGGAGCCACATCAGGTGTGGGACTTAAATGTGGCTGGAACATGCGCTGTTCTCGAGTGGTGGCGTGGACATAATTGTAAATTGGTCTACGCTGGAAGCTCGACCAGGTTCGCTGAAGAGCGTGCTGACGGCGTATCCGGCCAAAATCGTGCCCCGTATAGTTTTGCTAAAGCAATGAATTCTGAGCTCGTCCACAATTACGGACGTTGGTACGATCTAGATTATTCAATTGCCTATTTTTACAATGTCTACGGTCCGCGTGAACGAGCAGGGCAGTACACTGGTGGTTATGGCACGGTAGTAGAGACATTCAAGCAATGCGCTTTGTCTGAGGCCAAGGTTTGTCAGATCAACGGCACTGGCGACCAGACGCGCGCGTTCACCCACGTGTTCGACACAGTCGACGCCCTGATGAAAATTGCTGAAAAAGGTGAACAAGACGAATACGCGATCAGCGCCGCCGAGGTTTACAGCCTCAACGACCTGCGCGACATGTTTGGCCTGCAGGCGGAATACCAAGAACCAACCAAATCAACCCGTTCAAACGGCGCGTACGACACGAGCAAGTTGCAGGAGTTGGGGTGGAAGCAGCGACATCAACTGAAGGAGTATATTGACGAAAGTACAAAATAGCTATACTTTATTTTCGGATGCACCGATGGTCGGTGCGAATCAAGGGAGATATAAAATTGGAATATAATCCAAAATATCTGACGCCTGACCAGCTCGTAATGGCTTTGGCTCGGCACGGATTCAACCTCAAAGGTAAAGGTCGCATTGACACAACCAATAAGGTGCAGCTGACTGTAATACATGAAGACAAGGGTGTTAGTGTCAGCGTGTCAATCGTTCCCAATTATGCACCCGCCGGCTGGGAAAACGCACATATTCACCAAGGTCAAGACGAGCACTATTTTGTTGTTTCGGGTAAAATCATTCTCGCTGTTTTATGCGGCGATGATATTGAGTGGCACACTCTAGAAGCCGGAAGCAGTTTCCGTGTTCCTAAGGGATACCCACACAACGCGTTTGTTTATCCTGAAACAATCACAGTGGTGTCAAAAATTGGTGAACCAGTGCCTTGCCCTGAGAACGAAAAGGATGATGACTGGTGGCCTGATCCGCAATTTCACAAGAAAACGGCGTATATTTCGGGGGCAAAAGCTGAGCGGTTGGCTAAACTTGCATATTAACCATGACGTGATGCAGCGGCCCACGGGTCGCTGTTTCTGCTTTTGTGCTAAAGTATTTTCATGAAGAAAAAAATCCTAGCCTTCTCGCTCGCGTACTACCCTAGCTTTGTATCTGGGGCTGAGGCGGCGATGAAAGAAATTACTGGGCGGATTGAGCCTGAGGATATTGAGTTTCATGTTGTGACGCTTTTGTTTGATAAAACCGCACCGCGCAAAGAACAGATCGACAACACGACTGTGTATCGCGTCGGGTTTGGCGGAGCGTATCTTTCAAAAATATTATTTATTCCGTTGGCTGCGTTGAAGGCCCGATCTTTACATAAAGAAATAAAGCTAGACGGCATGTGGGCGATGATGACGTATATGACTATGCCGTTGATGTTGGCCAAGTGGTTGGGCGTGGGTGTGCCACATGTACTGACACTGCAAGACGGCGACCCGTACGACAAGGTTTTTGAGCGATGGTTTGTGCGACCGCTGACTCCACTTATCGATGCGGGTATCAAAGGAGCTGCGGTTATTCAAGTTATTTCCGAGTACCTCGGAACCTGGCCAGCGCTTCGCGGATACAAAGGGGAGGTTGTGATGGTTCGCAACGGTGCCAATCCAAAAAACTTTACCCAATTTTATTCTGATGAAGAGTTGGAAGCAGTAAAAAAAGATTTGGGGAAGAAGGATGGTGAAGTGTATCTGTTCATTGCAGCGCGGATGGTTTACCAGAAAGCGATGGACGATATTATCAAATCCCTCACTCTATTGCCTGCCAATGTAAAATTTGTGATTGCGGGGCAGGGTACAGACGAAGAAATGCTTCGCGATCTTACAAAGGAATTAGAATTGGAAGATCGGGTGATATTCCTTGGTGGACTCACACGAGACGAAGTTCCAAAGTACCGTAACCACATCGTATCTGACATTGTCGTGCACCCAAGTCGCTCTGAAGGTTTAGGTATCTCGGTTTTGTCCTCAATGGCCGCACGGTTGCCGGTGGTTGCGACTCAGGTCGGCGGCTTTAAGGATTTTATTTATGATGAGAAACGAAACCCGGACAAGCTAACTACAGCGTGGGTCGTGGACCCAGATAGCCCAGAACAAATTGCGCAAGCGGTGAAAGATATTCTTGATCACCCAGAGAAAGCAGCTGAAGTTACCAAAAACGCACGCGACCGAATAGACTCCGAATTTAATTGGGACCTGGTTGCCAAAAAAATGCGTGAAGAAGTATTTAATAAAATTGTATGACTTTGACAGAAAAAGCCCTGCGTTTGGCCGTAGTCGCACATAAAGAACAAGTTCGAAAAACCGATGGTTCACCGTATGTAGTGCATCCGATTATGGTTGGAATGATGCTTAAAGAATACGGCTTCTCAGAAGAAGTTGTCGCTGCTGGCTTTGTTCATGATGTGATCGAAGATACTCCTGTGACAGAAGAAGAACTGCGAGCTGAGCTAGGTAATGAAGTTTGTGACTATGTGATGGCTGTCAGTGAAGACACAGACTTACCTTGGGAGGAAAGAAAACAACAGTATGTCGATGCTGTGGTAGTAGCGTCAGAGGGAGCAAAAGCAGTTTGCATCGCGGACAAGATCCACAACGCAGAGAGTCTCATTGATAATCACAAGACACTAGGAATTGCTGTCTGGGACGTGTTTAGTAAAGATAAAGAAAAAAAGCTCTGGTTCGAAGAGCTAGTGTACGAGAAAGTGTCTGCTTCTTGGCAACATCCTTTGCTTGATCGGTACAGAACCTTGATCGACGAGATTCACAAACTGGAATCCTAGTGTAGATTCTTTTGCCGTTCTTTTTCGTCTTGACTGCGCAAGCGGTCGCGGGTGATGCGGTACGACTCGACGATGTCACGCCGCACACGCTCGTTGCGTAATTCTGCCTGTAGAACATCATGCCAAAATTCCACGCGGGCTTTGTTGAGAGATAGCAGGTCGTCAGCACTTTTCTTTAGAGTGTTGCTGTAGTACGTGATTATCTCGACCAAACGGTATAGGCGCATCAGCTGCATGGACTCTCGTTCTTCTGGCGCGCGATTGTGCTCGATGTACTCTATAAGAGCCTTCTCCAGTTTGTAGTTATACAAAGTCATGAAGTTTAAGAAGCGCGCCCAGCTTTCGTGTTTGTTGCCAAACTCTAAAGACGAAGTATCGAGTAGGTACATGTTTCCATTTTTAATACGAAAGTTGTGAGGTACAAAATCTGTATGGGTCAAGAATCCGCAATACTGCTCGATGCGGTCTTTGTTTCTTTCTAATAATTTAAACGTCTCTTGACAGGTGTTTTGAATTCCCTGGTCTGTTTCTAGATCTTGTTGTGTTTCAAGAAACGATTGTGATAAACGCAGATAGTCTTCGCTTTGCCGGATGCCAAATGTGCTGGCGATAGTTTTGTAATGACTAGCAGTAGTAGCACGGGCACTCTCTTGGGTTTTGAAAGCACGCAGTGCATATTCAAATTGTTCTTCCAATGGACGCTCGATAAAAGACGATTCTTGGTCGATGAACTGTTGTACTGAAATTAAATATCCATCCTCGGTCCAGGTTGTAATTTCTTCGGGGGTTGTGAACGTGTCGTAGGCAAAGTTGATTGTGTGCAATAAAGATCGACAGGCTTGCTCATGTTGGATTTCTTTTTTTCCGGTTGGGTCAGAGGTGGCTTTTATAACAACGCGATTTTGATTGATGTCTGTGCCTAGCAGGATCACCTTCTGTCCACTAGGGGTAGTAATATTTTGCATCAAAAAACGCTCTCCGATTGTGTGCGGCTGATGTTCGTTTAGTGTATAGCCTGCGCGTGCCAAAATATCACACAGATTTTTTAACTCAGCGTTCACGCGACTTTGGTTGTCTGATTCTTTATTTACTTGCTCCATGTCCTAGTTCTATTAGGTGTTCCTGCCACCAGTTCTTCTGGGTCTCGACCTTGTCTTCGACGTTTGGTGTAAAAGGTAACCATTCCAGCGGCAAATAAGTTGTAGTGTCGGTAGGTAGAGTGACGACAGTCTCAGCACGAGCGGTCAGGCGTTTGGTTACCTGGCTGTGCAGCCAAGAACGCTGCTTTTGTGAAGCTGCTAAATCACTGAACACCAAGATCAGTTTAGGGCGATGTAAATACGAATATATGAGCGCCGGCAGTTCACTCGATGGGCCGTTCTGAACGATTAAATTGTCGGGCTGAAGTTGCCACAACGTTTTGAGGCATTGCCAAACCAAGGTAAATTTACTGCGACGTTTATCAATAGGGTATATTGTTGTATTGGCAACTGATTCAGGTAAATTGCCGTAGGCGATAACAGACAGGTCGTCTACACTAAGTTTCTCCGCCAGAATTTTAGTATACAAAGCAACGTTGCTCGGGTCAGGAGGGAACAAAGGTGTGAGAATAGTCGTCGACATGCCCCAGTAGTATACAGAAAATGATCGGCAAGGAAATATTACATGTCGCATACTTGCGACCAGCGCCCGAAGCGTTAAAATTTAAATAATGAAACTTCTATTAGCTACTGGTTTATATTCACCAGACATCGGTGGTCCGGCGACTTATGCTGCCATGTTGGAAAAACATTTGCCTGGGCGAGGCTACGAGCTGGTTGTCGTACCATTTAGTTCAGTGCGACAGTATCCAAAGTTGGTCCGGCACGCAGTATATTTTTGGCGAGTATGGTGCGCTGCAGAAGGTGTCGACATTGTGTATGCGCTTGATCCAGTTAGTGTTGGAGCACCGGCTGTGATCGCTGCACGCCTGCGGGGAAAAAAATTCATGCTGCGCCTGGGTGGAGATTATGCCTGGGAGCAGGGCAGAGTAAGGTTTGGTGTGAGTGATACGCTCGACGACTACACGGAAAAACGAAACGAAGTGCCGTGGCAAGTTCGAGTCTTAGCTTTTATACAAGCGACTGTCGTGCGTCAGGCAGCAGTTGTGGTCGCTCCGAGTGCTTATCTTAAAAGCATCATCGCAACTTGGGGCAGCAAAGCTGAAAGAATTAGAGTCGTCTACAGTTCGCTCTCACCACTTACTCCAGCTTTGGATAAAAATGAAGTACGTCGCAAATACAATGTCACAGATACAGTCCTTGTAACCTCGGGACGGCTCGTGCCCTGGAAGGGCATAGCGACCCTCGTTGACGTGGTTGCGAAGCTAAAAGATCTACATCCCAACATCACTTTGTTAATTGCCGGAGACGGTCCGGACCGCCAACAGTTAGAAGAAAAAATCGAAAGTCTTGGCCTCACGCACCATGTCTACTTGTTGGGGCGCCTTTCCAAGTCTGAGTTGGCAAATGTTAAAAACGCGGCCGATGTTTTTGTTTTAAATACTGCCTATGAGGGCCTGTCGCACGAACTATTGGAGGTGATGGATCTTGGAGTGCCGATTGTAACTACAACTGCTGGTGGAAATACCGAGTTGCTGCAAGACAAAAAGGACGCTTTGCTAGTTCCGTTTGATGACGCAGAACAACTGCAAGAATCAATTAACAGTATTCTTGCTAATCCAGAAATGGCAACTCGTCTGACGGAGTCCGCCCGCCTACGTACGAGTGAATTTAGTGAAGATAAGGTCGTTCAACAACTTGACCTGCTGTTACACAATGTCTATGAAGCTTAATATTCTTTCTATAAGTTATGCAAAGCGCATTCTCGACCCGGACTCGCGCGAGCGAGCGCGTGCACAACAGTACGCAGCCGAACTGGGACAATACGTCATCGTAGTTTTTACGCGCAAAAGCGAAGGCTACCCTGATGTGCAGAAAATCGAAAATTTAACTTTATATGCTACGAACTCACTAAGTAAATTTGGCATGCTGACCAGAGCCTATCGTATTGGAAAGGAAGTCTTGGCACTATATACAAAAGAGCAGTTTGTTATTTCTAGCCAGGATCCATTTGAGTCATGTTTGATCGCTCGTCTTTTGCTGCCAGGCACGTTGCACAAACACCAAGTCCAAATTCACGGCGATGTGTTTAACCCAGCAAGTTCTCACAGTTCTTTGTTGCAGAGAGTGCGGGTTTTTTATGGCCGCCGAATAGTCAAACAGGCAGATCGAGTTCGGGTCGTAAGCGATCGGATCAAACGGTCCGTATTGAGCTTAGGTGTGCCGGAAGATCGAATAGTCGTCTTGCCGATTTTTGCCAACTTGAAAGAACTACTTGCACTTGGTGCGAAGCGGTTACGCTCGCAGTCGCCGGCGGTGGATCAACCTCTGCAAATTCTCTACATTGGCAGGTTGTCTCCCGAAAAAAACTTGGGACTGTTGTTGTCCGCCTGCGCGCGTTTAAAAAAAAAGGACATCGCTTCTTCTCTACGCGTCGTTGGCGGCGGACCTGAGAAAAATATTTTACAAAATCTCGCGGCCAGACTGGACATGCAGAACGATATTGAGTTTGTAGACTGGACTAATGACGTAGCAAGCGAATTAAGCCAAGCTGATGTCTTTTGCCTAACTTCAAACCACGAAGGCTGGGGAATGGTGTTGCAGGAAGCTGCTGCCGCAGGTGTTCCGATTGTGACCACTGACGTTGGGTGTGTTGGCGAGCTGCTGTACGACGAGGTTAGTGCTCTGGTGGTTCCTGTGGGGAATTTGGGTAGATTGGTCAAAGCGCTGGAGAGAATGACTGACTTTGAGCTACGTCAACGTTTATCTAAACAAGCTTATGTCCAAGTCGCAAAAACAGCACTTGAAGAAAACTTGTACATAAAAAATTGGGTTGCTTCACACGAATAGAGCATCGTCTCCAAACATGCTGTTATACTGTGTCTATATATGGCCGGACGTGATCTTTTTAATAAAGATTTTTCTCACCAAGCGGTTGGGGAATTAAACAATCTAATGCGTAAGCAGGCTGATGACGTGTGCACAAAAGTACCGACCACTACCGCCGACGAAGCGCTAAAAGAAGGAAGGGTTGTCCAACATAGTTCACAAAGAGATGTCATTCGAGTTTTGTTCGTGTCTCAGAATGTAAATTTACTTAACCCGACCAAGCAGACCCTGGATGGTTATCTAGATGTTGCCGATGTATTTGACGAGGTGCATATTTTGGTGATGCGCAAAGGTATTGAACCTAAGCAGCCAGTTCTGCGTCCACATAAAAATGTTTTTATATACACCGTGGCGGCCGACCATTGGTGGCAGCTGCCGTTTGTCGGGTTTGAGATGCTGCGTTCACAGCTGGAGTTTGCTGAGGGTTTTAGGCCGGACTTGATCGTGGCGCACGACCCGTATGAGTCTGCATTGGTCGCGCTCAAAGCGGCGAAGAAGTACGGCCGAGCGACGCAATTACAGATTCTAGAAAAAGATGTATATCCGCCATTGCACGACGTAATCACCCCAAGTGTCTGGCGCAAATTCATTGCTTATTACTCAATACCACGTTTTGCCAGCATTCGAACATCAACCAGAGCGATATTAGATGAGCTTAAAATTGATGATGATATCGACGCAAAGCAGCTTCCAGTTTTGAATCCCTACAAAAACATCGCTGCCCAAAAACAAACGCTGGACTTAAAACAAAAGTATCCGCAGTATGTGTTCTTCCTCTTGTTTGTTGGTTCTCTTAAAGATCCTTCGGCTGCACTGGACGCGATAGACTCAGCCAAAGATATGCTGCACAATCGCAGTGTTTGTCTTGTTTTGTTGGGAAGCGGTGAAGGGAAGTCAGACTGTTTGGCGCGCGCAAAGGCGCTTGGTATAGAGACACAGCTTGTGATCGACGAGCAGCAGACCAATCTTATTCAATATCTAAAGGCAGCAAACTTGTTAATTGCTACAAATGTAGACGCGGAAGGAGAGCAAGTTGTGGTGCAAGCCGCTGCCGCTGGGCTGCCGATGGTCATGACTGGGACCGAAGTGCGCGAAGACTTGTTTGAGCACCGCGAATCAGCTCTTATTTCTGCTGAGGGTGATCGGGTCGACATGGCCACTGACATCAAAGAATTGATGGAGCACGTTGAGCAGCGCAAACATCTGGCCGACCAGGCAGAGGCGACAGTTAGACGAAAGCTGTTCCAAGACCCAATAGTTTACCAGCGCAGTTACAGGGCTTCTGTTGAGGAAGCGCTGTTTGCACAAGACGAGGAACACATAAATGATACTCAGTGAAGTTGTGAAGGTTCTTCCTCCGTACTAATCTGTCATGCATGAGCGATCATACCCGCAAAACTTCGTATCGGCCCGAGATTGACGGCCTGCGCGCAATTGCCGTGGTCGCAGTGATCCTTTTCCATGCAAAGGTGCCTGGATTCTCTGGCGGGTATGTCGGTGTGGATGTATTTTTTGTGATTTCTGGTTTTTTGATTACTGGCATTATTGTGCGGCAGCTGCAGCAGGGCACATTTTCTCTCGTGCGATTTTGGGAACGACGAATTCGACGGATTGTGCCGGTGTTAATGGTGGTTTTATTGACTACCGCTGCCGCCGGGTATTGGCTGATATTGTTTCCTCTCGATTACTTAGACTTCGGGCAATCAATGATAGCCCAAGCGCTGTTCCTGTCTAACATTTTCTTTTTGCGCAAGAGTGACTATTTTGCGGGCCCGTCTGAGGATTCTCCACTTTTGCATACTTGGTCACTGGCGATCGAAGAGCAATTTTATTTTGGATTTCCTATCTTGTTGATGTTGCTATGGAAGTTCGGTCGGCGGTTTGTAGTGCCGGTGTTTGTAGCTTTGTTTGTTGGGTCTTTGGCGTGGTGTCAGTATTTGATGATGAATGGAGATGCGTTTTTCTCGCTCCCGTTCTTGCCACCTTTGTGGGCTTCGGCTGACAACACGACAGCGGCGTTTTACTTACTGCCAACCAGAGCATTTGAGCTATTAATTGGTGCGCTGCTGGCTTTGGCAGCAGTTCAGATCACAAAGTCGAGTCTCGCTAATTTTGCTGCAGGACTCGGCTTGTCGCTAGTTTTGGGGAGTATATTTCTATACTCAGACGCAACATTCTTTCCAGGATTCGCAGCGTTGTTGCCGACAGTTGGTACAGCGCTGTTGATTCTTGCTCACACCGGTAGATCTACTATTATAAAAACTACCTTAACTAATTCAACGTTAGTCTGGGTCGGTCTGTTGTCGTACTCGTTGTATTTGTGGCACTGGCCAGTTTTGGTACTTGGTAAATACTGGTTAAACACGGAAGTGTTGAGCGGCGTACAAACTTTTGGACTGCTCACTCTCACATTAATTTTGTCCATTGGATCGTATTATTTGGTCGAGAAACCAGTTCGGGGATACCAGCCCGACGCGCCAATGTGGAAGGTGTATTTTGCTGGGATCGCAGCCATCTGGATTTTGTTTGGCATTGGTTACTACATTATTTCGACCAATGGATTGCCCGAGCGTGCTCCGGCCGCTGCGACTACACTGGCCCTGGGAGCAACTGACTTTGGTCCTTATTGGAATCCATGTTTTGTTCATTCGTTTGAACTAACTTGGGATCCGTGCCGTTTTGGTCCCAAGGAAGTGCCTGCGACTCACCTTGTATTAGGTGACAGCCATGGAGGCGCAATCTTGCCTGGTTTGGCCAAAGCTGCAGATCAATCAAACACATCTATAGGCACGTACATCAGCGCCGGCTGTTCACCTTTACATCCGGTTACGTTTAGTGATCCAGATTCGCGTTGCGCGACTGTGTACAATTTGGCGCTGGATCATATGAAAGAAGAAATTGTTACTGACGTGCTGTTGGTCAGCCGTTGGACTAACTATCGTGGCGCTTTATCAAGCAGCGCAGACGAAGCTGAAAAAAGATTTGAGGCAAACGTCTCCAAAACCTTAGATATTTTGTCAGATGCCGGAGTAAATGTAACGGTTTTATTACAAGTTCCGCATCATGAATACTTTGATCCACGCGAAGCGTTTTACGAAGCGGCTCGAACCAACACTCTTCCACCGTACAGTTTGCCACGTGCCCAGCACGATGAGTTGCAAACGTTTGTGAATTCAGTTTGGCAAAAAGAAGCAGAGGCTGGGCGCGTTACAATCATCGATCCTACCGATATGTTGTGTGACGCTAACGCGTGTGACTTTATTCGCGACGGGGTAGTTTTATACACTGACAGCAATCACCTGAACGCGACTGGTGCTCAGTACGTAGAACCAGTATTTACAGAATGGCTGACTATTGATAATCGTGCGGTAGAATAGATTTATTATGAAGCTTTTAATAGTTACACAAGTTGTTGATCTAGATCATCCGATACTAGGTTTCTTCCACCGTTGGATAGAAGAATTTGCAGCGCAGTGTGATTCTGTCGAGGTAATTTGTTTAGAGATCGGAAGACATGATTTGCCCGCGAATGTCACCGTTCATTCTCTTGGAAAGGAGGCCGGTGTTAGTCGTTTTAAATATGTATGGCAATTTTATAAACTTATTTGGCAACGTCGCAGACACTATGACGGGGTGTTTGTGCACATGAATCAAGTTTACGTATTGCTGGGTTGGCTGCCGTGGCGGTTTTTGCGCAAGCGCGTGGGTTTGTGGTATATGCACGGAAGTACACCTGTCAGTTTGAAAATCGCTTCTTACTTGGTGTATAGAATTTTCACAGGTTCGCCAGAAAGTTTCAGACTAAAGCGTAAAAATTTGCTTGTGACAGGTCACGGCATCGACACAAATCATTTCAAACAAACACCGAGTACGAAAAAAACTTACGACTTGATTACAGTTGGGCGTATTACCCCGAGTAAAAACATTGGCCAGCTGGTAGAAGCACTGAATCTATTTGAAGACAAGACTGTTACGCTGTGTGTAGTCGGCGCACCAGTTACAGAAGTTGAACAACAACACGAACTAGAATTAAAGCAACTAGTCTCTGACCGTGGTCTGACAGATCGAGTTTTTTGGCGCGGAAGAGTCCCGCAATCTAAGTTGCCGAGTGTGCTACAAAAAGCAAAAGTCTTCGTTACGACTGCTCAGAACGGAAGTTTAGACAAGGCTGTTTTGGAAGCCATGGCCTGCGGGCTGCCAACAGTGTCAATGGCTCCGGGTACGCAGTCACTACCACTCGGCAGGCTGCAGGTAGCCGGCCTAGACGATTTTGTTATCGCGCTAAAAGATACTCTCGCTGCTTTACCTAACACTACCGACTTAGTTAATTATGTTCGAGCTGAGCACAGCCTTTCTCGTCTGGTGACCAAGTTAGTTAAGACTTATATCAACTAATCTAAAAACTCCTCTGCGACCATTATTAGTGTGATGTTGTTGTAAGCATGGAAAACATACCCACGTTCTTGCAAAAAATGATATATCGCACTCTCCGTTAGTTCTTCGCGAAACATGCGATCTTCAACTAAAACGACACTTGGACGAAAAAGCTTCCAGTCATTTGACTCTAAAACTTCAAGGTCCAGTCCTTCAACGTCGACATCAAGAATATCAATTTTCTTGCCCTCAGAATACTTTTGCAGGACGGCTGCTAGTGGCTGGCATTGAATTTTGCTGGTACTTATCAGTTCGTTCCAGTTTTTGTTACTTTTTTCTTCGGCATGAACTTGATCGAACGTGTTTACACCAGGGTGGGTGAAGTTGTAGTAGGTTTTTGTGTCTGCTTTTTTGGCGATGCCCAGCTCGAGATTTGTGTCCTTAGGACGGTACTGGTTAAACAATTTTATTACCTGCCCGTTTGGGTCAATGTTAACGCCTCTCCAGCCACGAGCGTGCAGTAGGCAAGTGTTCGAAATCATTTTAGGATGGAAACATCCAACGTCAACATAAAACCCTTCAGGTTTTTCTTTAAACAATTTGAGTAAAAGAACATCCTCACCGTCCCCAGAATACGTGTTAGTTTTGAATGATGAGAGAGTTAGGCGTTTCTTTAATTCAAGCAGTCGGAATCGCCACGCTGGTGGCACTGATTGTTTTAGTTTAGTTTTTAATGACATATTAATTTTTTGTATGAAAATGCTCCTTGTGCCAATGAGCTAGAGCCAACAAGCGCAAGATAAAAATCTCGGGAGTAGGGAGTGTGTCGTAGGCGGCAAAAAACTCATCGATGTCACAAACTTCGTTAATGAATTCGGAGTCTTCTAGAATCTTTTTAGCGTCAAATCGAGTCTTTTCATCGGCAAACCATTTTTTCATTTCCAAGATACAAGACTTTCGTTTATTTGTGTACAGGTGCTCGGGCGAAACAGGTCGGACAGCTTCTCGAAATATTTCCTTGTCCCAGTCATTGCGCATTCGCATATGGTCAGTTGCTCGCAACAAAGCTCCGCTGACTAGCGGCGTATACGCTGGATTGTAGACACTAATACCTTGGGGGCGCGCTAGCCTACTGACCATTCCATGACGGTTGTAGATATGAATGTGACTCCAGTCGGCGAATATGTATTTATCAACTGGCCCAAGATCTGAGCGAGAAAAGATCTCATTAAGTTTTTTGGTTTCGATTGTTTTGTAAGGGTCGCTTGGATGCTTAAGAAACGGCTGGTTCGCCCAAAAGTGAATAGATTTTATTCGCAGGAAGCGCTCGGTGTTTGTGGAAGCTAGAATAACTTCTTTCTGGTCTTTAGAAATGTTACCCCGCATCTTCAAAACCACAGACAAGCCAAGTTTTTGAATTGACATTGGAAGCCAGGAGATTTTTTGTAACATGACAGCTAGACGACTGTATTTTTGACAACCCAACATGTTGTCGGTACCAAACCCGAACAACATTCTGGTTATTCCTTTCTCACGAGCTGCGTCAAACGTCAGTCCGTTAGTTAAAATTGCTTGACCGTCCATTGGCTGGTTTAGGTGCTTCATGTAGCGTGGCAGATGTTTAAGACTGTCAGCCGTTGGATATAGTTCGATATGATCTGCGCCAACGTGAGCCGCAGTTTTGCGAGCGCTGGGAAGGTCTCCCGAATCTTCACCGTATGGTCCGATGGTGATTGCTGTGCCTGCGACACCGGTTGCATCGTGTAGCGCCGACAAAAGTCCTCCCGAGTCCACTCCACCAGACAAAGAAGAACCGTATGTTTCCCTGAAAGGAATTTCTTGCTCTGCACTCGCAGCAATCTTTGTCCGTATTTCCCTCAAACCCTCATCGTACGATTCATATTTATCAGCAAGAGTGCTGGCCGGATTCCAGTATTCTTGCAGATCGTACTTCTTGGTTTTGCAGTCTATTGTTAGCAGGTGAGCTGAAGGTACTGCAAAGACTTCTTTAAAAATACTTTGGGGTGGCTGGATTGAGCCGAATGCAAAATATTCGTTGACGCGATCCAAGTCTATCGAAATGTCTGGATATAGTTTTTTGAGTTCAGATAAAGAGTCGGTGACTATGGTTGCGTTTTTAGTTACTTTGAATAAAATCTCATTCGATCCAAAGTGGTCGTTCGCAACTATAAGACAATGTTTTTTGTGGTCGTGTAGAGTAAAAAGAAAGTCGTTTCTTTTATAAGTTTGCAAGGTTTCCGGGAGACTCTTGTTTTTATAAGCTTCCAGCAGTTTTGCCCTGTCTTCTGGTGGAATGTTGTAAGTAATCAGAGTGAACTCGTCGAAGTCTTTGGTTTCGTATCCAGTGTGGTCAGTCGTGACAATATTATTTTTTTGCTGGAGTCTGAAAAACATGATCGGTATTGTAACAAATTTGGTAAGAAGGATTTTCCGTCAGCTCTTTAAGCGGATTTTTCGGAATAATAGTAATACCCAAGAATAGTGACTGTCGCTACTCGAGCCATAAGGTGTGCCAAAACTGCACCAAAGAGTCCTAGAGTCCAAGTGCATACCAAGATAAATAAAATCTTCAGCATGCTTGTAGAAATCTTTGTTTTGTAAAGTGTACGAGTACGCTGCAGTGCGTCGAAGTACGCTGTAAAGAGATAAGACGCCGGGAATCCCAATAGTCCGATGATTAGTAGTTGAGAATACCAAACTGAATCTACGTAAACAGGGAATAGCCAAGCGAATAAATACGGTGCAACCAAAATGTAGCCGACCACGGACAGAATCATAAATAAGGTTAGTTGTACGAGTTTGCGTTTAATACTGCGGCGCAGGTCAGCTTGTTCCTTCTGAGCAAACTTGGGAACGACGATACCAAGGACGCTTTTAAATAGTCCGCCTACGTGGTCGGGTAATAGTAGGGCAAAAGCGTAGACTGCCAATTCGATACTACCTAGCCATTGAAATAAAATTACCTTGTCGATGTGCACACCAACATTCAATAGAAAGTTCTGGGCGCTCATATGTTTTCCAAAGGTCAGGGCTGACTCTGACGACGACGCCGTACGGTCAATTTTCCTCAGTGTGTTCCAAGCAAACCAAGCGATCGCCAGAAAGGGGAGGACGATCCCCGCGGCAACTAGGACCAGGACGTTGTCGGTATACAGAAGGGCAAGGAAGATGCTCCCAGTTGCAAGCGCGGTAGTTACTAGATCGTGAATTGTGCCAATGTGAAATTGTTCAGTCCCAGACAGATAGCCACGGTAGACCCGGAGAGCGCCGATGATAGCGTTGTAACTTCCAACAGCTAAAATACCGATCGCCAGAATGTAGTTGTCTTGAAATAAATAGTATCCCGCAACAGCACAAGAGGCGACAATCACCAAGGTGTTCCAGCGTGCAGCCAGGAACAGGGCATCTCGCGCCGTGCCGTACGCTCCACGTGCCACAGCTTGTGTGACTGCCAGTCTCAGTCCGTTCAATCGTAGTGCTGCCAGTAACCCGCCAGTCGCTATGATGAATTTATAAACGCCGTATTCTTGTTGTGACAACAGGTTCGCAAACGCGATCGTGAGAACAAAACCAAGTACCGCCAGTAGAATTTGTCCCATCAGTAACCATCCACCATTTTTTATAAAATAGCGCATGTCAGTTTGGAATAGTTGTTCCGCTTTGTTTAATAAGGTGGCAATCATAACGTGTATGACAGTGTAACAAAATCCAGGTCTATGTAGTTACTAAAGTATGTTTGTTATAATGCCATCATTATGAAAGTCGCCTATTTGGCTAACGTTCCATATCCAACTGACCGCGCCCATGCCGCCCAGATCACTCATATGTGTCAGGCTTTTTCTAACCAAAAAGCAGACGTTACACTTTTCACCAACGCTTATTTTGAATCTTCGCAAGAAGACATTGTCACGAAGTTTGGCATCGAGCCAAAATTTTCACTCGAGCAACTTCCTCCGACAAAACTATTTTTTAAATCAAAACTTAGTTTCTATCTTCGCGAAGTTTTATTCGCTTTTTATTTTTGGCGGCGTCATGGCAAAGATAGTCACGATGTTATTTACTCGAGACACGAATTGGTTTTGTGCACGTTGTCTGTCTTGATGCCGAGGACTAAACTCGTGTACGAATCGCATGAGGCCAAATACAACTTTGCGGTTCGTCGTTTGTTTCGACTTGGGTTACCAGTGGTTGTCATATCAAAAGGGATATACGATTTTTATCGGCAACAAAACATCCCCGCAGATCAACTGCTTGTTGCTGATGACGGTATAGACGAATCTTTTTTCGAATCACTACCTAGTCGTGCAACAGTGCGGAACAAACTTAATCTTCCGCCAGAAGAATTTATTGTCATGTATATCGGTGGGTTCGATACATATAAAGGAGTCGACACTTTGTTCGAGGCTGGTGCCAAACTGCTCGACGTCACAGTGGTCGCAATCGGAGGCTCAACAGAACAAGTTGCAGTGATCAAGAAAAAGTATCCGCATGTCAGATTTTTAGGCAAGTTGCCTTATCGAGAATTACGCGACAACCAGCAGGCGGCAAACGTGCTTGTTATACCAAATACAGCCACCACACCTCTGTCGAACGAATACACTTCGCCACTCAAGCTATTCGCCCACATGGCCTCTGGAGTTCCAATTGTTGCGTCAGACATTCCAAGTCTCACTTCTGTGGTTTTGGGTGATGATGTTACACTGGTGCAGCCCGACAACTCTGGCGCACTTGCCGCCGGCATTTCTGCAGTGCGACAAGATTACGAAAACAAACAAGCCGCCGCCCGACTACTTAGTGTGAAGGCTAAGCGGTATACGTGGACTGAGAGAGCGGGAAGGGTTTTGGGGTTTGTAGATGATTTTCAATGAAAAAGATTACTAGGCCCCATTTAAGAAATTTTCTCGAAACCCACTTGACTCAAGAGCGAGTGCTAGATATTGGCGGTGGGCGCGTGAACACCAATCACTCATATGAGTCTCTGTTTCCTGATAGGTACATTGTTGATGTTGATCCAACTAGGGAACCAGATATTGTTGGGGATGCTCATCATTTGCCGATTGAAAGTGAGGCTTTTGGTACGATTTTATGTACTGAGGTTTTGGAGCATTTACATACTCCGGAGCAAGCGGTGTCAGAGATGTACCGAGTTCTGCGTCCAGGAGGAAAGTTGATATTGACGACAAGATTTATGTATCCATTGCATGATATCCCCCATGACTATTATCGGTACACAAAATATGGCCTTGAGCATTTGTTCCGAAACTGGGAGCGATTAGAAATAACGCCAGAGACACAGTCTTTTGAAGCCTTGGCAGCTATCTTACAGAGAGTTATTTTTCAGACTGATCTACGAGGAGGAAAAATAACAAAAGCGCTCATTTATTTGTTTGTTTTGATTTTGCAAAAGAGTGGGTGGCTAATTAAAAATGAATATGGAGACATAGGGAAAGAGACGGATGTCTCGCCCTTCATTACAACAGGATACTATCTAGTTGCTACGAAGCCTTCTTAGTCGCTGTAACCAAAATCCGACTTCCGGTTTTTGCAGTTCCAAATAAAAGGTGTTTTTTATATGTTTGGTATACGAAACGATTCAAAACCACGGAGTTAGAAAAGAATAGCCGGTTCGCTACTAGACGATTTAGTACCCAAGTTAGACGATTAACAACGTTTAGGTATGTATATTCAACAGATTCAAATTTTCCACCCAATAAAGCGTCAAATTTTTTAGCGTCGAAATGTTGGTAGTGCTTAGGAATAGTCGGCACGTTTGTGGTAGGGGTGGTGATTATAATTCTGCCGCCAGGATTCATGCTGGAATAAATATTGTCAATGTATTTTTGGACCTGATCGGGTTTTATGTGTTCGATTACCTCGCAAGATATAATCACGTCGGCCTTTTCTGGAAGGGGTTTTTCTATAATGTCGTGCACGAAGAACGTGCCTTTGTTGCAGAAGGCTTCAGCGAACTGAATTGCACGTTTTGAAATATCGACACCAGTAAATGAGGTTTTTAAGTCAGCTTGTCCTAAATCAGAAATTATTCTACCTTCACCACAACCAACGTCGGTTAATGTTTCTGGGTTAAGATTTTTAACTTTATCTATAACGACATCTATGTACGACAGGTGTTCAATTCCCCAGAAAAGATGTTTAAAAATAAATACACCGCCATGTTTCTTGTAAGCTAAATGGTGGTAGGGAAATGTGTACTGGATTTCCTGCCGCTCTTCTTTTGTTTGCATGATTTGTGAGTGTGAATTACTGAATGTTATAATAACATTCGTATAAGTTATTTTATTTTTTATGTTCGTTCACAATTGTATATCTTGCAAACATTTAGGACTAATTTTTACCTTAATTCTAGGTTTGTTATTTTCTGGTCCTTTGTACGCAAAGGAAACTGAGACAATTAAAATTTACTCACATCATAGTGACGGAGTCGCATCTTTAGGCGATCTTGACGCAGTTTATGACTGGGAGCAAGCTCGTGCTTTTTCTGGGGAGATTAGTCTAAGTCCAGCTGTGCTGCTTGAAGAGATTCCCATGCGTTCAGACCGAGGAGTAGGGAATTATAGAATTTATAGAGGGTCTATTCCTTTTGACACAAGCGTAGTTCCGACGGACGCTACTCTGAATGAGGTTCGACTTGTTGCGAGCCAAGGGTACAGTGCAAATGACGGAATAGAGATAGTGATCACATCTCACTCAAGACAAATTGATACTGTTTACAATAAGCAAGATTGGCGTATAGATAATTTTGGGACGGATCCATTCAGTCGCGGAGTCGTTAACACTGGTGGCTTAAAAACGGAATTTATTTTTTCAGAGGGTGGAAAAAAACATCTTAACAAAGATGGCTACACGGTTGTGGGTTTGTTAACAGAATACGATTTTGACAACATTGATCCAGGAAGACAGCGCCGATCTGCTACGATTGCTTCCTCCGAAGCCCTCGGGACCTCCACTGACCCTTATCTCGAAATCACCTACACTATTGGTGACGATGATCCTTCTGACCGGCCAGGACTGTACACTCAAATCGAATCTCCTTATCCGTCTGAATCTGAAACTGCATCTTGGGCGAGTGATTTGTATAACGGTGGAAATGGTGGATGGTGTGGCAGTACTGTCGGAGAGTGCGGTTGTGTGCTGACTTCATTGGTGATGGCTGGACGCGATGCGGATATTACAACAGACGTGCTGGGCGCTGATGTAAATCCAGGAAACTTTAATGAATACCTACAATCTGTCGATGGCTACACTAGTAATGGGGCATTGCGTTGGTTGGCAGCGGGAGCGTACTTTAGCGAATTCCAAAGTGACGGCACACTAGCGTCGCGTTTGAATGCAGTGCCGGTGCGGCCAGGTAGCCAGCCTGCGATGTCGTTTATTGACGACTCGTTGAGTGAGGAGGGAAGTGTCGTGCTAGCTTACCAGGATGGACATTATGTGTGGCTCGCTGACAAAACAGATAGCAAATACACTGTGCTGGACCCGTGGTGGTACAACACTCTGACGGCTGACGATGTTAAAACAGCCACTTCTACTTATGTGCGTGACTACAACAATGCTTTTACAGACGCACGTGTGTTGAACATTAGCGAAAGTGCAGAAAGCCTAAGTGGCACAAGTATTGAAGCTCACTTAACTAGTGCGACAGCCGAACTGTTGTTTGAAAACATTGCTGGTGATCAGGTTGGTTACGACGCTGGGCAAGTAGTTGTGGACCTCGAGCAAGCTAGTTACGGTGATATCGAAATTATTGCCCTTGACGGAGCTCTGGCTGGCGCTGATGAAGGCAAGCACTTGCTGGTGTACGAAGCTGGCGAGCAGTTTACTATAGAGGTTGTCGGCACAGGTGTCGGTGAGTTTACATTTGAATTCTTCACCGTCGACGAGTTTGGAGAGACTACAACTTTCACCGCTTCTGGAGAAACTCTTCCGGGTGTGACGACCACTTTCACCTTCGATCTTGAGACTGGAGAAATCACGGAAGGGCCAATTTCAGAAATTGAATTAGCGGAGCTGTTGAACATTGTGCTGGCAGATGCAACGACGCAACAGCGTAAGTTTTTCACTCGTTGGATTGAGAAGTACTTCGAGAAATCTGAAAAACGAACAGTCTCACAAAGCCTGCAGCAAATAGATGTTCTGAATAAACTGTTTAAAGCTAAGAAGGTCAAACATCCGCTAGCTGTTTCGGTGATCGATCTGCTTGAGTCTCAGGTGACGGAGTAGTTTGATATACTACTCGCAATGAAATCGTTGAAACAGCTTTTTGTTGCGTATGTAGTAGGAGAAGTGCAGAAGCGCACGACCAGTGGTCGTGCGCTTCGTGTGTTAGATGTCGGTTGCGGCACAGCAAACTACGTGCCAGGCCTGTTTGAGCAGTATCCTGACATCACGTACGTTGGAATTGAACCAATCCCAGCCTCGTTTGAGAAAGCACAAAATTACACTGATGGTATAGAGAAGGCAACTGTGCACTTTGGTTTGGCGTACGACGCGCTTGAGGGCTGCGAGGACGAGTCGTTTGATTTAATCATATCGCTTAGCGTTCTTGAGCATGTCAAAAATCTAAAGGGGTTTGTACAGTTCTGTGATCGTTACTTGGCGTCGGGCGGCTTGATGGTCCATCGCTATGATCTGGGGCACGCCCTGTATTCACATTCATGGAAAGAGTGGGTGCACGTGCGCTTGGGTAATAACGTGCCGAGCATTTTGCCTGAGACACAGTTTGTGCGATATGTGCCCGAGCCGGAAGTCCGTGATAACTACGAAGCGTTCAACATAACTCCAACCAAAACCACTTATCATCAAATGCCGAACGCTAAAGCTTTAGAAAAACATCTAACCAATGTTGACTCAACAGCGATAGAGGAATTGTTTGCCTGGGAGTTGGCGCACCAAGAAGAGTTTGTTGCAATTCCAATCGAAGTGAGGGAGAAGCTTTTCCCGTCGATTGCTGTTTGGGGAGAAAAATAATTTTAGGTCTGAAAGAAGCAAAAGGGTGGCGGGGCAAAAGCCCCGCCACCCTTTTGCACCAACTGTTCGCGCGTTCGTCTAGACTGCCGACTAGTAAGGCTGCGTGCTATAGTTTCTGCCATATGAAAGACATCTTGAAATGGGTGGTCTTCGGAGGTTTGTTTGCCATTCCTTTTTTGACCCTCTACGTTGAAAATGATTATTTTTTCCCGTTCATTACTGGCAAGAACTTTTGGTTCAGAATCATAGTTGACTTTACGTTGGTCGCCTGGATCGCATTGGCGATGTACGAGCCGAGATATCGTCCGCAGTGGTCGTGGATTGTTGGTGGGGCAGGGACTTTACTGGTCATAATGTTCTTCGCGAACCTCTTTGGCGAGCATCCACGGTCTAGTTTCTGGAGCAACTTTGAACGTATGGACGGCTATGTGTCACTCGTACATACGTATCTATATATGATTATTCTGGGCTCCGTACTCAAGACTTCCAGGGAGTGGAGCTGGTTGCTTAATACTTCGCTCGTGGCAGCAACGCTGGTGGCGATAGGTGGTTTGGCGCAGTATTTCAGCGTCACCTCTATCATCGAGATTTACAATATCGGCTCGGGATCTGCTCGTGTCGATAGTACATTGGGTAACTCGGCATACATGGCCGTCTACATGCTCTTCCATATCTTCATCGCTTTGTGGCTGCTGGCCAAGAGTAAAGTCATGGAAACAAAAATCGTCTACGCTTCTCTCATCCCGTTCTTTGTATTTGTTCTGACAGCCACGGGTACTCGTGGTACGTTCCTGGCTCTGGTCGGTGGAGCGCTAGTGACCGTACTTTATATTCTTTTCTTCGGTCGGGGAGAGAAGGCTCAAGATTACCGACGCTACGCCGTCGGATCCTTGGTCGGAATTCTGATTTTAATTGCAGGTTTCGTAACTTTTAAAGATACTGAGTTAATGCAATCTCAGCCAAGCTTGGCTCGTGTTGCAAATATTGACCTAGGAGAAGACCTTCGTATTCGTGGCATCATCTGGGGTATGGCCTGGGAGGGTATTCAGGAACGTCCGCTACTTGGCTGGGGGCAAAGTAACTTCAATTACGTATTTAACGAAAAATATGACCCACGCCTTCATGCACAAGAGCACTGGTTCGACCGAGCCCACAATATCTTTATCGACTGGTTGATAGCAGGTGGATTCCTAGGTCTGGCAGCGTACCTCAGTATCTTTTTTGCATGTGCTTATTACCTTGTTGTACGACCGCTACGCGATCGCAAGGATGAGTCGTTCACACTGGTTGAACGGGGAATATTACTCGGTCTACTCGCTGGGTACTTTGTACACAACTTGGTGGTGTTTGATAACATCGTCAGTTACATTTTCTTTGCCATCATTCTCGGTCTAATTCACTCTCGTGTATCGACACCGATCAAGGTTATTGCAGAAAAGAAAGTTGAAGAACCCCTTATTACACAGGCTGTATTGCCAATTGGAGCTGCTGCGTTCATCGCTGTGATGGTGTTTGTTCACGCGCCCGCAATGTCGGCAGCCGGAGACATTATCAACGCGTTTCGTTCTGTTCAGCCTAGTGTAGTCCAGGGAGTTCAGCAGCCGCCAGAAGGTCCAGAGGTCATGCTCGAAAACTTCAAAACGGCCCTCGATCGAGAATCGTTTGGACACCAAGAAATCACAGAACAAATCGCCCAGCAGACAATGGGAATCGCCAGGCAACCTCAGGCCACACCAGAGTTAAGGGCAGCGTTCGCGTCTACGTCGGAAGAGCAGCTAACTAAGTTGGCGGCAGAGAAGCCAGGAGACGCACGTATCCACGTTTTCATTGCCAGCTATTACCGAGCTGTTGGTCAAATCGAAAAAGCAGCAGCTGAAATGGCAAAAGCACGAGAGCTTTCACCGAACAAACAAACCATTATCAATCAGCAAGGTTTCATCGAGCTTTCACGAAATCAGAATATTGCAGCTAGGGACTTTTTCCAGGAATCTTTTGAACTAGAAGAAGAGAATATTGAGGCACGAGAATATTACGCGGCTGCATTGCTGTACGCTGGGAATGCTACAACTGCCGTTGCTCTGATGGATTCAGAAGACACAAAGAAAAGATTTGCCGGCAGTGATTTTGTTCTTGGAGCTGCGCGGACAGCAGGAGCGTCTGTGTTCTTGCTAGAGCTGCACAAAGAACGTGTCAAGCATGATCCAAACACCGCACAAAATTGGGCCTCACTTGCTTTCTTGTATTTTGAACAAGGAGACAACGAACAAGCGATCGCTACGCTCGAGGAAGGAGGAAGAGTTAATCCTGGCTTTGCCAGCACGGCGTCTTGTATCGCACAAAACATTGTTACTGGATCGTCTGAACCACAAACAGGTTGCTAGTCATGGATATTCAAGAAAACGTATCTTTAGCCGAGCATACGACTTTAAAAGTCGGTGGGCCAGCTCGTTATTTTACAGTCGTAAGTTCAATAGCTGATTTAGAATCAGCGCGTCAATTCGCTTTGCAAAAGGACGTGCCGATTTTGGTGCTGGGGTCTGGGTCTAACATTCTTGTTAGGGACGCTGGGTTCCTAGGGCTGGTTGTGAAAGTCGAATTCTTTGGCCGAGATTATAAAATTGGCAATGAAAATAAGGTTATCTCGGAACTTGGTTCTGGAGAAATTCTTGACGAGGTTGTCGCACAGACAGTCGATTTTGGTTATTGGGGACTTGAAAACCTTAGCCACATTCCTGGCACAATCGGCGCCACTCCGGTGCAAAACGTCGGAGCCTACGGAGTAGAAATCTCAGACTTGCTCAAAAGCGTGTCGGCTTTCAATATAGAAACCGGCGAAGAGAAAGTTTTCTCGCGGGAGGAATGCCAGTTTGCTTACCGTGAATCTTTCTTCAAGTCGCCAGAGGGTCGCCAGTGGGTGATCACAGTCGTGACACTTGAGCTCAGTACACTAGAAAAGCCGTCTCTGGCTTACAAAGACTTGGCCGCACTTTCTGAAAGTGGGGCAGTATCGCAGTCTGATATAAGAGCAAAGGTCATAGAGGTTCGCAGTCAAAAATTTCCTGACTGGAATGTTGTTGGGACCGCTGGCTCATTTTTTAAGAATCCGATCGTTGCTACAGACATAGCAGATGCGCTATTGGCTCGTTACCCTGAACTGCCAACATACCCAGTATCTCCAATGGAAACAAAATTATCCCTAGGTTATATCCTCGATAAAATTTGTGACCTCAAGGGTTATAAAACGGGCGAGGTGGGTCTGTTTGAGAACCAGGCACTCGTTCTGGTGAGCACAAGTAGTAAGTCGGCTGAGATCGAAGCTCTTGTTAAATTTGTTACAGACGAAGTAAAAGAAAAAACAGGTCTCACCATCGAGCAAGAAGTACGCACTGTCTAGCTTGTCTAGACGAAACTTGACGATATACTAACGAACATGTCATTTCTAGATCGTTTTTTTGGACCAACTTATGAAAAAGAGCTGAAGCAGCTTAAGCCTCTTGTTAGTGCTATTAACGATCGTGAAGAAAGTCTTCTTGAGGTTGATCTCGTGTCTGAAATTTCCTCTCTTAAACAGCGTGTGAAAGATGGTACGAGTGTAGACGATGTGTTGCCGGAAGCCTTTGCCTTGGTACGAGAGGCGGCCAAGCGCACGATGGGAATGCGACACTACGACGTGCAGCTGATTGGAGGAATGATTTTGCACCGAGGCAAGATCACTGAGATGAGAACTGGAGAAGGAAAGACGCTCGTTGCAACTTTACCAGCATCTCTTAACGCCCTTACAGGGGAAGGGGTGCACATCGTTACAGTGAACGACTATCTTGCCCGACGAGACGCGGTCTGGATGGGTCAGATATACGCAGCGCTTGGATTCACATTGGCGGTTATCAACAGCCAGGATCAGTCGTTCATGTATGACCCAGGTCACACCGAAAAGGATGCTGAGCGCGACGCTGAGGGGTCTTACAAGATCGTGTACGACTTCTTGCGCCCTTGTACGCGTCAGGAGGCGTATCAAGCTGATATAACCTATGGTACAAACAGCGAATTCGGGTTTGACTACCTCAGAGATAATATTGAATACGATGCTGCCAAGCTTCGACAAAAGTCTCATGCCTACGCGGTAGTTGATGAAATCGACTCTATTTTAATCGACGAGGCGAGGACACCTTTGATCATCTCAGCGCCCGCGCCAGAGGCGGGGGACTTCTATACTACGTTTGCCAAAATCGCAGAGAACCTAAAGCAAGAAGAACACTTTACAATCGATGAGAAGTCTAAGTCAGCGTCACTCACAGACGCAGGTGTCGAGGCAGCAGAGAAGATGCTCGGTGTCGATAACATATACACTGACAAGGGAATTAAGCACGTCCATCACCTTGAGACGGCTGTGAGGGCTAAGGCGGTGTTTACTCCAGACATCGACTACGTTGTTCGTGACGGGGAAGTGGTGATTGTAGACCAGTCGACAGGACGTCTGCAGCCAGGACGCCGTTGGTCAGACGGACTGCACCAAGCGCTCGAAGCCAAGCATGGCGTAGCGATCCAGCGTGAGTCAAAGACCTTTGCTTCAATTACATACCAAAACTACTTTCGGATGTACGACAAGCTGTCTGGTATGACAGGAACAGGACTGACTTCACAAGAAGAATTTTTTATAGTGTACGGTCTAGACGTTATTCCTGTGCCGACAAACAAGCCCGTTGTTCGACTAGACCGCAACGACCTGATTTACCAGACTGAGGCGGGTAAATTCTCCGCCATCATAAGTAAAGTGAAAGAGGTGAACGCAACGGGGCAGCCGATTCTCATCGGCACAGCTTCGATTGAGTCAAACGAGCGGTTGTCTGAGGCTCTTACCAAAGCCAACGTTGGACACCAGATGTTGAACGCAAAGAATCACGAATCTGAAGGTGAGGTGATTGCAGCTGCTGGCAAGCCGGGAGCAGTAACATTGGCAACAAACATGGCAGGTCGTGGTGTTGATATCAAACTCGGTGGACCTGATGCTGACGAAGCCAAGGCAGAAGAAATCAAAAACCTAGGCGGTTTGTTCGTGCTCGGAACAGAGCGGCATGAAGCTAGGCGGATCGACAACCAGCTGAGAGGTCGTTCTGGTAGACAGGGTGACCCAGGGGAGACACAGTTTTACGTTTCCATGGATGATTCGTTGATGCGTGTCTTTGGTGGCGATCGAGTAAAGAACCTGATGGGCACATTCAAAATCCCGGAAGACCAGCCGCTCGAGATGGGAATGATCTCACGAACATTGGAAAGCGCTCAGACCAAGATCGAAGGATTCCACTTTGACTCAAGAAAGCAGATTCTTGCCTATGACGATATTTTGAATCAGCAGCGACAGGAGTTGTACCAAAAACGTCAGGCTCTACTTCAGTCTGACGACCAAACCACCCTAGATCTCATCCGAGATTTAGAAGAGTTTATCCCAGAATCTCGTGATTTAATCCTTAATAAACAACAAGATCTCGGTAAAGAGGTATTTCACGATTTGTTTCGTCGAGCTTCACTGCAGATGATGGATCTTTTGTGGGTGGAGCATCTTGAGGTTATGTCGTACACGAGATCAAGTGTGAACTTGCGCGCCTATGGCCAACGCGATCCTTTGACCGAGTATCGTAAGGAGGGGGTAATTCTGTTTAAACAAATGTGGGAAGCTTTTTATTCAAGGTTAGGAAGCGTTCTTCCTCAGCTTCAGCCTAACAAAGTCGCCGCTGAAGAACTGGAGCGTAAAACAGAATCAGAAACAGCTCAGCAAATGGCTGGATCAGGCCATAAAAGGTCTGACAATAAACGTTCTCCAGCAACAAAAAGCGTTGAATTTTCACGTAATGACATTGTTCGTGTTTCTAAGGATGGCGAAGTGCGAGAGATGAAATACAAAAAAGCTGAATCTTTGATTAGTGACGGCTGGGAAATAGTACGATAGCTTCTACTTTGCTATAATTGAGTCATGAGTTTTGTTGCCCGTTTTCTACTTAGCGTTCTAGTCTTGCTGTTGATGTCAGAGTACGTCGCAGGAGTTTCGGTTGAATCCGCATATAATGCTGGAATTGCGGTGTTGGTCCTCGGGCTACTTAATGCAGTAGTGCGTCCGGTGTTGCTGGTGCTCACATTACCGATTACTATTATCACACTGGGCCTTTTTACCTTTATCGTAAATGCTGGCCTTTTTCTCTTCGCGGCCTCGTTTTTGGAAGGATTTACAGTAGAAGGCTTTGTCCCTGCACTGATTGGGTCACTTATTTTGACAGTTTCCAGCACCTTGGGAGCTCAGTGGCTAAAGTAAAACATTGCTGCATTGGGGGCAGTGAGGTATGGTATTGACCATGTTTGTAGACGAATTAGAAATAACAGCTAAAGCTGGCGACGGAGGTCAAGGAGTCGTTAGATGGAGGCAAGAAAAATATAGACCGAAAGCTGGTCCAGCCGGAGGCAACGGTGGTAACGGAGGCGACGTGTACGTCAGGGGTGTTCAAGATATGAACCGCTTGGCCAAGTACACCGGGAATAACCACTTTGCAGCTGAGTTAGGAGAGAACGGAACAAATCAATCGCAACACGGAAGTGGCGGGGTAGATTTTTTTATTGATGTTCCGATAGGATCAAAAGTAACTGATCTTGAACGTGAGCGAGTGTATGAGGTGGAACGTGTTGGTGAGGAAATAAAAATCCTTAGAGGAGGAAGAGGAGGTCTCGGCAATGAGCATTTTAAATCTTCAACTAACCAGAGTCCGGTAGAGTCCACTAAAGGTAGCCCCGGAGAGGGTGGAAATTTTCTGGTGGAGGTTTCTTTGGGAGTTGATGTTGGTCTGATTGGATTTCCTAACGCTGGCAAATCGACCTTGCTTAACAATCTGACCAACGCCACGTCTGCTATTGGAGCGTACCCGTTCACAACCCTTGAGCCACACCTCGGAAGTTTCTACGGACGCACGATTGCTGACATTCCTGGTCTGATCGAGGGTGCGGCTACAGGCAAGGGGCTCGGGCACAAGTTTTTGCGGCACGTGTCACGCACAAAGATGCTGTTGCATCTTATATCTCTAGAGGATGAAAACGTCGAGAATGCATATTCTACCATTAGAAATGAGCTATCAACTTTTGGAAACGGACTTGCTGAAAAGGAAGAGTGGATTGTTTTAACCAAAAGTGACCTTGTAGACAAAGCTTATATTGAAGACAGGGTTAAAAGTCTTGCTTTATTTAAAAATCGTGTCTTTGTTATTTCTGAAACTGACCCAGATTCAATAAAAGAATTAAGAGACAGTCTTGTACAACGACTGTCGGAAGAAAATGAAGAATAGTTTGATCACAATATGAAAACCTACACAACAACAATTGGACTAGAAGTTCACGCCGAGCTATCTACAAATTCAAAAATGTTTTGTGGTTGCAAAAATCAGCCGCATGAAAGTGAGCCTAACGCGCATACTTGCCCGGTTTGTATGGCTCACCCTGGAACTCTTCCAGTTCCAAACAAAGAGGCGATCGCTATGGTCATGACTTTTGGACAAGCGGTTGGCGCAACCCGGGCAGACTACTCAGAGTTCGATCGCAAGAACTATTTTTATCCAGACATTCCAAAGGCATACCAGGTCAGTCAGTACCAGTTTCCATTTCTTACCGGTGGAGAAATAAATGGAGTTGAGTTGACGCGTGTTCATTTGGAAGAAGATACCGCCCGTAGCTCTCACGAGTTAACGGACTCAAGCTTGGTCGATTTTAACCGAGCTGGAGTTCCTTTAATGGAGTTGGTGACCGAGCCGGTCATCCATGACGCAGCTACTGCCGGAAACTTTGGCCGTGAGCTGCAGCTTTTGTTACAGACCTTAGATATATCAGGTGCAAATATGGAAAGGGGAGAGATGCGTATCGAAGCCAACATATCAATTAGTGATACTGACAAACTTGGGACTAAAGTTGAGGTTAAGAACATCAACTCTTTTAAGGCTGTCGAGGCAGCTATCGAGTACGAGGTTGCAAGACAGAGGAAGGTTCTCGAAGCGGGTGACACCTTGGTCCAAGAAACTCGTGGCTGGGATGAGAACAAGAACTGCACATTTTCGCAGCGCAAGAAAGAGTCGGCTATGGAATACCGATACTTCCCGGATCCAGACATTCCAAAAATAAAGACAACTGAGGTCGCAGACTTTTCACCAGAGTCACTGACGAATCGAATTCCAGTTTTGCCGGCCGAGAAAAGGCTTAAATATAAGAAATATCGTATCTCGGATGACATCGCCGACATCATTATCTCGGATAGAGAACTAGATACTTTGTTCGCCAAGGTTGCTGATTTGTCTGAGGACTCTGATCTACTTAGTCTTACTAGCAACTACTTGTCAGTTGATATGGTTCGTTTGCGAGCCGAGGGAGTTGTTGATGTTGCGTCTGTTCCAGCGGAACTACTTTTGGAACTGATGCAGATTACCTTGAAGGGTGATATTGGCTCGCGTACAACAAAGGATGTATTGCCAAAGCTGCCTACATTGACTGGATCTGTAGCCGAGTATGTAAAAGAAGCAGGTTTGGTCCAGCTTTCTGACGATAGTGCACTGCTGCCTGTAGTTGCTGACATCATTTCTCAGAACCCAACCCAAGTAGAAGAGCTTCGCTCTGGGAAAGAAAGTGTTCTGAAGTACCTTGTTGGTCAGGGTATGAAGTTGACTAAGGGGACGGCTAACCCTCAGGCTCTCGAGAAGCTTTTCTTAGCCGAGATAAATAAGTAATCCACCTTTTCTCCCCATATTTGATCAGATTAAATTTTGCCATCTGGTACAATTACCCCAGTGCAAAGGATCGTCTTCAGCGGGAAAGAATATTTAAGAGCGTCAGAGATCGCGAAGAAGTTTCGTTATACTCAAGATTACGTGGGCCAGCTTTGTCGCTCTAAAAAAGTCGACGCTAGGCGCGTTGGCCGCGTCTGGTATGTAGATCCGTTCTCAGTCTCTGCCTATAGGCAGACCAAACATCAAGCTCTAAAAGAGGGGGCTGTTGCTGTCAAAGCCAAGCCCGCGACCCCTAGAAAGAAGGAAAGTACGATGAGGCGTAAGTCTTCTAAGAGTGTCGAGCCGATGTTACGTTCTAAAACCGCCAGACTATCTCGCCAGGGTCGTACGGTGCGATCGTCTGATTCTGTGGGTGCAACTTACGCTTCTGACGAAGGAGTCCTTGTTCCTATTCTGAAGAGTAAGGTAGAACATCCTGACGTAACAAAAGATCTCGGCAAAAAAACTGTCGTAGTCGAACGGACTCCTGCGGTAACTGTGCCTGTATCTTCGGCAAATAAACAAACAAAATTTAAGAGTGAAAAACTACCCGAGATATCCTTGTCTGGCAAGCTTTCTGTGAAAGAATCTCGGGAATTTCCGCCACCAGAAGAAGACTTGGTGCCTGAAACTCCTGTTGGAGAAACCGCGGTCACTGAAACTGAAGATGTGGTTGTTGAAGAGGAAGTTTTGTCTAGCGAGATTGAGGAGAGTGCTGATATTTCTGAAGCTATTGAGGAGACGGACTTGCCCGCTGAGTATGAACATGATCCGGATCTTGATTTAGTTGTACCTGAGAAACTTGCTGACGAGTTTTATGAAGAATCGGATTCTGGTGATTTGTACATAGTTAGCCCTGACGAAGCTAAGGCTAACAAAAAGGGTCTTAGTCTGTGGCAAGCGTTGTCTTTAGTGCTGGTCTCTATGATTGTGGGATTGTTTCTCTTGATGCTGGAAACTGAAGTTACTATTACGGGTGAAGGGCATACTAACAGCGTGCGACTTGATCCACAGAAGTTTTTTGAGCAATTGATCGGCGACTAGTTTATACACACCGGGCATCTTTTTTGGGCTCCTTTACCTATAAAATGTATATGTGAAGTTTGTACCGGGCAGTATCAACATAAACGACCAAAATTTCATCGCTGTACAAACTGTTGCAGAGGTTTTTTCTTGTTCTGGTGAATACGTTACACAGCTGGCTAAAGATCATAAAATTAAAGCTGTTGAGATTAACCAGCAATGGTATGTAAACGATGACTCTTTCCGTTCTTACATGTTAGTGAGGGATCAAGATAGTGATCTACGAACAAAGCACGAGCAGTTGGCAAATGAGGAAGTGCAAAAGAAAAAAACGTATACAAAGCAAACGGATCAGTCTGTAGAAAAATCTCACAGCCATGTCTATGCTCACGCTCTTACACTAGGGATGTTTTTGGCAGGAGGAGTAGCAGGTTTTTATTTTTTCAATGCTGTGCCGGGGGATATGCAAAATAATACGGCGTCGGTTGTGGTCACACAAAACGTCAGTGATCTTCCCAATCAACCTAGCGATAGTTTACGGCCGATCTTTTCAGAGACCGATGAAGTAAGGGCGGAACAAAAACGTTTTGTCGAGCATCCGATTACTCAGGCACAATGGACCTACATCAACCATGAGTAAATCATACACATCAGTTTTCATAAAATATGCCATGTGTGCGTTTGGACTGTCGTTGTTTTTTGTTGCGCTTACAGTATTTGCGCAGGCGAATCCGCAGATCAACTATCAAGGGAAGCTAACTGACTCGACCGGTGTGGCTGTCGCAAACGGCAGTTACGACATGGAGTTCAGGCTGTATACCGCTGCCTCTGGTGGGTCTGCTATTTGGACGGAAACTCTCGTTGGTGCAAATCAGGTACCGGTAGTAAACGGTCTGTTCTCGGTCATGCTGGGATCGACTACGGCGTTTACGAGTGTAGACTTTGACCAGACGTTGTACCTGGGTGTAAACATCGATAGTGACGGGGAAATGACGCCGCGAAAGATTCTCGGCACAGTGCCGGCAGCATTTGTGGCTCAGACCGCAAACGACAGTGTATTATTAGACGGTATCGCGTCTTCGTCTTTTTTACGCTCAGACCAGGCGGATGTTATGACAGCTACCGAGTCATCGACACTACTTACTATCAACCAGTCAGGTACGGGAGACATTCTTAGTCTATTGGATAGCGGAACCAAAGTATTTACGGTAACAGATGGGGGAAATGTAGGGATTGGAACGAGTTCGCCAGCTAGTATGCTACACGTAGCTGGCGCCTCTCCAGACTTAACCCTTCAAAATACAGCCCTAGGTGGTGAAAAATGGACATTTGAAGCAAATACGCCCGGCCTCAGACTTCAACGAGATGGGGCTGGTGTCGTTCTTTTTGAAGACGATGGGAATACAAACTTCTTTCGACCAGATGGTTTGTCTTCTTCCCTATACATAAGACAAAATGGCAATATTGGTCTATCCACCACCTCCCCCTTGTATACTCTCACTGTCGATGGGGACGCTCTGTTCGCTGCCGGTATATACGACAACAACTATACTCGCGGCACCAACGGCCAGGTCTTGCAGACTACCGGCTCTGGTCTTGAGTGGGTGGCGACTAGTACGCTTGGGATTGGGGGAGCGTCAACTTTCTTATCTCTTACCGACAGCCAAAGTTCGTTCACAGCTAACCGGATTACTTTCACAAACAGTGGAGCGACAGCACTGACTGATTCGGCTGATTTGACGTTTGATGGTGATATCTTGTCGGTAGGTGGTCAATTAAATTTAGCTACCACCAGTCATGTCTTAATTACCCAAAACGGGACTCCAATTTTACACAATGACTCAGGGGCTGGTAATTTTGGCTTAACTGACAATGTCTTTAGTTTTAACACCACAGGTTACGATTTGACCGCTTTTGGATCAGGATCACTCGCCAACAATACTACTGGATTTGACAACACTGCGGTTGGTTTCATTGCACTATCTGGCAATGAGGAGGGTTCAAATAACACAGCGATCGGTTCATCAGTTTTTTATCTGAGTACGTCAAGCTCCGGCAACACGGGTTTGGGGGCTTACGCAGGCGAAAACCTGACTACTGGTTCTAGTAACCTTTTTTTAGGGTACAGGGTGGGTGACTCCTTAACGACTGGCTCAAACAATATACTTATTGGCTACGATGTTGAGGCTCCAAATAACACCGGCTCTAATCAGCTCAATATTGGAGATGCTATTTTCGGTAATTTGAGTACTGGCAACATCGGAATCGGCACCACCACCCCCTTCACCAAACTAACCGTCGCCGGTGACGCCATGTTCACTGGGGGTCTCTATGACAACGCATACAGCGCTGGTACTAACGGTCAGCTCCTTTCTAGCACTGGGGCCGGCATTGATTGGGTGGATGCTAACGCGGCGTTATCCGGCGTGCTAGCAATCAATGACCTCTCCGATGGGCTGTACAACGGTACGAGTGACTCACTAGCTCTGGGAGAGGACGCTGGGAACGCGTTTAATGCAGCTGGCCTCGGTAACATCGCTATTGGATACCAGGCTGGCTTTGAATCTGGAAGTACCACTGACTCAGATCGGATTACGCTGATCGGATATCAGGCTGGGTACGAAAACACCGGCGCTGACAATACAGCTATGGGATATAACTCTCTTTTTTCTAACAAAGGAGATAACGCAACTGCTATCGGTGTAAACGCTGCTGTTTCAAATACGGGGGGCTCACTCACCGCTATGGGGGTAAATGCTGGAGAAGGTAATAGGGGAAATGGTCTTACGGCTATGGGAGTAAACAGCGCCTTTAATAATACAGGCACTGCTCTCACTGCTGTTGGTGTAAACAGTGCCTATAAAAACGTAGGTACTGGAGTTTCTGCTTTCGGACACAGTACTCTTCGATACATATCTACTTCCACGGCAGCTACTGTATTTGGTTATCAGGCCGGGCAAGGTGACCTAGGTGGGGCGGAAGTGGCAAATCTTACAGCTTTTGGTTACCGTGCTGGACGAAGCCTGCAGACCGGCGCTGACAATAATCTCTTTATTGGTTTTGAGGCTGGAAAAAATGTTACTACAGGTAGTGACAACATCTTGATTGGTTACAGCGCGGAGACTTCTTCACCCATAGCCTCGGAGGAGCTTAATATTGGTAACGTTCTCTTTAGTGATCTTAGTACGGGGTTTGTGGGGATTGGAACAAGTAGTCCAGCTGCAGGTCTTCATATCCAGACACAAAATTCTCCCACAGGCAGAGATCCGTCAAATTCTGCTGATGATTTTTTGATTGATCAAACTGGAAACGCTGGTATGACTATTTTGTCCGGAAACTCTGCTGTGGGAAGTATTTATTTTGGTGATATAGAAAACTCTAGTCGTGGTAGACTTGCCTACAACCATTCTGACGATGATTTTTCACTATGGACAAATTCAATTGAACGTTTGACGATTGATTCTTCCGGCAACATCGGCATCGGCACCACCACTCCCTTCACTAAACTAACTGTCGACGGGAATGCTATGCTGACCGGCTCTCTTTACGACAATGCCTATAGTGCTGGTACTGTCGGGCAGTTGTTCTCGTCAAATGGCTCTGGTGTAGAATGGACTGACGCCAGTAGCGCTCTGTCGGAGACTCTGTCTGTAGATGACCTGACTGATGGTATTTATAACGTGACTTCTGATTCTCTCGCTTTGGGGGTAAGTGCAGGGAATTCTTTTAATGGTACAGGCTTGGACAATGTAGCGCTAGGATACTTTGCTGGATATGAATCTGGTTCTACTACTGTGAGTGATCAAATCACGGTTGTAGGATCCGAGGCCGGTTACCAAAATTTAGGAGACAGCCTTTCAGCATTTGGAACAGTTAGTGCATACCAAAACACAGGCAGCTCTGTTTCTGCCTTTGGCCGTAATAGTGCATACCAAAACAAAGGTGACTTTGTATCCGCTTTTGGTCAAAATAGCGCCTTCGAAAACACAGGCAGCTCTGTTTCTGCCTTTGGCCGTAATAGTGCATACCAAAACACAAGTAACTTTGTATCTGCTTTTGGCTACAATACACTTAGGAATATTTCGACGTCTACTGCTGCTACAGTGTTTGGATACCAGACTGGTAGAGGTGCGGTAGTTGGTGCTGAAGTTGCAAATCTTACAGCTTTTGGTTATCAGTCAGGCCTATCTCTAGAAACTGGTGCTGACAATAATATTTTCATTGGTCACCAAGCAGGTAGAAATCACAAGACTGGTTCTGACAATGTTTTGATTGGTTACTCTGTCGAGGCTACTTCACCTACCGCTTCTCATCAGTTGAATATTGCTGATGCTATCTTTGGAGATCTGATTACCGGCAACATCGGTATCGGCACCACCACCCCCGCCCAAAAACTTCAAGTATACGGAGATATCCGTGTCGGAAATAGCGGTACCAACGGCTGCATCGAAGACTTCGCTGGAGGAAATATCGGGGGAACCTGTACCTCAGACGAACGTCTAAAGACGAACATCGACCCGCTCTCTAGCGACGGCCGCAGCTACATCGAACGTCTGGTCGCCCTAGACCCTGTCACATACCAGTGGAACGAACTAGCAGCCGACACGTACAAAAAGAGTCAGGCTAGTGTAGTCACAGGTTTAATCGCCCAAGACGTGGAAGAACAGTTCCCAGAACTAGTGTCTCGCAACAATGATGGGTACCGCCAGGTGGACTTCCGTTCGCTACCGTTCTACATCCTAGAGGCGTTGCGGGAGATGTGGGAGGTGGTGACGGGGAATACAGAAAGGGTGGACTTGTTAGAGAAAGAAAACAAAGATTTGCGATCACGCCTTGAGGCGATTGAGTCGCAGTTAGGTACAAGTGTAAGTGCACCTACGGTCATAGGAGAAGACCCAGAGCCGGTTATAGAAAGTGAAGAGGAAGGGTTGGGAGTGATCGCTGAGGAAGTCGACTCTGAACCAGCTACAATTAGCGCCAGTAATACTGACACACAAGCCGAAGAGGATCCTGTAGTTGTCAATATGCCTGAAGAGATTGAAGGAGAGGCGACCACTACGGCATCAGTGTTACCAGAGACACTCATAGAAGAAGCCCTGTCTCCAGCTGAAAGTTCTGACGAAGAGGTTGTCATAGACGAGAATGTCCCGGAAGAAAATTTGGTTGAATCAGAGTCTGAAATACCGGTTGAAACTGACGAAATAGTAGAGGAAGAAACAGTTTAATTATCCCCAACAAGCCCTTCCATATGAGTAAAGTCAACCCCAAAGCTGATACTATACGTAGTATGAAAGCCACATACATTACCCCAGCTGCCCAAAATGCAACCGTCGTTGCTTTCGGTGCACTAGTTGGATTTGCAGTTTTATTTAGTATATTAGAGCCACAAATTACTCGTAGTCAGGAAGACACTTCAGAGTTCATCATTCGACAAACTATCACAGCTGAAAGCTCGTTCTTGGTAGAACCGGCAGACGTAACGATGACTGGAGACATTGGTGGTGTTACAGGTGGACAGGCTACTGGGACTACTCAGTTTGTAGTACTAACCAACAACGGCGCTGGATACTATGTTGACATTGCCTTTTTTAACAACGGAACGACGGAAGCTATGATCGGAGACGTGTCAGCAAGTGAAGCTATTGTCGACTATGAGGGAGACGTTACTGGTGAACCGTCATTTGGTTACACTACTAGTGCCTCTGCACAGCTTGCTTACACAGTAACTTCGTCCAGCACGCTTGATACAGACCAGTCTTTCCTAAACGACGGATCTGACTGTAACACCGGCGGAATACAGACGGTCCCATGTTGGAAAGCGCCAGATACGGCTGCCTTTCGAATTGTTGAACGAAGTAGCGCTGCTGTCACTGGAGCAACTTCTTCAGTCCAGTTCAATGTAACTGTGCCAAGTGGAGCTACGCCAACACCTGTGGCTGAGACTTACACGGCTACAGCGACCTTGTCACTCTACAACCTCTAGCGTATCCTTGTTGATATGATCGCAAAGAGAGTTTGGCCGACATTACTCCTAGCCTTTTCTCCATTTTTTGTATTTGCACAAACGGATGAACCTTTGACTACTCCCGTGGTTGTAGACCCTTGGTATGTCACAGAAACTATTTCTGGCCGAATTGACGTGGGTGATTTTGTAGTCGGACCTGGTAGGGCAGAGGTCTCTCTCAAGCCCGGCGAGAGTATGGTGCGCGAGGTTACGGTTACTAACCGAATCAGTGAGCAGCGAATTTTCAAACTTCAGGTAGAAGATATTTCTGGTACGGCCGACGGTAGCGCAGCGCTGCAAGTCATCGAGGGAGAGCGTGGACCATACAGTATTCGTGATTACGTTTCGTTTCCTGAGGACACTTTTACTTTGAACCTTGGCGAGCGTGCTCGCATCCCAGTAACCATTACTGTTCCTCCAGACGCCGAGCCTGGTGGTTACTACGGTAGTGTATTGGTATCAACTGTTCAATTGGGTGAAGATGGAAATGAAGTCGCGCCGCGCAATCCAATCATCGCCCGCGTAGGTTCACACGTTTTTCTTACTGTAGAAGGAGATATAAGTAGAAGTGGTGAAACAATCGACCTTTCAACTTTACCTAGTCAATGGTGGTACCAGTCGGGGCCGATTAAACTAGCTATCGCTTATGAAAACACCGGTACTATCCATGTGAACCCATACGGAGAACTAACCATCGCCAACGTCTTTGGTGAAGAGGTCGGTCGAGTTGAAATGGAACCGTGGTTTGTTCTGCCGCAGTCCATCCGTACTCGTGAAGTAACCTGGGATCGAGAATTTTTATTTGGACGCTACACAGCCAAAGCGACAGTCAACCGCGGCTACGATGATATACTGGATACTGTAGAGGTTACTTTCTGGGTGCTACCTTGGAAACTGCTGTTACTTATTTTTGGAGTAGTGTTCATGGTTGTATTTTTGATCAGGTTGTTCCTCAAAACATTTGAATTTAAACGAAAAGCCTAACGCATGAGATTATCGTTTGCTATTACAACAACATGTATCAGTCTTGTTGTGACAATTTTATTGGTAAGTAGTTTTTCTGTGTCGCACGCACAAGTGCGCAGTAGTAATAATTACCAATTGCAAAGCGACAGTATTAATGTCGGCGGCGGACTCTCCAACTCTGCCTCGTATGTGCAAGAAAGCACTGTGGGTGAGATCGCAACCGGTCCGTCGGATAGTACGAACTTTTCTCTAAAAGCAGGCTACCAACAAATGCAAGAAGTTTTTTTAAGTCTAGCTGGGGGCGGTCCGATTGTGATGGATGTAGACTTGCCAGGAATAACTGGCGGTACATCAAATGGTTCTACGACCTTTACAGTTGTGACCGACAGCCCAGCCGGGTATCAACTGACTATCGAAGCGGAAAATGATCCAGCGATGCAGCGAACGGACGGTGCTTCTATTGCCGACTACACAGAGGTCGGTAGTGCAGACTTCACGTTCTCAGTCCCGGCAGCGACAGCCGAGTTTGGCTTTACTCCCGAGGGCGACGACATCGCCAGCGCTTATAAGGACAACGGCGCCAGCTGTGGTGTCGGAACTGGAGACACTGCGTTTGCTTGCTGGACTGGACTGACTACTAGTGCAACTGAGATCGCTCGCGGTGTTGGATCTAATCATCCCCTAGGAGCGACAACTTCAGTGCATTTTAGGGTGGGTATTTCCAGCGGAGCAAATGTTGAGACTGGCGTTTATTATGCTACGACAACTGTAACTGCACTGCCGCTATGATCAGACTCGCTTCACTATTTTTAATATTATTACTGCCGCAGTTGGTTGGGGCGCAAGGAACCAGCGACTTTACTATAAAAGTCTTTGGCGCGACTGATTCTATCGACCCGTCATCACCAGTTATCGAAAATATCACGCCAGTATCTAGTAGCCAGATCAATCTTGCTTGGTCGACCTCGACTGATAACTTTGGTGTGTTTGGTTATGTGGTTTTCCGCGACGGGTTCGCTATTGCCACCACTACGGCCACAGCATACAACGACACCGGCCTGTCGGCGTCCACGACTTATTTTTATGAAGTGGCGGCTTTTGATGGGTTTCCTAACTATTCGATATTGTCCTTGCCTGAAGCAACGTCTACACTTGATATTTTTATACCACCAGATCCTGAGCCGAGTATCGGAGAAGCAACTCAGGCTAGAGTAATTTTGGAATCAAGTGTTGTTATACCTGGAACTACTACCGCCGCTTTGAATCTGGAGACAAATAGTAACGTTCAGGTGGAAGTGCGAATCGGCCTTACCAGTTCTTATGAGATTGCATATATTGTTGGCAACGAATACAAAACCGATCACTCAGTTTGGCTCGATGATCTGAGTCCTGCCACGCAATATTATTACGAAGTTATAGGCTACACACCCTCTGGTGGTCAGACGGTTCTGGAGCGAGGGTCCTTTGTAACTCTGGATGACTCGGTTCCTTTTGCACCAGCTAATGTCAGTCGCTTGAATGCCACGCCGGAAGGAGATGATGTCATCATAACTTATGAACTGCCGGCTGACATTTTTCCTGGAGCGACAGTTCGCGTAGTGCGTAATTACTTTGGCTACCCACAATCCATAAATGACGGCGTTGTTATCTATGAAGGGCGACAAGAGACAGTTCGAGACGAAAACGTTTTGCTCGAATGGTCGCGTGTTTATTATTCAGTATTTGTGATCAACCCGAACGGTCAGATTTCTTCTGGGGCAGTAGCGGTTGTTGATAGGTCAGCCGCGAGAGGTGGTTTTGCCGGCTCTACAGGAGCGTCGGCGGGACAAGGTGAATCGTCAACTCAAGACGGTCGAGGAGGAGTCACTATAACCACAGAAGAAAACCAGCCCCAGTTAGGCACTCTTGAAAACGAAGGTTTTCCTCGGCTCAGAGATTTTACGGTAACTCAGACAGACGATACTTGGGCATTTTCAAACAAGGAACTAGAGCTCGACAGCACCCAGCCGTTTACGATCTCGTTGCCAATTGAAGCCATCGACGGCCAATTCAAATCTATTGTAGCCACAATTTACGACCCGCGCGGTTCAGGTTATACGTTTTCGTTTTTGCTACGTGAAAGTAGTGATCGACAAGCGTACGAAGCAACCATCGCCCCGATCATGTTTGCTGGCCCTTCAGCTATCGTAGTTGAGGTGTTTGACTACGACGCCCGTGTTGCCAGTCGCTACGAGACACCAGTGAATTTCTATGGAGAGGCAAACGCTACCAGTTCAACCTTGGCGAAATGGTATTGGCAAGCAGCGTATTGGATGTGGGCTCTCTTACTTCTAGTTCCATTTATAACGTTGGCGTCTCTTTGGTACTTGTTTTACAAGAGAGATCGAGACGAAGATGAGGATAACAACCCTGCCACATAAAATCTTGGCTTGTATACTGTAGGGCAGGTATAAGTAACTATCATTTATTTTTATGACTCGTGTAGCAATCAACGGATTTGGAAGAATTGGACGTACGTTTTTACGTACAGCATTTGGGCATGACGACTTTGAAGTCGTTGCAATTAACGACCTCGGCAGTCTCGACAACCTGGCTTACTTGTTGAAATACGACTCTGTTTACGGACGAGCGCCATTTCCAGTAGAAGTAGTCGGCGACAAGTTAAAGGTGGGCGACAACGAAATCACATTTGTCTCAGAACGAGAGCCAAGTAAGCTGCCATGGCGAGAGCTAAATATCGACATTGTTGTAGAGTCAACTGGCTTCTTTTCTAAATTTGCAGACTCGAAACAACACCTGGATGCTGGTGCTCGGCGAGTTGTGATTTCTGCCCCAGCTAAAGACGACCCGGCTGCTTCAGGCGTGAACGGAGCAACTGTGCTCATGGGTGTAAACGAAGAATCTCTGAAGACTTGTGATATTTCTTCTAACGCTTCTTGTACAACAAACGCGACCAGTCCATTGATTGCGATTTTGAAGGAAGCTGTTGGGATTGAAAAAGCAATCCTCAATACTGTTCATGCTTACACCTCGACTCAGTCATTGATCGATGGCCCATCAAAAGGAGACTTCCGTAAATCACGTTCTGCTGCCCTTAATATTATTCCCACAACGACTGGTGCTGCAATTGCTACAACCAAGGCCCATCCAGAGCTAGAAGGTAAGTTCGACGGTATGGCTATGCGCGTGCCGGTACCAGTTGGATCAATCGTCGACGTGACGTTCATTGCTTCTCGAGATACAACGGTTGAAGAAATCAACAACGCCCTACTTGCTGCTGCTGGTGACCCACGTTGGAAGAATATCTTTGCTGCCACCGACGAACCAATTGTGTCAAGTGACATTATCGGTTCACGGGTTGGGTCTATCGCTGACCTTTCATTCACTCGTGTGGTGGGAGGAAACTTGGTCAAGGTTCTAGGTTGGTACGACAACGAGACCAGTTACACATCGACACTGGTAGAGCACGTTGCTGCTTCAGCGCGTCACATGAAATCTTAATGAAGATTCATCTTGCCACTGATCACGCTGGGTTCGCCCACAAAAATGCTGTGAGCGAATGGCTGACGGCCGAAGGTTTTGATGTTGTTGACTATGGTGCCTACACTTACGACAATGACGACGACTTCCCAGACTTTATAGTCAAAGCAGCGCACGCTGTGGCCAAAAATCCAACTGAAGATCGCGCCATAATATTCGGCGGGTCAGGGCAGGGGGAGGCTATGCTAGCAAATCGATTTCCTGGTGTACGCGCGACGGTTTTGTATAGCGACGAGCCAAACATCGTCCTACTCAGTCGTACCCACAATGATGCTAATGTACTATCGATCGGCGCCCGACTGCTTTCAATCGACGACACAAAGAAACATGTTTGGAGCTGGCTACATCTACCTGGACCAACCAACGAAAAGTATCTGCGCCGTGACAAAAAACTTGACCAGCTTACTCGAAACCTGCATATATGATTCCCGTCGTCCCAGCCCTTATTCCCAGCAGTGATACCGATGTGCGAGAGACTCTCTCTCGACTGTCGTTCTCACACGAGATCCATCTCGACATGGTCGACGGCAAGTTTGTTCCAAATTTTTCCTGGCCGTACGACCCAGAAGGTAACTTGGCTGATGTTAAAGACTGCACCGACAAGTTCTCACTGGAGGTGGACTTGATGGTAGAGGATCCTCTGTCTATGGCAGTCGAGTGTATTACTGCCGGGGCTGACATGTTGATTTTCCATCTTGAAACAATCACTCTAGAGAACTTTAAAAACTTTCACGAGTTTACTCACGTAACTACTGGGATCAGTGCACACGGCGACACGTCGATCGACACGCTTTTGGAGTATGCTCAGCACGCAGACTATGTTCAACTGATGGGTATTCGCGAAGTCGGTGCCATGAAGCAGCCATTTGACGAAGAGGTATTCAAGAAGATTAAAGCCGTTAAAACAGCCTTTCCCGAAAAGACTATATCTATTGACGGTAGTGTAAATAAAGACACTATTGTTAGATTAAAAGAAGCAGGCGCGGACAGATTTATTGTCGGGTCAGCAATTACACTACAAGAAGATCCGCAAGCAGCACACGCTGAACTGTGCAGTCTTATTAACTAGCAATCGGTGGGCAAGTGTCCGTCGACCCGTTATACTTATTGTTATATGAAGTACATCAGCTCATCTGAAGCTACCCGGCTTGAAAAACAAGCGAACACAATTAGACAAAGTATTATCGAAATGCTCACCGAGGCTGGTAGTGGCCACACCGCCGGTCCGCTCGATATGGCCGATGTGTTTACGCTTTTGTATTTTTCAACCCTTAAACACGATCCAAAAAAACCAGATTGGCCAGAAAGAGATCGGGTTATCTTGTCAAATGGACACATCTGTCCAGTCCTATATGCCACATTGGCGCATGCGGGTTATTTCCCTGTAGAAGAATTGATGACCTTGAGGAAATTTGGTGGTCGCCTTCAAGGACACCCACACAAAGAAGTTCTGCCGGGTGTTGAAACTTCATCTGGGCCACTAGGGTCAGGGCTGTCACAAGCAGTTGGAATGGCTATCGCCGAACGAATGGACAACCCGTACACGTCGAAGTTTTTCTACTGTTTGACAGGAGACGGGGAATTGAACGAAGGACAGATCTGGGAAGCAGCGATGCTAGCTGGTAAAGAAAAACTTCACAATCTTATTGTCATTGTCGACCGTAACGGATTCCAAATCGACGGCTACACCCAAGACGTGATGCCACTAGAGCCACTGGCTGATAAATGGGAAGCGTTTGGATTCGACGTCCAAGAAGTCGATGGTCACAGCATGCGCGGCCTCAACGACGCGATTGGCAAAGCGCAGGCGGTATACAGCAAGCCGTCAGTTATCATTGCGCATACTATCGGTAGTAAGGGGGTAGATGTATTTGAAAGAGATTTCCGATGGCACGGCAATCCTCCAGGTAAAGGTCCTGAAGACCGGGTTCCAAAGAGTGAGCAGTCAAAGGTAGCGCTCGAGAAGCTGCGCACTCTGGCAGGTTTGATCGATAAAGATAATCACGCATAGTATGTTTGCAGACCACATTCACGAAGCAATAAGAACTGGGGGAGAAGTAGAAAAATCTCCCACCCGAAACGGGTATGGCGAAGGTCTCCTAGAGGCTGGCAAGCGCGACAAAAACGTGGTCGCCCTTTGTTGCGATTTGACCGAGTCAACGCGCACGCATCACTTTGCTGAGAAATTCCCCAACCGGTTTGTGCAGATTGGCGTAGCTGAGCAAAATCTTGCCTCCGTTGCTTCTGGTATGTCAGCGATGGGGAAGATTCCCTTCATCTCTTCTTATGCGATGTTTTCGCCTGGGCGCAACTGGGAGCAGATCCGTACCACAGTTGCTTACAACGACGCTAATGTAAAAATTGTTGGTGCTCATGCTGGTGTTTCAGTTGGTCCTGATGGAGCAACTCATCAGGCAATCGAGGATATTGCCATCATGCGGGTTGTTCCAAACATGGTAGTACTGGCGCCAGCAGATGCCGAAGAGGCTAGGAAAGTGACTCTGGCTGCAGCAGAGTACGAAGGGCCGGTTTACTTCCGACTAGGTAGGAGTGCAACGCCAGTTGTCACTACCAAAGACACGCCATTTGAAATTGGTAAAGCACAGCGCATGTTCAGCCGTGATGAATCTTTAGAGAAAAAGGTCGGAATCATTTCTACCGGCTCACTTTTATACAACTCACTAATGGCCGCGCACGAACTGCAGACACAAGGAATCGGCGTGTCAGTGCTGCACTTGGCAACTATCAAACCGCTAGACGTACAAGCTCTCGATGTGTTTGCCGCCGAACACGACGCTTTGGTAACAGTTGAAGAACATCAGATCGCTGGTGGTATGGGTAGCGCAGTGTGTGAAGCTCTCGCCGAGATCAACCCAACTCGCATCGCACGTATCGGTGTTGACGACCAGTTCGGTCAATCAGGAGAACCAGACGAATTGGTTAAACACTACGGCATGGGTGTCGACAGTATCGTCGCAGCCGGCAAGCGGGTAGTAGAGTAATTCTCCACAGCAGACCAATTATATTGTTATCCATGCCTTATTATTAAAAGGTAAGGGCATTTTCTCTCGTAGAAGATTTATTCAGAACGACATCAGCGCAGTACGATGAAATACACATTACCCACTCTATTATTCTTTGTTTTGTTACCAGTGCAATTATTTGCAGCTGAACGCGGTGCGTGGCTGGAGGCGACGGCTATTGCGTCGACTGTGCCCGAGGTAGTTGTGATCACAGAATATTCAAGTACTACTGCGACCACAACCGCATCCTTCGCTACCTCGACAGTGTCAGAGGTGTCGACCACCAGTTTAGCTGTAGCTACTTCGACTGCGACATCTAGTGTTGAGCAAGATTTAAATATTGCGACCACGACAGAGACAGGCTCGCTGACAGCATCTACTAGCACCAGTTCCACTACCGCCGCGTCTACAACGGCGTCGACTACGGACAGTCTTGATCCAAACTCACCTTTGGCCGAAACTTTTGAAACCGCCAAGGCACTTGGTCTAACCGAAGTCTATCTGCGCTTCCCAGCGATGTTCGACGAGTCTGGCGAGTTGATCGGTGGAGGAGTAGGAAACCATAATGACTTTGCAGCTGCCCTCGACTTGTTCTCGTCCGAGGATGTCGACGTCCATGCCTGGATCGTCAACGGAAAAAGATTGACAGAAGACCAGTGGGTTGAAGAAGCCATCTGGGTTGACCTGTGCGAGGAAGAAGAACGTGAGGCGCAGCAGACATGGGTAACAGCCGTACTGGAGCTCTATCCTCAGCTTGCTGGGATCGAACTCGACTATATTCGTTTCCCTGGTTGGGAAATGGCAGATGAAGAAAAGACCGCCTGCATCACAGACACAGTTGAGATTATCTCGACAGCGATTGATTCTGTCAGTGCGTCTACCAGCAAAGACTATCAATTGTCAGCGGCCGTCTTTCCATTGCTGTACAGCTATGCTGGCGGGCGCTGGGGTGATCTGAATGCCACTACAACAGAGGTAACTTGGGAAGGTGAGACGCCACAGTGGTTCCGTGAGTGGTACGAGGCGACTCCCGACAACCCGTTCATTACAACTCCGATTGAGGATAGTAAAACTGAAATATACGAAATGCGAACCCAGGCAACATACAGTCCTCGTCTAGTTTTCGACGCTACCTCGTTTCATTACCAGCAAGATCCAACGACCTGGCTGAGACGTGATTTGCTCGACGTTATTCACGTCATGCAATACAGCTCGACCCAAGGTATTTGGGAACGGGAAGTCGATGCTTGGCAGCAGATGGCGCCAGACATTGCCGATCGCGTCATGGTGGGAATTGGTTGGCTCGACAGCGAACGCGAGGTGGACGATTGGGGTCACTACCCAGAATCATTTGAGCGATCTCGAAACTACGCGGAAGCTGCAGGAATACTTGGAACCTCTATTTACACCATCGGAGAAAGACCGGAGCTTGATGCTGGGCTGATCAATTTTATTGAAAATCCCGACGAGCGAGTTTTGGCGTTCGTCAGCACAACATCACAAAAGATCGTCACCACAACCGCTTCCACAACAGAAGAAGTTAAATCGGTTGATGCTGCCAACGGTACGACTACTTCGCCCATAGATGCATTTGTAGTGGCAACCACGACGCTGGTCGAAGCTATGTTTGCAACCACCACAGCTTTAACGACTCTGCCTGTCGACACACAATCGCTCGCCAGTACTTCAGAGCCCGTTGCAACTACTACATCTCAAACGGTTGTGGCTAGCCAGCCGCAGCCACGCTTCTCTCTAGAGATGATTGAACTTATGGGTGTCGACCAAACGACCAGCTTGGGTGAGGCTATTGAGGAGCGAGAGTTGGAGGAAAAAGTTAATGATGAAGTTTTAATAGAACTAGACCCGATAGAGGTGCCTGCGACAGAAGAAGCAGTTGAACCCGAACTAACGCTGGCGACCTCGACTGATGCACTCTAACTTTATGCAGCAGATACAAACACGATGGATGTTATACGTGGGCGTGGCTTTTTCAGTCGCGGTAGCTGTGTATGTCACAACTACAAGTGTACAGGCCAACAGCTGCGAGATCAGGCCAGCGACTTTGACCGGCTACTTCACACCGATCGACACAGACTATGTAAAAGCAGCGGGGGATATTTTGCCTTTCGACTTCCTGCGGTTGTTTGTAGTGCAATGGATGGGTATCACCGAGCGCTTTGGCGTTATCGGTTTGTGGGATAGCGATGGCGACGGGAAGGTAAACGTACACATCAACCTGCCATGCCCACTAGACGCGCATGGCGAATGTCTGGTTGCGTACGACCCCAACTTTCCAGATCGACCCGGCACCGCCGCTTCCAATACACTAGCGCCAGGTACGCTGCTGCGGGTCGGCGGCCCAACTGGCAATTTATATAAAATCACCGACACAATTGGCGTTACCAACGGCCACGACGAGTCACTATTGATCGACATTTATTTCGGTGAAGGAAATTCCGCCCACGAGGCCGCGAAGGATGTTGTGAGATTGAATGGAACAGGGGAAGTCTGTGTCTACAAATAGAACCAAAACAGGTTGACTTATTACAGTTCACGGTCTTTAATAGTAGGGTCACGGCGTTTCGCCAAAATTTGAAGGAGTGACTACCATGAATTATGTTCTTACCCGGATTCGTTCGGGAGTTCTTTCTATCGCAATCGGATTATTTTCGGCTGTCGGGTTTTCGGGCTTGGCTTCTGCAAGCGATTCTGATTGGCAAGCCTGCGAAAAAGCAGAGCGTGCTGCACCGACGGCCAGCTGGTCTGGTAACGGTTCAAGGCTCGTCGAGCAGTCTACGCAAATTGTCAACGTATCGATTTCCGGCGGCGCGCGTGTTAATTCGCTTGAAACCCAACGCGCCAATGGCGTCTGGGATTCACACCGAGTCGATTCTTACTGGGGATACTCCATCGTTCCGGTTTACGTCGGGACTGCAGATTATGCGTACCCAGTACGCGTAACACGAGTAAACGGAGTTGTTGAGACTGGTCACCTGACGCGGTCCAGTAACGCGCAGGTTGTTCAACGCAGTAACACCGTCGCGGCAGCGCCAGTGTGGACCTCGGCACCGTCGCAGTCAGCGTACGTGCCCGCGCCACCACCAGCCCGTATCGCGTATGCTCAGCCTACGTACTCGGTGACTTCCGGAACGTCAGCTTCGGCTTACAGCGCTGGGCAAGCCGTTTCTTATGTCAGCAAGCCTCCGGCGAGTCAGACTTACACCTACGCAACGCCAACCTACCAGTCGGCGTCGCCGACTTACGCTGCTACCAACTCTTACGCCGCTGCAATCCCGACAGTATCATCTGCAGGATTTGGAACGACGTACGACTATGGCACGTCCGCGGCGGCTCATGCTCCCGCTCAGCCGACTGCAAGTTGGCAGGGTGCCCAGCAGCAGGCAGCCGTCTGGGGAGTCCGACCATCTGCCCAAGCTTCGGTTTACACACCGGCGCCAGCGGCAACCTACGGTCAGGCTGCACGAACTGTGGCCTATCCTTCAGTGACTGTTCCGTGCAACGGGCACAATGTCAATCTCGCAACAACACCATCAGGTACATTGCGGGTTTCGTACAGATCCGATCCCTCGCCGGCGGACATAAATCCAAGTCTGGGTTTCCCGTTGCTCACGCCAACGGAAGCGGTCACTCACATGATCTACGATCGCAATTCGGCTTTGTACTACTGCCCTCAAGGTGAAAAGCGACAAGTACAAGCGTTTTTCGCCAAATAACGGAGTAAAGTATCTGCTTCAAAAAGCTCCCGTGCATACGTGCGGGGGTTTTTCTTTTATCTTTATTTTTTTAATATATAAAGAAGCTAGGCGTTTCTGTTGCAATTTTAAATTAAGTTGTTAGTGTTTCCTTTAGAGCGTAAAATCTGGAAGAGGGAGATCGTCATATGACGTTAATTGCTGAAATTGTTGGTAGAAACCACTGGGGGATGCAAGCAAAAGTTACTTTACGTCGGGTAGAAACGCCCGGCGTCTGGTGGCGTTGTGGTGACGCCAGTGTGAGTCTGGATACGCTGAAGATGGGGTGTTTTAGTCTTCTGTTTCGATCTCTCTATGTCAGAGACCGCAATCGCCGTGTGCTGATTCCTGAACATCTCTTTGGCGTATTGCATTTGCTCCGAGCGTCAGGTGTTGAAATCGAGGTCGGCAAAAACGGATTGCCCTATGAAAACGGTGGAGTGCTGCACTGGGACTCTTTAGAGAGCGTTTTGGAGCAGAATCGAGATATGCCTGTTTACACCGTCTCTGAAAAAGTCTCTTTTTTGGAGGGCAGAAAAACTCTGACTTGGACACCGGGATCTGAGCCACTGAACATCTCAGTTTCGGTTCAATATCCAAAAACTGAACGCATTACAGTTCGCGTTTCTTTAGAAAGCAACGATGATCTGAGGCGAATTGCAACGGCCCGTTCTATGGGTAGGTTGTGGTTGTGGCCATATGCAAGATGGCATGGTGTTGTCGATCAGCATGTCTGGCTACGTCGTGCTCGAACCGAAGAAGGGCTGCGAGCTGTACTGAAGGAACTGGCGCTACATCGCGCTCTGGATTTACTTGGTGCTATCGAATACCTCAGACCGGCTGGCGCGCAGTTGGGCGGATCGATCGAGACGGCGTTTGCTGGACATCCGACGGATATGCAACTTGTGGGAAGGGTTGCGAATGAGCAACTCCTTGTTCACGCGAACAGTTCAGGCTAGCGCGCCTATGATCGTTCTAAAAAATAAAAAAAACGCCCTTCGTGAAAACGTGGGGCGTTTTTCTGTTAGTGAGAGAATTCCTACACCTTACTCGGTACGTAGTCGTCGGGTCGATCGGCTAGGAATTTTTGGAGGGCGTCCATTGGTAGGAGTCCTTCTTGGGCGCCGATGTGCTGCACAACACTCATAGAGTTGATTGGTCCCCATGATAGTGCTTCAGCAGGATCTTTCCCTAGGATGATTGCTGAAGTGAAAGTTGAAGAGAATGCATCCCCGGCACCAGTTCGGTCTACCGGGGCAGCTGGATCCGGGTACATTGGCATGTGCCATGCTTGGTCGTCTGCATCAACTGTGAATGCTCCACCAGGACCGTCGGTTACAACTGGGATAGTGGGCCCAAGTTCTCGCACCATACGTACGAGGGTTGGGATGTCTTGTTCTTTTGTTTTAAGAATTTCTTGTGCCTCTTCTTTGTTGCAGAAGAAGATTTCTGAGTTTTCGTATATGTCTCGGATTGCATCAACTCCAACTTTGATCTGGAAGGTTCCAGGCTGGAAGGCGAGCTTGGTCTCGTTGTTCTTTACGTACTCGGCAATTTCGTGGTGGTACGGGATGCCGTGCTCACCTACAGAAGAGAAGTAGAAGAACTTCGGTGCAACCGGGAAGTCTGGCAATGCGTATGGGTAATGTTCGTGGTTAATAAGGATCGTTCGTTCTGGTCCGTATCGCAATACGTAGTGGTAGTTTGTCTTCTTGTCTTCGTGAATTTTAATAAAGTCTGTGTGCACGCCACGATCGCGTAGAGCCTGTAGACATTCTTTTCCGAACTTGTCGTTTCCGATATGGCTAACAAGACCAGTCTCTAGACCTAGGCGAGTAGCAGACGTAGCCGCGTTTGGTGAGTTGCCAACTGCTGGTACAACTACAACATCGTCGTAGGGAAGCTTGCTACCAAACTCCATTGAAAGAGTCTTTCGTCCAGTTTCTTCGTCTTTAGTAACTGTGGCTTGATCTTCATTAAGTTGAATAAAGGCGTCTATTAGGATGTCGCCGATGGCAACGAAATCGTATTGTTGTGACATATGCACCCAGTATAACAAGTGCGGGCGCAGCTTTTGGTACTATTACCAGGTATAGATAAATTAACTAAACCATGAAATCACTGCGAGAAGTCATCAAGGAAGCGGAAGAACAGAAGATTGCGATTGGGCATTTTAATATTTCTGACTCAAGTCAGCTGTGGGGGATTTTCAACGCAGCCAAGGAGCTGGACTTGCCAGTTGTTATCGGCGCGTCAGAAGGTGAGCGAGACTTTGTTGGGGTAAAACAAATGGTGGCGTTAGTTAAAAGTATTCGCGAAGAGTTCGACTATCCGATCTACACCAACGCCGACCACACCTATTCTTTCGAACGAGTGAAGGAGGCGATCGACGCTGGGTTCGACGCTGTTATTTTTGACGGTAACAAGGTAGGTCACGATCAAAACGTAATCGTTACAAAGCAATGTGTTGAATACGCGCGTGCTCAAGACCGAGATATTTTGGTCGAGGCTGAGTTGGGCAACATTGGAATGTCGTCAAAGATGCTGGACGGTATTCCAGAAGGAGCGGAAATCACTGAAGAAATGTTGACCGTGCCAGAGGAATTGGCCGAGTTCGTGTCAGCGACCGGTGTCGATCTGATCGCGCCAGCCGTTGGTAACCTGCACGGCATGATGAAGCACGGCAACAACCCACGACTTAATATTGAACGAATCGCCCAGCTGCGTGAGGCTGGTGGAGTACCGATGGTATTGCACGGCGGGTCTGGTATTACTGACGAAGACTTCAGGTCAGCGATCGAAGCAGGTATCGGATTGGTTCATATCAACACAGAAATCCGCAAAGCCTACCGTGACGGAATCGCAGCTTACCTGAACGAAAACCCAGACGAGGTTGCGCCGTATCGTTATATCAAAGCTGGCCGAGATGCACTAGAAGGAGTTGTTGCTGAGCGATTGCGACTGTTCGCCCGTCGGTAGGCTAAGTGCTTTGATTTTCTTGAAATTGTGATACTCTACACCGCACTATGACTATGAAACTAGAAGTAGCAAAAAGAGACGCGGCCACTGGGCGCGGGACATTACCAGCTGGTCACGTGCCGGCGGTAGTTTATGGTCCAAAGCAAGAACCACTTGCAATGAGCCTTGATGAACTTACTTTCGATAAAGTTCGCAAGGACGCGGGTGAGTCAACGATCATCACTCTAACTGGTTTAGGTGAAGAGCTTGAGGTTTTGATCAAGCAAGTTGATTTCAACCCAATTAAACAAGGGATTGTTCATGTTGATTTCTACGCTATCGAGCGAGGTAAAGAAATGACTGTATCAATCCCACTAGAATTCGTTGGAGAAGCTCCAGCAGAGAAGGGTGGTATTGGAACAGTGACACGAATTATTCAGGATGTTGAAGTTACTTGTCGGCCAAGTGACATCCCTTCAGACATTACGGTTGATGTTTCGACTCTGGCGACAGAAAACGACAAGATTACTGTCGGAGATTTGCCGAAAATTGAAGGTGTAACTTACAATGCAGAAGCTGAAGACCCAGTAGCGGTAATCAGTGTCCAGAAAGAAGAAGTCGAAGAAGAAGTGGTTGCAGAAGAAGGAGCCGAAGGAGAAGCGCCAGAGGCTGGGGCAGAAACAGAAGAGAAGCCAGCCGAGTAATAAAGCGAAGACAAAACCGGGGGAATTTGCGAAAGCAAATTCCCCCGGTTTTGGTATACTAACAGCATGCATAAATTGTTGGCCTGTTTTTTGATCGCATTGTTTGTTCTTCCGTATTCTGTTTTTGCAGAAAGCGAGACGGAGCGTCGTAGTCGTATTGAAAATCAGTTGATGCAAGTCGAGCGTCAAATCCTCACCCAGCAAAGACTAGTTGAAGATAAAAAATTGGAACGTCGATCTATCGAGCGTGACATTTCTATTATTGAAGGTGAGATCACTCAGGCTCAACTCGGCATTCAGGCCAGAGCTGCTGCCATCGAGCAGCTGTCTGACCAGATCGGCGACAAAGAAGTTGTACTTGATGTACTTAGCGAAAAGACACAAAAGCAACACGCGTCGCTAGCAGACTTGGTGCGTAAGTCTGCCCTGCAGTCAGATCACACGTTGGTCGAGGTTGTGTTGAGTAAGCAAAATTTTTCAGAGTTCTTTAGTGACGTTGCCACTTTCAATACATTAAAAGATTCGCTAAACGAGTCTCTTGAAATTCTCCACGAAATTCGTAGCGACACAGTTGAGCAAAAAGAACAACTCGCCAGCAAAAAAGAAACAGAAGCTGAGATGAAGCGAATCCAAGAGTTGGAAAAAAAGACTATCGAAGAGCGCGAAAGGACCAAAGCGCAGATCCTCAACGTGACTAAAGGCGAAGAAAACGAATATGTCGCACTTTTAAAATCACAAGAAAAAACCGCTGCACAGCTACGTAACCAGCTCTTCACACTTCTTGGTGGAGGCGGAGGAATCCCGTTGCCGCAGGCAGTCGACTTGGCAAAGTACGCTTCGCAGGTAACTGGTGTCGACGCTGCATTGATTCTTGCTATTCTCGAACAGGAAACTAACATTGGTTCAAATCTCGGCAGTTGCCTGTTTACAGATAGTAATTCGTCTCGACCAGTGATGCACCCAACACGAGACGAACCAGTATTTTTGGCAATCGCAGAGATTCTTGGGTTTGACCCAACGACTCGTACCGTGTCGTGTCCGATTCATCAGGGGGGACAACGCGTCGGCTGGGGTGGAGCTATGGGACCTTCACAGTTTATCCCTTCTACCTGGGCATACTACGGCGGAATTGTTAGTGACGGTGCCGGAGGCTATGTTTACAGCCGTGGTTCTGACGCCATTCGTGCTATCAACGGTGGAGATATCGCGAACCCTTTCAATAACCGTGACGCGTTTATTGCTACAGCCCTCCTGATGCGTGACAACGGCGCCGACGGCACATACAACGGCGATCGTATGGCAGCACTGCGCTACTATGCCGGCTGGGGAGGAGCAAACAACCCCGCCAACGCCTTCTACGGAAACCAAGTAATGAACCGAAAATCCCGCCTAGCCCAAGAGATCCAGATCTTGAGTAATTAAGATTTCGACCGCTTGCCAAAACAGCCCTTTTTGCTATAGTTCGCGCACCACTAGTAGGTGTACTCGCTTATTCTATTCCTTTTGAGTGCGCCGAAGTGTTTGCAATATGAAAAAAGATATTCACCCAGATAACTACCGAAAGGTAATTTTTCAAGATACATCAAACAACGACCGTGTGCTGGTTGGTTCAGTTGTTGAAACTGAAGCGACTGACAAATGGACTGACGGAAACGAGTACCCGCTTGTGACTGTTGATGTTTCTTCAACTTCTCACCCTTTCTACACAGGACAAGAAAAGGTCATGGACAGCGCAGGGCGTGTTGAACGATTCAAAAATCGTACTGCAGCGGCTGCTGAGCGGCGAAAGAAAAAAGCTTAGCTTTGATGAAAACGCAGCCGGCACCAAAGATCGCCGGCTGCGTTTTCTTGTATACTGAAACATATGGAATTTGACCAAGACAAACTCACAGAATTTAAGGAAAATCAAAAGACGCAATTTCTCGCGTCGCAGTTTGATAGTGAGATGGTCAAACTAACCGAGGCACAAGAGCTGGCTGACAGCGACCCTGAGATGGCCGAACTAGCGCAAGAAGAAATCGCCCAGCTTACCAAACAGCTGCAGGACCAGTTCGACGAGATGGATCGCATAATCGAGGCTAGTAGAGTAGAAGACGAAAAACCATACGGTGTGATGATTGAAGTGCGAGCAGGTGCCGGAGGAGACGAGGCCTCATTGTTCGCAGGAGAACTGGCGCAGATGTATCAGGCATACGCCGCTACCAATGGGTGGCAGACACTAATTAACAACACCAGCATGAACGAAGCTGGTGGATACAAAGAAGCCTCTTTCGAGTTTTTGCACCCTGACGTGTACGAACACCTTCAATATGAAACTGGTGTGCACCGAGTGCAGCGAGTGCCGGCCACAGAGAAACAGGGCCGGATCCATACCTCGACTGCGTCGGTGGCAGTTTTGCCGATGCGTAAAAAACCGAAAGTGGAAATTAACCCACAAGACATTGACATGGAGTTCTCGCGCGCTGGCGGTGCTGGCGGACAGAACGTCAACAAGGTTGAAACAGCCGTTCGCCTGGTTCATCGTCCAACTGGTATCGACGTGCGTTGTGAGAACGATCGTTCTCAACTAAAGAACCGGCTCAAGGCGATGGAAATGTTGACTGCCAAACTGGAAGCGCTTCACGAAGAAGAAGAAGCCAAAAAACACGCCGCTGTAAGAAAGGGTCAGATCGGAACCGGTGATCGTAGCGAAAAAATCCGTACTTACAACTTCCCGCAAAACCGCATCACCGACCACCGCATCAAGCAGTCATGGCACACGATCGAAGCAACTTTGGCAGGGGACTTGAAACCGATTGTCGACGCGCTATCATCTTTTGGTGCTGATGGCGTTGCAGAATAAACCTTTTCATAGTAATGTACTGCCACATTTCGGTACTTGTACCGTATGTCTCCAGGCACCGTAGCTGTCTGTGGCTCGTGTGCGTTAAGGGGCGAAAATTTTTACACTAAATTTTCGCCCCGGCGCCCCTCGATGGATCCACGTATTCTAGCTTTATCATTTTAACCGGCAGCTTGGTGTTATCACCATAAACATATTTAAATATGTCAGACAAAAATCTGGTAAGTCGTCTGTTTGAAGCGGGCGCACACTTCGGCTTTAAGAAAGCTCGACGTCACCCAACGGTGTCTTCGTATCTCTACGCTACCAAAGACGGTAGTGATGTTATTGACTTGTCTAAAACTGAGACGTCAATCAAAGCTGCCAAAGAAACTATTAAAGAAGCCGGTATGAACGGCCGCGTTGTCATGTTCGTTGGAACAAAAGACGAAGCTAGCAAAATCGTACACGCTGCTGCACAAAAAGCTGAAGTTGCGTACGTCACAAACCGTTGGATCGGTGGAATGATGACTAACTACACAGAAATCAAAAAGCGAATCAATCGTCTTGAGGTTCTAACAGCTGAAAAAGCTAGCGGAGAACTAGACCGAAAGTACACCAAAAAAGAGCGAGTGGTTATCGGACGTGAGGCAGACAAGCTAGAGTTCAACTTTGGTGGAATTGTGTCACTTCCAAAATTGCCAGAACTTATGATAGTAGTTGACCCACGGCACGACCACATCGCAGTCTCTGAGGCACAAGATAAGAACATCCCAGTGATGGCCTTGCTTGGAACTGACAGTGACGCGTCATTGATCGCTCACCCAATCGTTGCCAACGACTCACTTACTTCAAGTGTCTCTCTTGTAATGGACGAACTAGTAGCTGCATACAACGAAGGAAAGGCAGCATTCGTCCCAAAGCCAGCAGCTGAAAAAGCAGCACCAGCACGACGCCCGCGCGCATAGTTTGCGACTTCGGAATTAGTCCGGCCCGCGGTATACTGACCGCGATAATATTGTTATTTAGTTTGAAGATTGAATCATTATGGAAACCTCATCAGCACAATTAAAAGAACTACGAGAGAAGACTGGAATCTCAGTCATGCAATGCAAGAAGGCATTGGTTGAAGCAGAAGGAGACATGGACAAAGCTGTCATCATCCTAAAGAAGAAGCGAAGCGAAGCAGCTGAGAAAAAATCTGACCGAGAATTCGGCGCTGGCGCTGTTGGTGTATACGTACACAACACCAACGAAGTCGCAGCGACGGTGTTGCTTGTTTGTGAGACTGACTTTGTGTCAAAGAACGAAGAATTTGTTGCCCTGGCAAAAGACATTGCTTTGCAAGTAGCTGGAACAGACCCTAAGTTCATCAATCGAGATGAAATGCCAGAAGATGCGCTGGAGAAAGCTAAAGAAGTTTTTGCTCCAGAGCTAGAAGGCAAGCCGGAAGATATGCACGAAAAGATCATGGAAGGCAAGGTCAACGCATACTTCAAAGATCAGATTTTGATGGAACAAGACTTTATCAAGAACCCGGAAACGACTATCGCAGAAATGGTCTCAGGAGGCATTCAAAAGTTTGGCGAGAATATCAACATCGCTCAAATTAACCGCGTGTCAGTGAAGTAGAATAGAGGAATGGAGACGCTACTGCTATCAGCAGTCACATTTGGCGCCACCACGGCGCTTTTTGTTTTTGCTTTTCGATTAGTCATGCTGGAAAAACAGCATGGTGAAAGACTGTACCTCAATGGCGTGCGAAATCACGCTGACAGGGCCTTAGATTACGGTGGGTCGATACTTGGCAAGTTGCAGAGTTTCTCGCGCAGCAGGCTCACACACGCAAGCTCAAAAACTGGCACTGCAGACAACGCAGTTATGACCGCACTCCTGCGTCATGCTACCCAGACACCGCTGACAGTTGTGCATAACGACAGTCACTTATCCAAGATGTACGAACACAAAACCGAGACAGCCCTAACCGCAGCCCAAAAACGCAAACTCAACAAACAAAAATTAGAAGAAAGGTTTTAGTCTCCCACCCGTCTACAAACTAGTAGACACACTCTATGGAAAAGCAAGAAAACACATATACTGGAGATATTCCTAATACGCCCTGGGCTTTTTTGCAGTATGTCAGTCAGCCTTACAAATTGTACTTTATCCTGACGGTACTCATTGTTGTTGGAGCGTCAGTAATTAACCAGAGCCTTAGTTACTTGTTTAAGTTAATTGTGGATGCGGCTGAGGCAGGCCAATCAGATACCGTCGTATTTTATGCCCTGCTGTATCCGCTAGCTATTTTCATTGTGCAAATACTGTTTCGATTATCTTCAGTGACAGGAATGAGATATCTGACACCGACAATGAAACGTTGCTCTGATGTGTTGGCTGCACACACACTGAACCATAGTCACTTTTATTTCTCTAACAGATTTTCTGGTTCCATTCTCACCAAGTTCGGAAATGTGATTGGTGGTTTTGGTCAAATAATCCCTGATTTCTTTTGGAGTATTCTAGGCAACTTCACTTCATTTTTGGTCGCTTTTATTTTTATGCTAACGGTCAACGTGCAAGTAGCGGGCATTTTTTTGGTGTTGGTAGCGGTAATGGTTGTGTTGAATGCAAAACTTTCGCCGGAAAAAAGACGATTGTCTCGCAAGCATGCGGCAGCTCGAACTAAGTTAACTGGCAGGACTGCTGACGTGCTGAGTAACGTTCAAGCTGCTAGACAATATGTTCGCTTGCGTCAAGAGATACTAGATTTAGAAGAGCTGACTACAAAACGAAAGATAGAGCATGAACGAACTTGGAAATATTCTGAGAAAACAAGGTTGGTAAACTCAGCAATTTTGTTTGCCGCAACGAGTGCGATGTTCTACATCTTAGTAGAAAGTTGGCAGAATGGTACGGCTACAACTGGTGAATTGGTATTAATTTTGACACTAGTTACTCAAGTTGCTTACAACTTGACCACAATTGGAAAAACGTTCGACGCGTTTTCCCAAGCTTTTGGAGAAATGGAAGAAGGCCTCCAAGATATCCTCATCAACCACGAAATCACCGACCATCCCTCCGCCGCCAACCTCTCCGTCCCAACCGGCTCCATCACCTGGCAAGCTGTTACTTTCGCGTACCAGGAGGAAGATATCTTCAAACGACTATCACTCAATATCAAACCAGGCGAGCGCGTGGGTCTGGTTGGACCATCTGGTGCAGGGAAGTCCACCTTTGTTTCTCTGTTGCTGCGTCAGCACGACATTCAGTATGGACAGATTATGATCGATGGTCAGAACATCGCGCAGGTGACACAGGACAGTCTGCGACAAAACATTGCCCTGGTGCCGCAGGAGCCGATGTTGTTCCACCGCACCATCCGCGAGAACATCCTGTACGGCAAGCCGGATGCTACAGAAGAAGAAATGATCCTGGCTGCGACACGAGCCCAAGCACACGAGTTCATCGACCAGTTACCAGAAAAATACAACACGCTGGTTGGTGAACGTGGAGTGAAGTTATCCGGTGGACAAAAACAACGTGTCGCCATCGCACGCGCGATGTTGAAAGAAGCACCATTGCTTGTTTTGGACGAAGCGACCAGCGCCCTCGATAGTGAAAGTGAAGTGGCTATCCAAGCAGCTCTAGAAGAACTGATGGAAGGCAAGACTGTGATCGCTGTCGCTCACCGCTTATCAACACTACGCAAGATGGACAGGATTCTTGTATTTGAAAACGGACAAATCATCGAGGATGGTTCGCACGACGAACTGGCTGCAGGCGGCGGTCTCTACGCCAAGCTATGGGAACATCAGGCTGGAGGGTTTTTGCAGGATTAAGCACTAGCTAAAAAATAAATATTTGGTACTATTCATGCACCAAATAAAAGCCACCTTAGCTCAGTTGGTAGAGGTGAGACAGTCTGGGAGACTGTTGAACCATTTGTAATATTACAAATGCTAGGTACTTATATTTGATGCGTGAAGAAAACTAAATAAGCCACCTTAGCTCAGTTGGTAGAGCAACGCATTTGTAACGCGTAGGTCGTCAGTTCGAGCCTGACAGGTGGCTCAAGTAAGAGTCCCAATAGTATGGGCTCACGTTGAATTAAAAGCTTTATTTCCAAGCAAAATAAAGCTATACTCGCTCGTATTAGTTATGAGTGAGATACCCCAGGAGGATTTGTTGCCGTATGCCCGTCGGGCAGATTTTAAAGTGGGTAGAGCAAATGAGCTGAAAGGCAAAGATGCCCGGTTCTATCGCTTTTTGGAGATTGTACCCGGAGTCGCTTCGTGGTCGGCTTTGATTGGGATTGTGCTTGCCTCAATCTACTGGTCTTTCTTTGCGGCCTATTTCATTATTGCTTTCTCCATCTACTGGGTTCTGAAGACCATCTTTCTTTCGTATCACGTGCGATACAACTGGAAACGTTTAAAGCATCACATGAGCTTGGATTGGGAGCACCTGATCAAACGGTTTGACTACGATGACTATTACCACCTGGTTGTATTTCCTTTTTATAAAGAGCCACGCGAAGTGTTGGTGGCGGCACTTCAGGGTTTGCTGGATGCAAGGTACGATCCAAAAAAATTGATCGTAGTGATTGCTGCTGAAGAGCGAGCTGGGAAAGAGCAGGCAGAACTCGCGCGTGAAATGGAAGCGTTGTACGCTGACAAGTTTGGATACGTGGTCGCCTCGGTCCATCCTGCGGATACTTCGGGGGAGATCGCTGGGAAGGGTTCAAACGTTCACTACGCGCTTCATCAGGTGCACAAAGCTGTAATCGAAAAAGAACAGATTAGCCACAAGAAAATCCTCACTTCTATTTTTGATGTCGACACAGTGATATACCCGGACTATTTCAATTGTCTCATTTGGCACTTTATGACTGCCGAGCAGCCGTACAAAAGTGCGTACCAGCCGGTGCCTCTGTTCACCAATAACTTGTGGGAAGCACCAGCCTTGTCTCGGGTGATGGCAATGTCTAGTACCTTTTGGCAAATGATTATGCAGGAGCGGCCAGACAAGGCGGCCACTTTTTCTTCACACTCGGTGAGTTATCAGGCGTTGTATGAAATCGGTTATGGGCAAGCGAATGTAGTTAGTGAAGACTCGCGTATCTATTGGAACTTGCTGTTGGCGAACGACGGTAACTTCGACATCGTGCCGATTTCTTACCCGATAGCGATGGACGCCACCACAGCACCAACGTTGTGGGGGACTATCGTTAATATCTACAAGCAGCACCGCCGCTGGACTTATGGTGTAGAGAACTGGTGTTACATCGTTTATCATTTCACTAAGAACAAATCGATCCCACTGCGCAAGCGTTGGGGTATCGCCTTGCTTCAGGGTGAAGGATATTGGTCGCTGGTGACGAACCCGATCATGCTCTTCATTCTCGGTTGGGCTCCGATTTTCTTGGGGACGCGTGAATTTCACGAGACAGTGTTGTCCTACGAACTACCGATTTTGGTGCGGAATATGCTGACTGTAGCTATGGTCGGATTGGTTATCTCAGCGGTGATCTCACTCTCACTTACACCGCCACGACCAGAAGGACACAGTCGCTTTCGTTACGTTGTGATGGCATTGCAGTGGATCATGGTGCCAATGACGATGATCGTGTTTAGTGCCATCCCTGGACTCGACGCTCAGACTAGACTGATGTTTGGCCGCTACATGGGTTTTTGGGTGACACCTAAGCGTGTACAATCGTAGTAACTATGCCCGAAGAACCACAGATTAAAGGTTTGACTCAACAACGGCGCTCGCGGTTTTTTTGGGTGCTGGTGTTGATTTTTGTGTGTGCGCTGCCAGCAGTTATTTTCTATACAACTGGCTATCGACTTAGTTTTGAGAATGATGAAACCAGCATTGTCACGACCGGCGGTATCTATATTGATACTGAAAATACCGACGTCGAAGTTTATATAGACGAAGAGCAGTACGACCGACCGCGTCTGTTCCAAAGCGCGTACTACTTGCAGAACACTGCTATTGGGCAGCATCGGATTGTCGTACAGTCGGCCGGCCTGCATACTTGGGTCAAAGAATTGCCGGTCGACCCTTACATTGTTACAGAAGTCTCGGCGTTTAACGTGCCTGTTACACCCAGACTTCGCCCCATTACCCGGTATCAAAACGATGCTGGCGTGGCTGTTTATTTTGTGGCAACAACAGGCGCCGAAGCCTCTATATTTAAAAATGCTACTAGTACTGAACTGGCACTCTTTTCGACCAGTACGGACATCACACAACTTGAACTAAACCCCGAGTACGCTTTTGTTCAGGCTATATTTGCCAGTTCGACCGCGGACGTTGTGTCGGTCTTTGCGGACAATGAACCAGAGGCGCGCTTTCAATTTGCTAAACCGACACTGTCAGGTGACGCCGCAACAACGTCAACCACGACCGCACCCAGGTTTGAACAAGGTGATGTGAGACTGGTCGACCTCGGCTGGGAATTGTACGCACAGTGGCAGGGGAGCGAGAGTGACGTGCCGTATTACTTCTGCGTTAGTAGTTCAAGTATCGCCAGCACCAGCGAGCGCTACGGTTCGCACATCGCGCAGCAGATCTCTCTCGACCTAGCGACCACGTCTACCTCGTCTGCTTTGTTTACCTTGGACGACAGAACTTGCCGCACCAGCATCAAACTCGATCACTTGCAGCAAGACGTCTACTATTACGATTTTTTTCCAGGGTCGGCCGACCTGGTTTTGCTTCATCTCGAGAATGGTTTATACGTGACAGAAATCGACGACCGCGCTTGGCAGAACACTCAAGAACTTTTGCCTGGGCAAGACTTTACAGTCGTAATGCAAAACGACATCATTTACATCAAGCGTGATGGATATTATTTTGAATTAATAACAGAAATTGAAGAAAATTAACCCCGTGCTACACTAGAAACTTCATGAAAGAAACACCCGGACACCAGCATCCGCTGACGCAGATGATCTCAGAAATCAACAGTATCTTTGCCGAGATCGGCTTTGTCTTTGCAGAAGGGCCAGAGGCTGAAACCGAACACTACAACTTCGACCAACTGAATGTCCCTAAAGACCATCCCAGCAGAGACATGCAGGACACATTTTGGTTCAAAGGAAAGGACGTGAGTGAGCCCACAGTTTTGCGTACTCAAACCAGCCCAGTGCAGGCACGCTATATGGAAGAGAACGGCGCGCCATGCAAAATCATCGTTCCAGGCAAGGTCTTTCGCAACGAAGCTACCGACGCGACGCACGAGGCGCAGTTCTATCAACTGGAAGGACTGCATGTTGGTAAAGGAGTACATCTTGGTCACCTGAAGGGTACGCTTGAACACTTCTTTTCAAAGTTTTTTGACGGCAAGACGGAGGTGCGGTTTCGCCCCAGCTTCTTTCCGTTTGTTGAGCCAGGAGTCGAGGTGGACATGCGCCTGCTCGAGGGCGAGAGTCGCCATGTCGGCAAATGGATCGAAGTTATGGGAGCGGGCATGGTACATCCAAACGTGCTCACAAACAGTGGTGTCGATGCCAACGAGTTCACTGGCTACGCATTTGGAATGGGAATTGATCGCTTGGGAGTGATGAAATACGGAATCGAAGATATCCGCGACTACTACACCGGCGACCTGCGGTTTGTTAATCAGTTTTAGATAATATTTGATATGAAAGTAAACTACAACTGGCTGAAAGACTATGTGGGTGAGGCAATGCCGGAGACGGCTGAAGTCGACGCGCTATTAACTGCGCACGCTTTTGAAATAGAAGGAGTTGAGCAAGTGGGGGAACATACTGTGATTGATGTAGACGTATTACCGAACCGCTCTTCGGACTGTTTGTGTCACCGAGGAATCGCGCGCGAGATCGCGACGATCCTTGGTGTCGGCCTGCACTATGACCCGCTGGCAGCGCCACCGAGCCTGGACACTACAGACAAGATCCAGGTCAACATCGCAGACACTGCAGCTTGTCCGCGATTCACGGCGTCGCTCATTACAGGAATAAAAGTCAAAGAGTCTCCTGGATGGTTGAAGGAGAGACTTGAGTCACTGGGGCAGCGCAGTATCAACAATATCGTCGACGCGACAAACTATGTGATGTACGCAATCGGACAGCCGCTGCACGCTTACGACGCGGATCTGTTCCCGCAGGTAGATGGTAAATGGCAGTTCGGTGTCAGGTTCGGTGAAGAAGGCGAGACTGTCAGCTTGTTGGCCGAAGGCGGGAAAGACGAAGAGCGTATTGTCGAATGTAAAGGAACGGAACTTTTGATTGTAGACGAATCATCAAACACACCGATTGGCCTGGCTGGTGTAAAGGGTGGACAGTTCGCAGGCGTGCATGCAGGCAGCACGAACATCATTATCGAGGCGGCGCACTTTGACCCGACGGTCACGCGCAAGACGGCTCGTCGACTGGGTATCGTCATCGACGCGTCGAAACGATTCGAGAACGAATGTTCGCGCGAACTGCCGCCATTTGGTCAGTACGAAATCATCAAACTAATCAAAGACATCGCCGGCGGCGAGTGTGTCGGCACAATCGACCAGTACCACGAAACCAAACCGAACCCAGCGGTGAAGGTGAATCCGGAACGCGCTAATGCGCTGCTCGGACTCGCCCTGACGAAAGAAGAAATGGTCGCGTACTGCCTGTTGCTTGGCGCGTCTCTCGAGGCTGACTCACTGGACAAAAACGGAACGTTCACAGCTGTTGGTCCTTTTGAACGGACAGATTTAAATATCGAAGTAGATTTCATCGAAGAGATTGGACGCTTGCATGGACTCGACAACATTACGTCAGTCGCTCCAGACACGTCGTCTGCGGCGGTGGTCAACAAACGACAATACTACAGCGAGGCGGTTCGTCAGACTTTGTTGAAAGTCGGTTTGTCTGAAGTGGTAACCTCGAGCTTTCAAAAGAAAGACAAGATCCAGTTGCAGAACGCCCTGGCCAGCGACAAATCATACGTCCGTAGTGGACTGAGTAAAAACATGAACGCCGCTCTCGACGCAAACTACGCCCATGGTGATTTGTTGGGCATGCCTATTATTAAGATTTTTGAAATCGGTACGGTGTTTGAGGCTGGTGAAGAAAATGTTGGTGAGCACATGTCGCTGTGTGTTGGTGTGCGCAGTAAGGGGAGTGGCTACACACCAAAGGACGACGCGACGCTGCAGGCGGCGCTAGCTGCGGTCGCAGAGACGCTTGGTAAAGACATTGACTGGAATATTGAAAAGGGCGTGGCTGAAGTAAACTTTGACGAGACGATTGAAAGCCTGGAGACGCCAAGCGCCTACGAGCCATTTGTAAAAAGCGAAGACAAGACCTACCGACCCGTATCACCATATCCAGCCGTCGCCCGCGACATCGCCTTGTGGGTGCAAAGTGAAATCACGACCGAACAAGTCGCAGAAACAATTAAAACCGAAGCCAGCGAATTGTGCGTTCGCCTCGACCTGTTCGACGAGTTCGAGAAAGAAGGTCGAACTTCGTACGCGTTCCGTCTAGTATTCCAATCACACGCAAAAACGCTCACCGACAGCGAGGTGAACACAATCATGGATCGCGTAAACCAGGCTGCAAGTGAGCTCGGGTGGGAGGTGCGATAAGTTGTTGTAATTAATAATACAAATATGAATCTTGATAAATTTCATAGAGTAAATTCAGGCGACGAATCTCTCTCTATATCAGAAGCTGGTAGTTATGAGATAGTATGTGAAAATGGTGAAGATATTCATCTCTATAGGACTATCGCAGGATTGCACTTTGTATTTAAACTTGAAACTCTCGGAGGATTGGGTGAAGGAACTTTTGTGCTCCATTACGAAACCGAAGAGTACGATGTGGGCGTTGTTGGCTTGGATCAGAACAGTATTAAACAAATTGGTGATTCTATTACTATCCTGCTTCAGGAAGGTGTTAGTCAACATGGTGACTTGCTAAAAGTTGTCGAAATAACCCCCTCGGACGATGGTCATCGTGCTTCCGAGGTTGAAGATTGTGTTGATAAAATATTGTCGCATAAAAACAATGAGATGAGTAGAGAATCCTTAATAGAAGAATTCCCTGGGGGTGAGATTTTTGATCGATATTATGATCTTTTTGGAGATAGTTACGAACTATCTGACAAATCACCTCAAGACCGTAATCGACTGGCACGCGCTCGTTTGTTCAAAAGACATCTTCGTACCTTTTTGCCTGACTGGGAGATTTGCAAAGAGGATGGTTTTCAATTTTCGATACAGAGAATTGTCAAATAGGTTTTTAAATAAAGCTCGGATTACTTCTGTTGTTAAAATAATGCTATAATGTAAGTGTTATTTCATTATACTCACTTCCGCATGGCAGCAAAAAAAGACAGTAAAAATAAAAGCTACGACGCTTCGGCTATCTCGGTCCTAGAAGGGCTCGAGCCGGTTCGAAAGCGGCCAGGTATGTACATCGGGACGACCGGTCCCGAGGGTCTGCATCATATGATCTGGGAGATTTTTGATAACTCTCGTGACGAGGCGATGGGTGGTTTTGCGAACCGAGTTGAGGTGGCGCTTTTGCCTGACAATCACATTCGCGTAGTCGATAACGGACGAGGTATTCCGGTCGACATTCACAAGCAGACTAAAGTTTCAGCGCTTGAAACTATCATGTGTACACTGCACGCCGGTGGAAAATTCGGTGGGGACGAATCTGGATACAAAGTGTCCGGTGGACTTCATGGAGTAGGAATCTCAGTAGTGAACGCTTTGTCGACACATACTCGCGTCGACGTTCACAAGGGAGGTGATCACTACATGCAGGAATACAACATCGGTATTGCTAAAGCTAAAGTAAAGAAGCTTGGCAAAACCAAGCACAACGGTACGACTGTTATTTTTCAGGCTGACCCGACGATTTTCCCTGAGATCAAGTTCGAATGGAAGAAGATTGTGAATCATCTCAGGCAACAGGCGTACCTAGTAAAGGGAATGAACCTGACTGTGATCGATGCTCGCGACAGCGAAGAGAAGCTTGATCCAAAGTCACTCGAGGACACGGTTTACATTTCTGATCGACACTTGCCGGTGCCGCACGAGACGTTTTACTTTGAGGGTGGACTGCGTTCATTGGTTGCGTTTAACAACAGCTACCAAAAGCCGATCCACAAGAATATTTTTTACGTAGAAAAGCACGACGTGAGCCCGGAGGTTCTGACGGTTGAAATTGCCTTGCAGTATGTCGACGATATCTCGCCGCGCATTACAGCCTTTGCGAACAATATTTATAACCCTGAACACGGGACGCACATTACTGGATTCAAGACGGCACTTACACGAACGCTCAATGCTTATGCGAAGAAAGGAAATTTCTTCTCGGTTAAAGAAAAAGACGCTAGTTTTACTGGTGATGATGTTCTAGAGGGAATCACCGCCGTAGTGTCGGTAAAGATGCCAGAGATTCAGTTCGAAGGTCAGACCAAAGCTAAGCTTGGTTCAGTCGAGGCTCGCGGCGCAACTGAGAGTGTTTTTTCAGAAGCTTTCGCCACGTTCCTCGAGGAACATCCTGATGACGCTAAGGCAATGATCAATAAGGTTATCCTGGCGGTAAAGGCACGTAAGGCAGCCAAAGCTGCAAAAGACAGCGTGTTGCGTAAGGGTGCACTGGAGGGTATGTCGCTGCCCGGCAAGCTGGCTGACTGTCAGAGCAAGAGAGCAGAAGACTCGGAGCTGTTTATTGTAGAGGGGGACTCGGCGGGAGGTTCAGCCAAGATGGGGCGAGACCGTAAGACACAAGCGATTCTTCCATTGCGAGGAAAAATTCTCAACGTCGAACGAGCGCGCATCGACAAGATGCTCGCTAGTGAACAGATCAAGAATCTGGTGATCGCGCTTGGGACCGCTATCGGCGACGTGTTCGACGTGTCGAAGCTGCGCTATCACAAGATCATCATCGCGACTGACGCGGACGTCGACGGTGCGCACATTCGAACTTTGCTCCTGACACTTTTCTTCCGTTACTTCCGATCATTGATTGATGAGGGATACGTATACATTGCTATGCCTCCTTTGTACAAGATTCAGAAAGGAAAAGAAACTCGCTACGCTTATACCGAGGAAGAAAAATTTGAAGTCCTTAAAGATATGGGGGAAGAAGTAAGCGAAGATATGGACGCCGAAGTTGTAGATGAAGATGGCGGCGCAGAAGATGAAGCGGCCGAAGAGGTCGAAGAAACCGCCACTAAGAAAACTAGCAAGGTTCGTATCCAGCGATATAAAGGTCTGGGAGAAATGAACGCTGAAGAGCTCGGTGAAACAACAATGGATATCAATAATCGTATCTTAAAACAGGTAACGATTGACGATGCTCTCGCGGCTGATAAAGTTTTCGACATTCTGATGGGTACAGATGTGCCAAGTAGAAAATCGTTTATTCAAAACAACGCAAAGACTGCAACCTTGGATATTTAAATTAAAAAATCGCGCCTTAGGGCGCGATTTTTTTGTTTCCTTTCTTGATCACTAGTTTACAAATGCCACCGTTTGTCGGAATGTGTTATTTGTTAGTTCTGTGTCGCCAGCTTCTGCAGCAGCTACTGAAAATACGTGAGAATTACGACCACTGGCAGGGAAGCCAATTGAAATAATTGCTCGCTCTCCGGGCACTAGCTGTGTTTGGATGGGGGATACGTACGTATTGTCATTAGGTAGAGAAATGCTGTAGGTCCAACCACCAGAAGTTTCTGTACCGATGTTCTTGACCGCAAACTGAACCGCTCCAGCATTTTTAGTACTGACTGGTCCAGGCACGAACTGATTGTTGATGATTTCACCCACACTCATAAATGAAGTTGTAAGGTCGGTGTATGGGTCGACAACTACTGTTGGAGTAACAGGTGTAGTTACTACCTCGGCTACTGTTTCTTGTGGTGTAGCTGGTTCGGGTGTTACCGCTGGTTCAGCAACAGGTGCCACTTCTGGTTCTACCTCGACAACTTCGGGTGAGAAAGCAAACTGGTCACTTACTACGTCGGTATTTACAATAGTCACTGTATTTTTTCCAGCTGCTCTAGGAGCTGCTTCGCCAGCGTGTAAGAAAGAGACTGTGTAAGCCAGGTCAGAGTAGCGATTTTTTTCTGACTCTACGTTCATGGTTAGAGTATCGACTGGTCCTATATTGTAGTTTGTTGCACAATCGATTGCCCGGTTACCTAGTGCAGACTGGTGTGATACCGAAACACCCTCAACACATTCGTACGCAAAGATGTATTCGCCGGCGCTCTGCACTTTGTTCCACTTAAGTGTTAGCGCTTCACCTGAGGCGAGCAGTGACGTGTCGCTGGTGATGTTCAAAGGAAGCGGTTCTGTGTCACCCTCGGTGATGTTTCCAGGATATTGGTTTACTCCGTCTGCCAGGGAGGCGAGCGATGTTACAGCTGAAGGGAATAGATGTACTAGTTGCACAGAAAGCCATGCTACCAGCATCAATATGCCGATAAATCCGGCCACAGCCAGTGTTTTCATAATCGAACCTTTCTTTTCGGGTGAAGTGTTGTTGTTCATAATTTTGCGATATTAACATTCATTACAAATTTGTCAATAATATTTAGGTCTCGTGTTCACTTTATATTGACGTTCTACTAAGCAGAATAGTATCACTAATATAGTATTGACAAATTTTAAATAAATGCTATCATATTTCGCAATGATTAATACATCTAACTTGTTTCAGCTAGTTTGGGAAAGAAAAATTCGCTTTGTCGTAATGTTTTTCCTAATCTTCACTACAACCTACACTATTTTGTATGTGGTTGATTTCTTGCCGGAAGCTCCAACAGAAGAAGTAAAAACGGTAGCCCCCGCTACCTCTGTAACGTCTGACACTATGTCAAATGGTATTTTCCAAGCTGAAACACTCGAGCCTGCAACAACAGAGCCTCTTAATATTGATATTACTGAAGAGCCAGTAACTATCGCTCCGATTGAAAAAGTACTGCCTCAGTCAATTTACATTGCCAAGCTCGACAAAACTGTCGACGTTTTGAATCCTATTTCGCGATCTGTTGCCGACCTAGATACAGCCCTTTTGGGTGGAGTTGTTCGGCATCCTGACTCAGCGACACTGGATAGGGAGGGCAACGTGTTCATTCTTGGGCACTCAAGTTACCTGCCTAACGTACTTAATAAGAACTACCAGGCTCTAAATGGTATTCAGAATCTCCAGTGGGGAGACACTATTGAGGTGTCTGGAGGTGACAAAACTTACGTTTACCGCGTTGAAAAGGTGTACAAAGCTAAAGCTTCGGAACTAGTGGTGCCAATCGCTGATACAGGAAACATGCTAACTCTGGCTACTTGCAACAGTTTCGGTAGTGCAGATGACAGATACATCGTGGAAGCTTCGCGCCAAGTAGTACGTTCGAGCTAAACACTTGACAAATTAGTAAAAATAGTGTATTAATATAGGCGCGATTCATATTGCTCCTTCTGTTAGCTTGGCTAACGCGCTCGTTGATTTCTATAATAATTTCGTAGGTTTGATTACTCTTGCGTATCTTGGTGTAGGTGAGAGTATTAATCTTAGGAGGTTTAACTTAATTATCATTATGTTTTCAAACACAATTTCACGACTTGCGCGCGTTCTAGCGGTAGTCGTAGTGTCAGGAGCAATTATGGCGCCGACGGTTTCGTCAGCTTCACTTCTTGACTCTCTAAACTTTACAATTGATCTGCCAACGGTAGATCTTACAACTACTAATATTGATCTAGATAACCTAGATACCACAGGTGGAGACACAGTGACTGTTGTTTCAGTACAGTCTGAAACTTCTTGTGAGCTGACTAGTAGTGCCGACACAGTTGAATACGGCGGCAGTGTGACTCTTTCATGGGACACTGTTGGATTTGATACTGTTAAGGTTAACGGTCAAGAAGTTGCTTTTCAAGATAAAGGCGACATCACATTCACTGATCTAACGATTGATACCACCTACACCGTAGAAGTTACTAATGCTAACGGCGACAACTGTTCACAGACTTTCAATGTTGTTTGTCTTGCACAGCCAGTAGCAACTTGTGAAGATCAAGATGCAACAAACTACGGACAAGCAGGCGACTGTGAGTACCCTGTAGTCGTAACACCTATCTCAGGTTGTATGGACGCTGACGCAAACAATTACAACCCTGAAGCTACAGTAGCTGGTGAAGCATGTGAATACACACCTGTAACAGTTACGTGTGAAGACCCACTTGCAAACAACTACCAGGCTGAAGCTGATTGTGAGTACAATTACCCAATTGCACCAGTATGTTCGTTTGACGCACAGGACGGTCGTACTATCGTTGACTTCGGTGGCGAAAAACTACGAACTGACCAAGGTGCAGCATCTGCAAAAACTGCAGCGCAATCAGTTAACCTTGCTGCTGGTAACTACAAAGTTACATTGCAGTCTTGGGACGGTTACCTAAACCGAGTTAACACTAGTCAGCCAAACGAACAGTGGAAACTACATTTCCTAAACGGAACTACTATCATGGCAGCTTCAGGATACAGTTCTGACCTTGCTGATAACGTACGAGAAGACGGAAAGGTAGAGATGGTTAACTCTTCACTAGAGCTTTCAACCGACATTACAGGAATCAGTGGAGTACACCCATACTACCCAGATGTATTGTTCGCTAACAGTCTTTATCCGATCTGTGCAGCAATCGATATTGTAGCGACAAACGAGCCAGACCCGGTTCTAGGATGTACAGATATAGACGCGACAAACTACGATGCTAACGCAACGCAGAACGACAACTCATGTGTTTATTCAGTAGATCCAGACCCAGTTCGCGGTTGTACAGATTCAACTGCAACTAACTACAACGCTAACGCGACTGAAGACGACGGATCATGTACTACAACAACTGTAGTAACTACTACTTCAGGCGGAGGTGGCGGAGGAAGCTCTTCACCACGTTGTGAACTAGAAGTTTCTGACTCGTCTATCAGCGCTGGAGAAACAGTAACTCTTACATGGGAAACTAGCCGAGCACGTGAAATCACATTGACTGATGACGAAGGTAACGTGATCGTTACAACTGACACACTTTTGTCTGACGACAAAGACGAACTATTGAACTCATCATTCAGAGTGAATCCAACTACTGACACAGTTTACACATTGACTGCAGAACGTGGTTCACGTGACCGAAGTTGTACAGTAGAAGTAGAAGTAGAAGAGGAACTTCAAATCCTACAAGTGCGTGATCAATCTCCACTTGTGTCTGGTATCTCGTTGGCTCAAGTGCCATACACTGGATTCGAAGCTGGTCCGATGATGACAACTTTCTTCTACATGTTGCTTACTGCTTGGGCTCTATATCTGACTTACGTACTAGTTGTACCTAAGGCAGCGATGAGTCTTGCGAAAGAATCTTCTTTCACTCCAACACCAGTAGAACAGATGCAGCGAGCTGAAGCTGCTCGACCAGATTTGTTTGCATCGGTTGCACCTGCAGCCCCAGCAACAAACGTCGCTGCTTCAGTAGCAGTTGCACCAGCTAATCTACCTATCGCAGTTGCTCCTGTAGCACCAGTTGCTGAAGTACCAACGCGAGCGGCTATGGTTACTGACAACACTCCAGTTGAAGTTGCGGCTCTTGAAGCGATTGCTCAGAGTAATCAAGCATTGCTCTCAAGCGACGCGATCAAGACTTTTGTCAACACTATTCCAGTTGCTGACCAACTTACCAAAATCTTCGAAGTATTGAACAGTGCAAAAGCACAGTTCCCACTAGAAGACGGATGGGTAGTGATCAACAACGATCGAATGCTTGCATTGCTTACAGCGTAAGCAGCAAACACAAACAAAAACAGCGCCTATTGGGCGCTGTTTTTGTTTGTGTTGTCTAATCTTCTACACTTCTAACTCGGCAGTTAATTTCTTGATCAAGTCTGCAACACTGTGCGTTGTTGATTCTTCGGTATCTCGACTTTCCAGGGTGATCGTCCCACTCTCGACTTCCTTGTCACCAATGACGATTAGATAGGGGAGCTTGCTTTTTTTTGCATTGCGGATTTTCTTCCCCATGCTGTCGTTGCTGTCGTCTAGTTCAACTCGGAAATCGGCCTTTCGCAGTTCGGCCAAGACTTCTTTCGCATATGGAAGATGGACGTCTGACACTGTAATAATCCGTACTTGATCTGGTGACAGCCATAGAGGGAAGGCGCCAGCGTAGTGTTCAATCATAATAGCCATAAATCGCTCGAGCGAACCAGCTACAGCGCGGTGGATCATCACAGCTGGCTGGTCGCTACCGTCGCTGTCTGTGTAAGTTAGGTTGAATCGCTCGGGTTGTACAAAGTCGATTTGGATGGTCGCCAGTTGCCGTTCGCGACCGAGAGCATCAGTAAACATGAAGTCTAACTTTGGACCATAGAACGCCGCTTCGCCCTCCATGCGCTTGGCATCAAGCTCGAGGTCGTCCGACACTTCTTGTAAGTAAGCTTCAGCCTTCTCCCAGTTCTCGTCTTGTCCGAGATACTTTTCTGGTGTTTCTGGATCGCGAACTGACAGTGACACCCAAAAAGTTTTACCCTTTTCCCACAGACCAAATTTTGTGTAGAACCGACGGACGATCTCGGCGATGTTACAAGCCTCTTCTTTGATCTGATCTGGTCGGCAGAATACATGTGCGTCGTCGATCGCGATCGAACGGACGCGCCCGAGACCTGATAGCTGCCCAACCTTTTCGTCGCGGTACATATGTGTAACTTCAGCCATGCGGATCGGCAGATCGCGATAGCTACGAGGTTGGCAGTCATAAATCTGGGTGTGATGCGGGCAGTTCATTGGTTTGACCACAAAGTCGTCTCCACTTTGTGCTCCGTGTACGTAGAAAAACTCATCTTTGAATTTGGCTGCGTGGCCACTTTTTTCGTATAGATCAATCTTAGCGAGGTGGGGGATTTCTACCTTTTGGTAACCGTATTCTTTAGACAGGTTCCACAACAGGTCTTTGATAGCCTCGCGCATCAGCTGGCCTTTTGGAGTGTAGAGAGGAAGTCCAGGGCCAACTAAATCTGAAAAAGTAAACAGACCAAGTTCTTTCCCAATCTTGCGATGGTCACGTTCTTTGGCCAGCCTCACTTGCTCTTCGTAGGCTTCAAGGTCTTTTTTTGTGTCAAACGCAACGCCGTAGATGCGTGTCAGCATCGGGTTCTTTTCACTTCCTCGCCAGTAGGCGCCAGCGATTTTGTCGAGTTTGAACGCGTCAGCAGCGATTTCTTCTTTTGGATTTTCTACATGACCACCACGACATAGGTCGGTGAAACCGCCGCAAGTGTACAGAGTGATTGTCTCGCCCTTGCTCTCGATCTCGTCGATCAGCTCAAGTTTAAACTCATTCCCGGCGAACACCTCCCGTGCCTTGTCGGCAGAGACTTCTTCGTGCGACCACTCTGTCCACTTGTTCACAGTTTTCTTCATCGACTTTTGTAGACCTTTCAGGTCGTCTTCTCCCGGCGCCTCGCCAGCAGAAAAATCAATGTCGTAATAAAATCCATTATCGATTGCCGGGCCGAGGGTCAGCTTGGCGTGCGGATATTGTTCAACTATTGCCGCGGCAAGTAGGTGAGCAAGTGTATGTCGTTTGTGTTCGAGTTGTTGTTCCATAAGAATAATTAAAAATAAGAAAAGTCCGAGCGACTACACGAAAATAATTCATGTCTTCGCTCGGACGTTCCGTCTGTGACGGCCGCGGTTCCACCGGGCTTCCAGGTTTGTACCTGACACTTTATATACAGATTAGGGTTTCCCGAGCAATAGCCTGGCGGTTGGTAAGCGCCACAATCTCTGTTGTTACTATCCTACAGGCTGAGGAGTTTCCTTGTCAACTTCTCCTCCCTCTACTTCTGGTACTCCACCTAGTCTTTTCAACTTATCCACCAAAATACTCGGTTCGTCATTCCTGATGTTCAGCTTACCTTTTACTGCCACACAAGTGCCGGGCACCAGCATATCGCGGTGGGTTTCGAAACATTCGGGGAAGGTGACCATTTCCATTGATTCTTCTTTGGAAACAAGTTGCACGAAGGCCATCTTGTCTCCCTTTTTGGTGATGAGCTCTTTGACGGTTTCGATCATTCCAGCGGTGACGACAGGGATGCCCTGACGGCCGTCTGATTTTACTGTCGATAGTGGCGAACGTTTTTTTAGTTCGTCTTCGAATGCATCGAGTGGGTGTCCGGACAAATACACACCCAGCAAGTCTTTTTCCCAGGTTAGTTTTTGTAGGGTCGGTAGTTGTTCGGCAGGTAATAAAGTTAGCCCAGCAACTTCGTCCATGCCGCCGAATAAAGAATCTTGCCCAGTTTCTTTTTCGGACACTTGCTCTTTGTTGTAAGCGAGTAGGATCTCTAGGTTGTGATACAAAACGCTGCGCCGGTCGAAGCTGTCGAAGGCGCCGGTGCAGATAAGTGCTTCCATTGATTTCTTGTTCAAGGCGCGGTCGTGGATGCGCGACAGAAAATCTTGCATGTCGGCAAACGGTCCGTTATTTTTGCGATCTTCGATTATGATGTCAGCAATACCCGCGCCAAAGTTCTTGATAGTTGTCAGTCCAAAACGAATCGTCTGTGTACCGGGCACCACCGAAAAGTCCGCAAACGATTCGTTAATGTCTGGTGGAAGGACGTCGATATCCATGCGCTTACATTCAGAAATGATGGCATAGATTTGCTCGGTGTCGCCAGAGTCAGCGGTAAGAACCGCTGACATGTATTCGACGGGGAAGTTAGCCTTCATGTACGCAGTCTGATAGGCGACACGTCCGTAAGAGGCAGCGTGAGCCTTGTTGAACCCGTACGCTGCAAACGGCTCGATCAACTTCCATAGTTGCTCGGCTTTTTGTGAGCTCATGCCGTTGTCGATGAGTCCCTGAAAAAGTTTATCTTTCTCGGCTGCCATTACCTCGGGAATTTTCTTACCCATGGCCTTACGCAGCTTGTCCGCTTCGAGCCAGCTGTAGCCGGCCAGTTCGATCGACGTCATCATCACGTCGTCCTGGTAGGTGATGACTCCGTAAGAACGCTCTACAATGTTCTCTAGACGCGGGTCGAGGTATGTCACCAATGACGGGTTGTGCTTTCGTTCAATATAAGTCGGAATCATTTCCATCGGACCAGGGCGATACAGCGCCACCATCGCATTAATGTCATGAATGCTGGTTGGCTTAAGTTGCTTGAGGAATGAAGTCATCCCTGTTCCGTTCAGCTGGAACAATCCCATCGTCTCGCCGCGGGCAAGCATTTCAAATGTCTTGGTATCGTCCAGCGGAATGTTCTCGATGTCGACGTCAACGTCACGAATTTTCTTCACTCGCTTTACCGCGTCAGCCAAAATGGCCAGGTTCTTGATTCCAAGGAAGTCGAATTTCAAGAGTCCGACGCCGTCTTCACCTACGCTGTGCATTTCGTACTGCGTTACCCATTTGCCAGTTTTCGAGTCGGGTTGGACGGGGACGTATTCGTTCAGTGGTACGGGCGAGATCACCACACCAGCAGCATGCACGCCGATGTGTCGAACGCGGCCCTCGATCTGTTTGGCCAGGTCGATGACCTCGCGACTCTCGGCGTCTTTCTTATATAGTTCGGCCAGTTCTTTTTCCTCGACCAGTGCGCGGTCGATAGTCATAGGGAAGCCTTGTGCGCCCAACGGGATAAGTTTTGAAATCCGATCACCAGTGCTGTAGCTGTGCCCCAGTGCACGCGCCACGTCACGCACGGCCGCTTTGGCTGCCATGGTTCCAAACGTACCGATCTGCGCCACCTTGTCTTCACCGTATTTAGCTTTTGAATACTCGATGATTTCGTCACGCCGGTTATCAGCAAAGTCCATATCGATATCAGGTGCCGACGGTCGTTCGGGGTTGAGGAATCGCTCAAAGGGAAGTCGATACTCCAGCGGGTCCACGTTGGTAATCCCTAGAACATAGGTCGTCAGCGAGCCAGCCACCGAACCTCGAATAGTGGTCAAGATCCCACGGTCGCGCGACTCGCGCAAAAGATCGCCTACTACCAGGAAGTACTTGGCGTAGCCTTTCATTTTAATGACATCGAGTTCGAACGTCAGACGCTTTTTAAGTTCAGGGTCCTCAGGGTCGAGTCCGCGCCACTTCACACCAGCCCAGGCGGTGTCGTGCAATTCGTCATCTGGCTCTTTGCCGCTTTCTATAATGTAGTCAGGAAATACCCAGGCTTCTTGCCCGAGGGTGATCTCTACATTACATTGGTCCGCAATTTTTACTGTGTTTGAAATAGCTTCGGGCACGTCTGCAAACCATTCCTTCATCTGCGCCTGGGTCTTGAATGAGAAGTCCTCGCCGGAGTCGTCTGCGGTGGTGTCGACGACTCCACCGGTGCCGATCTTGATCATCGTCTCACGCGCCAATCGGTCGGTCGGCTTGATGTAGTACACGTCGTGCGCAGCGACTAGGGGAGTATTAGTTTCTTTGGCCAGTTCTTTGATCTTCTCCTGCACTTCCACGTGGCCAAACATTTCAGGATGGTGAGAGATTTCCAGATAACAATCTTCGCCGTACAGCTTCTTATAAAAATCGAGTCGCTCGGACGCGCGTTCTGGTAATGAGTCTTTGAGTGACTGCGCCACCTCGCCAGCGAATGACGGAATGATACAAACCAGGTCTTCTTTGTATTTAGTTAGCAGCTCGTCATCCAACCGTGGCTTGTAGTAGGCCCCCTCTGTGTTCGATAGTGTTACGAGCTGGATCAAATTTTGGTATCCCTTGAATGTCTTTGCCAACAGTACGACGCGGCTGCGAGGTCGGTCTACAGGATGTTCTTTGTCGTGACGAGTACGAGGGGCGAGATAGGCGTCGAGACCGAGGATGGGTTTAATGTCCTCGTTGTGACAGGCTTGGTAAAAATCAATGACACCATACATCGCTCCCGCGTCAGTGATTGCCAGCGACGTTTGTCCGTCCGCCTTCGCGGCCGCGACTAGTTCCTTTGGTGTTGGGACGGCGTTCAGAAGGGAATACATCGAATGCACATGAAGGTGTACAAAATCCGCTGCAACTGGAGTCTCGGTCGTTTCAGGCATTGGGTGTAGTATAGCAGAAATGAAAAACGCGCCCCGGTGGGGCGCGTCCAAATTCACGTTGTGATAATTGCGAACGAAGCAATGATAATTATGACAATCATCGCTGTCACTTGCCGTTCGATTAATGGCCAGCGCTCAGAGTAGCTTGCATTGTCCATCGACGGATGCGCTTCGCGTTTTCTGGCTTGGAACCAAACGCCAGCGCAGCCGATAAGTGCGATTAAGAGAAGTAGTTTCATCTGTAGGGTCCTCCTTCTGCTACAATCACTCTACTTATTTTCTATGAAATGTAAATACTATGTCGGTATAGACGAAGCTGGACGTGGACCGCTGGCTGGGCCGGTTTCTGTTGGGGTGGCGAAGGTCCCGGCTGATTTTGACTGGGAGAGGGAATTGCCTGGGGTGAATGATAGTAAGAAGTTGACGCCACAGAAACGCGCTGTGGTTTTCTTAGAGGCGAAGAAATTGCGTCACGTGGGGCGGATAGACTTTGCTGTTGGCATGGTTGGCCCAAGTTTTATAGACAAGCAAGGCATATCGCCAGCGATCAAGCTGGCGATGGCGCGAGCGATCAAGCGGCTGAATTTACACCCGGACGAAGTGTCTATCCGCCTGGACGGCTCGCTGTCAGCCGATCCGATATTCGAACAGGCGACGATTGTAAAGGGTGACTCGCTGTATCCCGAGATCGGCCTGGCTTCTATTTGTGCCAAAGAAACTCGCGACGCCTACATGGTGCGTATCGCGCGGCGCTATTCACGCTACGGATTCGAAATCCACAAAGGCTACGGCACCAAAGACCACCGCGAGGCAATCGCCAATTGTGGCAAATGCCCGATCCACAGAGTCAGCTATTGCAAAAACATAAAAGTGTTGTAGTGTATATTCGCTCGCAAGGATCGTCTCCCAATATTCTGAAATCAACCTTTGTGAGCATGGGAGGCGACATGAGCCAAAAACAAGAGCAGCCAGAATCTTGCAACGAGTGTTCAAACACGGATCCAACAGGACCTTACATCCCTGTGGGTGAAATACTTGTGCCAACTCGAAGACGGGACAAAAAGCGTTGTGCAAATTGTCCGCTTCGAATGATGCAACCAAAGGCTGCTGCATAAAGTCCGCGATGTACAGGCGGACTTCGAGGGCGGCCCCAGTGGCCGCCCTTTCTTCTTGCTTTTTCCTCTTGATTTGCTATAGTTCTGCCACTAATTTTCAAATATATCTATGGTTATCCGAATGCGACATACGCGGGCTCATACAAAGAACCGCCGATCACACCACGCTCTAAAGGCTCCTATGCTGGCAGTTTGTTCTAATTGTGGTGAAAAACACCGACCGCACTACATGTGTCAAACTTGTGGTTTCTATAATGGACGAATGGTAATCGACATGAAAGCGAAGACCGCAAAACGCGAAGCGCGTATGCAGTCTAAGAAAGACGCTATTTCTGGACAGCAAGTAGAAGCGGCAGCTGAAGCAGAAGCCCTTCCAGAAGCAGAAACAGCAGACAAGAAATAATCCCCAACACCGCCTCCGGCGGTTTTTTGGACGCAGTCTACCTGGTAGACTATAGACAGTAACAGTTTAGTACATTCGTAGTATGGCCAATCGACACCTTTCCCGTAGCATCGTTCTCCAATCACTCTTTGAGTGGGATTTGAATGCGTTAGAAAAAAAAGCCGTACACGAAGTTCTAGACCGCAACGTCTCCGAATTCGCCCCAAACAAAACCGACAAGCCATTCATGGACAAGCTCTTGGATGGAGTTATGGCCAAGCAGCCAGAACTAGACCTGGTGATCGAAAAAGCGGCCCCAGACTGGCCAATCGACCGAATTGCACCCGTAGACCGCAACATCTTGCGTCTTGGTTTATACGAGCTTCTTTTCTCTGACCGTGGTGAAGTGCCAGCCAAGGTAGCGATCAACGAAGCGATTGAACTTGCCAAGCAGTTTGGTGGCGAAAACAGCAGTCGTTTTGTGAACGGTGTTCTGGGTGCTGTCTACAAAGAAATCGGCGAGCCCGGCAAAGACGAACAAGGAAAGAAACGAAAGAAAGAAATCCCATTCGAAGAAATGCCAATCCAGCGTTTGTCTGGCGCGGTTGTGTACGCAGAGCACGAAGGTCAACTGTACCTAGCCCTAGTTCACGACATCTTTGGTCACTGGACTCTATCAAAAGGAAAAATCGAAGAAGGTGAGTCTGTTGAGGAAGGCGCTACTCGTGAACTAAAGGAAGAGATTGGTCTTGATATTACTATCGAGGCGGAGCTTGGTAATAATGAATACGTGGCCAGTAACCCAGAACTAGGCAAGGTCCGTAAGCAGGTACATTACTTCCTGGCCAAGAGTGACTACGCAGAGTTGGTCCTAGAGCAAAAAGGAGGTCTAGACGATGCTAAATGGTTTAAGGTGGCCGATATTCTCGAACTGAACTTTTATGAAGACATTTTACCGATTGTGACAAAGGCAATTACCATGCTTGTTGGCAGAAGCAGCAGCTAGTGATACGCTGCTCATAACAATTACCGATTATGGCAGAGCACGAACCAAACACAGATTTATCAAAACTCGAGTCCATTCTCGGAGCCGAGTTTGCTGACAAAACTATTCTTAAGAGCGCGATTACTCATCGCTCTTATTTAAATGAACACCGCGAAGCGACTTGGGATCATAACGAACGATTAGAGTTCTTGGGTGACGCGGTTCTCGAGCTGGTCGCGACTGATTTCTTGTTTAGAAAATACCCGGAAAAGCCGGAAGGGGAATTGACAGCCGTACGTGCCGCTTTGGTAAATACCGTCTCACTGTCAGCAACATCAGAGAAGATGGGCGTAAACGAATTTCTTTTGATGAGTAAAGGTGAAGCTAAAGACGAGGGACGCGCTCGACAGTACATCCTGGCTAATACTTTTGAAGCTTGTGTTGGCGCACTATATATGGACCAGGGGTATGACACGGCGGCTGAATTTATCGCTCGCAACTTGTTTCCCAAAACTGACGAAATCGTCGACAAGCGCTTGTGGCAAGATCCAAAGTCTCGATTTCAAGAATTGGCCCAAGACTTCACCAACGTCACGCCAACTTACAAAACGGTTGACCAGGAAGGGCCAGATCACGATCGTGTGTTCACAGTCGGAGTTTTTCTTAAGTCTGAAAAAATCGCAGAGGGCAAGGGTCGAAGCAAACAAGAAGCCGAACAAGAGGCTGCCGAGCACGCAATTACTGCCAAAGGTTGGGTTGCCTAACGTGCTAAAATATTTGTATGAAAAAACGCATGGCCGGGTTTACTCTGCTTGAGTTGTTGGTTGTAATTACGATCATTGCTATTTTGGTAGTGGTTGGCCTGTCTTCATTTGGTGGAATCAAAGACAAGTCCAACGACGCCAAGCGACAGGCAGATTTACGCATGGTGGAGAACGCGCTGAGTTTGTATAAACAAAAGTACGGTCGCTACCCTGCACGTTGCACGAACTCTCACGCTAATTGGTCAGGTGAGGCTGGTACTAACTATGCGTGTAACTCGGGCAGTGAGTATATCGAAGGACTGGTTCCAGAATTTATCTCAGCACTTCCCCGAGATCCAAGACCGGTGAGTGGAAACCAAGGTTACGCATACACAGTGAACGCTGAAGGCACGGTATATAAGTTTATGGCCAAAAACACAGTCGAGTCGGATGATATTGGTTACGACCATCCTTTCCAAAGTTGCGATAGAACAAATTCCACTGCTGTGGTTATGACCACCCCAAGTGCAAGAAAAACTTGCGAAGCGCCTCATTCAACTGGCGCGGCGAGTGTCTCTGGGTGTGATATAGGAATGTGTGATCGTATATATTCTACGTCAAATGCGTTCAATAGAAACTATCAAAACGCACTTCGTACAAACGGAGGAGAGTCTTCTATAGCTCATTGTGTTGACGGTAATTCTTCGTTTGAAACCTCTTACGCTGTGTGGGGAGGACGCGCTGAGCCATTTGATAACTTTTATAATTACTCAGGAAGTGATGAGATTACGTTGAATATGTTGCTCGATATGTCGGTTGAGCGTGAATCTGAGAAAGTGCTCTGCTTGATTCCATAAACACCCGACACCACCTTAGTTAGTGTGGGGTGTTACTATTAAAATAATGAAACGAGACTATTCACAAAGAGGTTTTACCTTAATCGAGATTTTGGTAGTGCTGGCAATTATTGGGGTGCTGGCGGCTATTTTATTTACTAGTTTTGGTGGCTCCAGAGACTTGGCTAGTACCAAAGCGATGCAGTCTGAACTAAAGGAAGTACAGCTTGCCCTAGAGCTTTACCGCGCACAGTTCGATAGGTATCCGCGACCGGATACTGGAGGAGTTTGTGGTTCATCTAGTGGTGGCGAGCTTGAGAGTACCGATGGTGCGTGTAATCGTGATTATATTACAGGGTTGGTGCCAGATTTTATATCTGAACTTCCTAGTATTAACGACTCGGCAAACCCTAATTGTGAGATCAAATATCGCACAAATACTACTGGTGACTGGTTTAAGTTGAGTGCGAAAGAGTGTGTTGCTGGAGAAATGGCTCTAACGCTAGATGACGAAATGGCCTTGTGTCCATCCAGTTGTCAGTTAAATAGTCCTCCGCGCTGTGAAGGAACAAGTAATCTAAATAACCCAAATTATTTAGATAGCGATGCTTTTGCTAAATCCTTCGCTGTCTACAGCTTTGGTGTCGGGGCAGATCACGAATGTAAGTAGTCATGTACCTTAAAGAACTAACTATCAACGGTTTTAAGTCGTTTGCTAAAAAAAGCGAACTAGAGTTCCCGACCCCGATCGCGGCAATTGTTGGTCCTAATGGTTCTGGCAAGAGTAATGTTGCCGAGTCTTTTCGGTTTGTGTTGGGCGAGCAATCCGTGAAATCAATGCGCGGCAAGCGCGGCGAAGATTTGATCTGGGGCGGCTCTGACGCCGTGACTCGCGGCAACCGCGCGAGCGTCGAGGTGGTGTTCGACAACACAACCAGGGCCATCGACCTAGATTTTGACGAAGTGCGAATCGAGCGAATTGTGCATCGCGACGGACAAAACGAATATAAAATCAACAACAGTGCGGTTAGACTAAAAGACGTGCACGAGCTGTTGGCCAAAGCGCACATCGGTGCGACTGGGCATCACATCATCTCTCAGGGTGAAGCCGACCGAGTAATCAGCGCCAGCACGCGTGAGCGGCGCGAAATGATAGAGGACGCACTCGGGCTTAAGGTCTATCAACTAAAGAAACAAGAGGCTGAACGAAAGCTGCAAAAGACCGAAGTTAATATTGCCCAGACCGAATCTCTTCGGCGTGAGGCTGCGCCGCATTTAAAATATCTAAAGAAGCAAGTCGAAAGGGCAGAACGGTCTATTCAAGTGCAGCAAGAACTCAAGGTAGCGTATGCGGAATATTTAAAACGCGAAGATACGTATGTGGCCAAGCGAACAGACTTGTTGCATGCAGATCGCAAGGGGCCGGAAAATCAGCTGGCGTCGGTCGTCAGCGAAATCGCTGCCCTGAAGACACAGCTCGACTCAGTACAGGAACATAAAGACACGTCGGCTGTAGACAGTGCTGAGGCAAAGCTTCGCAGTGAGCAGCAAGTACTGCGAGAGTCTGAACGAACACTCAGCACTTTGGAAGGGCAGGTGCGATTTTTAGAGTCCAGGTTGCAAAGGCAGGTGGCGCCAGCAGCGGCAGACAAGATGGTTTCTTTAGCTACATTGCGTACATTGGTGTCTTCGATTAAATCAGCCATTGAGAAGGTTCTTGTGTCTAAAGACGCAGGTGAGATGGAGAGTGCACTTGGCAGCACTCTGTCGAGCCTAGAAGCCTTTTTAGACAACGAGAAGACGGTAACTGTGGATACGTCTGAAACTGACAAAGCTGAGCTAGAGGAGCTGCGCTCGCAGCTGCCAGCGCTCGAGTCAGCAAGGGCGGCTGCGACCGAGGCCGAAGCCGCCGCCCGCGCTGCCCTGGCGACAGCGCACGAGGCCGTAGTGTCAGAAAACAAACAACACCTCGAGGCGGAACGAACATTGTTTGAGAGGCTGAACAGCGAACGAGAGCTTAGACAGTCTCTCTTAACTATAAATACAGAACTGCAAGCACTTGAGCGTGACCGAACAGATTTTAAACAAGAGCTTCAGGAAGGAGTGACTTTGATCGGACGTGGCGTGATGGATTATTTTTCGTACACCGTTACTGATTCTGCCGGTACAAATTTGACCGAAGGCGACATCGCACAAGAGCCGCGCGAAAAGCAATTCGAACGAAGGCGAGTTCTAGAAAAACTAAAGATTCGTCTCGAGGAACTTGGTGTTGGTTCGACCGATGGTCTAATGAAAGAATACAAAGACGCCCAAGAGCGCGACGAATTTTTGGCCAAGGAACTAGAAGACCTTACTTCTTCGGTCGGCAACTTGCAGTCATTGATTGTCGACATGGACGCCCAGCTGCAGGAACAATTCATGGCTGGTATCGAAAAAATCAGCACAGAGTTCAACCGTTTCTTCACCCTTATGTTTGGCGGAGGGAGTGCTACCCTTAATCGAGTGGAAGTGAAAAGCAGGGGAGACGAAGACGAGGATGAAAACGTCGTGGTAAACGAAGGGGTCGAGCTGTCAGTTTCTTTGCCGAACAAAAGAATCAAGGGTCTAGAAATGTTGTCAGGAGGTGAGCGAGCACTAACGTCTATTGCGTTGATATTTGCGATGAGTCAGGTGAATCCGCCGCCGTTCATTATCCTAGACGAGACAGACGCAGCACTGGACGAGGCCAACAGCCGCCGCTACGGAGACATGATTGAGGCTTTGGCAGAGAAGTCTCAGCTTGTCCTTATCACCCACAACCGCGAGACCATGAGCCGCGCCGGCATACTGTACGGCATCACTATGGGTGGAGATGGAGTATCCAAAATTCTCTCGGTAAAATTCGACGAAGCAGCAGAGAATGCGAAGTAAATAGTGTGACAATAAAAATCCCCTCGCTTGTCGAGGGGATTTTTATATTTATTTTATTTAGTTATCTTCTTAACCATCTCAAAGTCCAGCTGCCGTTCTTCAGCATCGGCGCGTACTAGCTTTACTCTAACTGGATCTCCTAGACGATAAGCTTCTCCAGTTTTTCGACCTTTGATGCGGTATTTGGTTGCCTCGTGTTCCCAGTAGTCACCTTTGATGGTCGCTAGGCGGATCATTCCTTCTGATAGCGAATCTTGTTCTTGTACGTAAATTCCCCAATCGGTTACTCCAGTGATGACCGCATCGAATTCTTTGCCAACGTGGTTCGCCATGTATTCAACTTGCTTGAATTTGATGCTGTCTCGCTCGGCTTTGGTGGCCTCGCCTTCACGGTCGGACGAGTGATTGCAGATTGATTCAAGAGACGAAGTTTCTTTTGGTCCGACTGATGTGTGGTCGAGGTGCTTGCGCAGCAGACGATGTGCCAACAGGTCTGGGTAACGGCGAATCGGTGAAGTGAAGTGTGAGTAATGTTTAAACGCAAGTCCAAAATGTCCGATGTTCCGGGTGCTGTAAACAGCTTTGGCCATAGTGCGGATGGCAGCAGTTTTCAACAAATTTTCTTCCGGTGTTCCTTCAACAGCGTGCATTAGTCGGTTGATTGTTTTCGCGCTGACGACGCCATTTTTGACTTCGAATTCATATCCTAAGGCGTGCACAAAAGTTGCCAATTCTTCAATGCGGTCAGCGTTTGGTGTGTCGTGGATTCGGTAGACATAAGCAAGTTCTTTGTCTAGCTTCTTGGCTTCCTTGTTTACATAAGTAGAAACTTCACGGTTGGCGAGCAACATGAAATCCTCGATCATCATCATGGTTTCGGTGCGGTGCTTTTTGTAGGCTCGGATAGGTGAGCCTCGTTCGTCGAGTTCGAATTTAACTTCTGGTTGCTCAAAAGCAATGGCGCCGTTGGCGTAGCGCTTCTTTCGCAATAGACGACCGAGAGTCATCATGATGTTTAGTTCATTCAGGAAATCACCTGACTGGTCGTCCAGGACCTTTTGGGCGTCTTCGTATGAAAATCGCTTGTCTGAGTGAATGATGGTTTGTCCGTACCATTCGTCTAAAACGTTGGCATCAGAGTCTAGCTCGAATATAGCCGAGAAGGCCAGTCGGTCCTCGTTAGGACGCAATGAACACAGGTCGTTACTCAAGACCTCGGGAAGCATCGGTATAACACGGTCTACCAGGTACACACTGGTTGCGCGTTCTTTGGCCTCAACGTCTAATTCTTCGCCTTCACGCACATAGTGCGATACGTCAGCAATGTGGATACCGATAGACACGTTTCCGTTTGGAAGAGTTTCGACTGACAGTGCGTCGTCAAAGTCCTTAGCGTCGTGTGGGTCGATGGTCATTGTTGTGATACCACGCACGTCTCGTCGTTTTGGGTCAGCGATTGCGTCGGCAAAGATTTGCTCTCGATTCTCGTACAATTCGTTTGCAGCTTGGCTGATGTTCTCGGGGAAATTCTCACTGAATCCACCGCTACGGATTAATGCCTGCATCTCGGTTTCGTGGTCACCGACTGGGCCGAGGACTTCTGTGATCTTGGCCTCTGGGTCAACCAGTGGGTCTGACCATTTTGTGATATCAACCACCACCTTCATACCCATATCGTTGCTGGTTGCCTCTGGCAATAGTGGGCGCACGTGGATGCGGCTATTGTCAGGCAAGAAAAATCGAATCGTTTTTCCTTCGACAGTTTTTTCCTTTACAGCACCGATTAGTACACGGTGAACCGATGTTACGACTCGTGCGACCTTCCCCTCGCGTCGTTTGCCGGGAACCGCCTGTCTAAGTTCAACTTCTACTACGTCGCCATCAAGTGCAAAGCCTAGGGCTTCGCGTTCAATTACCACGTCTTCTTCAAAATCTTCGTGTTTGACAAAGCCAGTACCTTTGCCTCGAACCATGATTGGTCCTTCTATAGTTGTGAGCATAATCCTGAGAGTATAACAAGCTTATTGATAAAAGCCACGTATTCTATTGACCTTTTTAAATACTCTGCTAAGATGCTGCCACTTATGTTAATGATGAGACTACAACGAGTTGGCCGACGAAACGATCCTGCGTATCGTATTGTTGTGACTGACAAACGAACTGGCCCAAAAAGCGACAAGCATGTTGACCGTGTTGGTTCGTACAACCCAAAGATGAAAACCTTACAACTTGATGCTGATAAGGCTAAAGAATGGTTGAGTAAAGGTGTACAGCCTTCAGATACTGTCTACAACATCCTAGTCGGACAAAAGCTAGTTGAAGGACGCAAGAAGAACGTATTGCCCCGCAAATCACCAGTTATCGACGAAGAGGCAGTGGCAAAGGCTGAAGAAGAAGCAGCTGCTAAAGTAGAAGCAGAAAAAGCAGCAGCCGAGGCAGAAACTGCCGAAGAAGCTCCAGCTGAAACAGAAGAAGTAGCCGAGGAAGAACCAGCAGCCGAAGAGACAAAAGAAGAAGAGGCTCCAGCAGAAGAAGCTGAAGAAGAAAAGAAAGACGCGTAGTTTCAATAGGAAAAAAGAAAGACGACCAATTGGTCGTCTTTCTTTTACACGTTGCTGCGTTGACGCGAGGTCAACCATTACGTATGATTTTGTTAGCACTGGCGTAGAGTGCCTCTGCCTATATCCGTTAAGAAATGAACATGGAACAGTACGAAGACAAGCAGTTTCTCGAGAGTGTTGTCCGGTCGCTAGTAGATCATCCAGATAGTGTCAACGTCAATCGCACCGTTGATGAAATGGGTGTACTTCTTACGCTTGATGTCCACGCCGAAGATATGGGAAAAATTATTGGTCGCAGTGGAAACACAGCCAAAGCCATCCGTACACTATTGCGCGTAGTAGGAATGAAGAACGACGCGCGCGTCAACCTAAAGATCAACGAGCCAGAAGGCGGAAAGGGAATGGACCGCGACATGCAAGAAGCCATGAAAGAAGATAATCCAGCTGAGGAGATCAAAAGCCTCGACGACGCAATTGCTGATCTGAAGATTTAGATTAGAGCGATTGAAAAGAAAAGAAAAGAAAGCGGCCAAATGGCCGCTTTCTTTGTGATACGCTATTTGCATATGGACCAAACACAAATCGATTACGTTAAAAATGAATTAGCTCGAGGAGTTACGCCCGAGGCACTTAGTCAAACTTTGCTGCAGGCTGGCTACACTGAGTCACAGGTCAGTGAGTTATTGTCAGTAGTGCAGGTTCAACACGGTCAAAACGCTCAGCCTACACTGTCTACTCCAGCAAAAAAGGGAGGTCTCCCAACATGGGTTTGGATTGTTCTGGGAATCGTTGGGGGTCTTTTCGTTATCGGAGCCTTGTTTACGTTAGTCGTCACGTCGTCCTTGAATGATGCGCGAGATAAGGCAAAAGATGCTTCAGCCAAAGTCACACTAAATCTTTTCAGGTCAACAGCTGAGCTTTATTATGACAGCAATAATTTCTCTTACGCGGGATTCTGTGACTCAAGTGAAACCAAATCACGACTCGCGAGCCTGTCTTCAGTTGAATGTTTAGACTCAGCTGAACAATATAAGGTCAGTGCAAAATTATTGACTGACGAATTCTTTTGCGTTGACAGTTTTGGTAGATCCAAAATACTTCTCGGCAAGCCTGCAGGTATGAACTGTGAGTAATAAGATTCTAAAATCTCTATTACGGCTTTGAAAGAAGACAATCCAGCCAGAAATCAAAATCCTCGACGACGCAATTGCCGATTTGAAGATTTGGTCTAATAAACATAAAGACCTAAAAGGGTGAGTTCGAAGTTACCGTTCGCTTTTGTGCTAGACTTTAACTGTGCAACATTTTTATTTCTCCAAACTTTTCCTTAGTTTTTTTCTCGTTTGGTTAAGTACTATATTAGGATTGATTGTATACTCCAGTGAGCTAGGCTTTTTTGAGTACCTGAAGAGTACTTTCAGTGTACACATAGGCGCTTTTTTTATTTTGGCTTCATTTTGGATGGTGGGACGTATTATATATTTTTTGGTTGTACCACACGCACCGATTGTCTCAGTTTCCGATTTGGAAATTAAGATGAACAGTATGCTATTCTTTCCTTTTTTAAATAATTTTTCTCGCCAACTGTCCGACGTTTCTGAGGTCACGACTTCTCAGGGTCCTACTTCTGGCGCTGTAAATATAAAATGTAATACAGGATTTGATTTTACGATAATTACAACCTTGCTAGATACAAACGCAGTTGATCTTGCCGATGTAATTCGTGAGAAATTAAATGATAGTGCTATTTCCACCAAAGTATCTTAGTTGTATCCAAGTTAGAATTTTCACATGACAAACATCGACAATCTTTATTACGACTTCCAGTATAAAAATCCTGAGGGAGTGAGTTTTATTGAGAATGCGTATCACTATCTGTCACCGTTCTCGGCGCATGAGGTCGAGTTAGATGGGGTTGTTTACAAGACGGCTGAGCATGCGTATCAAGCGCTGCGCATGCTGCCCGAGGTGCAAGAGGAAGTGAGGATCACGACCAGTCCAATGGACTCATGGCGCAAGGCACAGGAACTTAAAAGGGCTGACAAGCTTGATCCGAATGTAAACAAATACGAACTAATGGAAACTATCTTCCGTGCCAAGTTGGAACAGCACGAGGATATTAAAAAAGTCTTGCTGGCGTCTGGCGACAAACCTCTGCTCAAGATTTACGACACTGACTATTATTGGGGTACTGGTGCTGACGGCTCAGGTGAAAACAACATGGGCAAAATTTGGATGGATCTGCGTAAGGGGTTAAGGTAGATAGTATGAAAAAAGGAATCGATTGTGTGGGAATATTTACCGCTGGTATTAGTCATGATGGAAACGGAAATGTTTTATTCCGCCGGCGCGGACCTGGCGCGAGAGACGAACGAGGAAAGTGGGATCCTGGCGTAGGCGGCTCGCTAGATCATGGAGAAGCTCTTGAAGATAGTCTTCGGCGTGAATTTCAAGAAGAAGTAAATACAGAGCCTTTGTCGATGGAGTTTTTGGGCTCAATTGAAAAATTCCGCACTCTAGAGGGTGTTGAAACACATTGGATTGGATTTTTCTATAAGTGTTTGATTGATCCTGAAAAAGTGGTACTTGATGGTCAAGAAGCAGATGAGTTGATCTGGTCACCCTTTGATCAATATCCTGATCCAATGATGATCGGATTTGAGGATACATTTGAGAAATTTAGAAAACACTTTCAATGAACTTTCATCTCATCACACTTTTTCCAGAAGCTATGCGCGCGTACACGGACGCTAGTGTTTTGGGGCGGGCGCAAAAGACTGATAAAGGGAAAGGGGCTAAGGTGCGTGGCAAGAAGATTGCCATCAGTTACTACAACCCACGAGACTTTGCAGACAACAAACATAAGAAGGTCGATGACAAGCCATATGGCGGCGGGCCAGGGATGGTCATGCGTGCCGAGCCGATTTTAAAAGCGTGGCAAAAAGCTGTGGGCCGCAAGCGAGATCAAAAGAAAGTAAAGACTTTAATTACGTCTGTGCGAGGCAAAACCTTTGACCAAAAGATGGCAAAGGACCTAGCGAAAAAATATGACCACGTTGTGATCATAAGCGGTCGGTATGAGGGAATCGATAGTCGTGTTGCGAAGGCTCTGAAAGCTGACTATGTCAGTGTCGGCGACTACATCCTGACTGGTGGCGAATTGCCGGCCCTCACCATTGTAGACAGCACCGCGCGCCAAGTGCCTGGTGTTCTGGGCACCGCCGAAAGTCTCGAGGACGATCGCGCGACGACAGGCGAAACCTACACCCGACCGGAAGAAATAGAATGGAAAGGGAGGAGGCATAAAGTGCCACCGGTATTGCTAGAGGGAGATCATAGAAAAATAGAACGCTGGCGTTTGGAGGAGAAATAGGTTACAAAAGTCTTGGATAGAAACTGTCTCTACTTGAGGCTTTGACAGAGGAGGTGGCACAATGTTGCCGAAACCAATTGAACCGAAAGACTATCGTTTTGTGATCAATCCATCTGATCATAATTTTGGGGAGCATACTTCTACGACTGCGCGCGTTGGTGTGGTTATGGGGAGTGAATCAGACTGGAAGTTTATGAGTCCTGCTGTTGATATTCTGGAGTTCTTCGATCTCATGCACGAAGATATTGTACTCTCGGCTCACCGGACGGAAGAGCGCATGAGAAATTATGCTCTGAATGCCCACCGTCGTGGTATTTTGGTTGTTATCGCAATGGCGGGCGGGTCAGCTCATTTGCCAGGTATGATGGCATCATTGATGCCGCGGGTTCCGACACTGGGTGTTGCTCCACTTAAATCTGATCATTATGCTGTGGCCTCAATGATTGCAATGCCGGGCGGCAAGCCTCTGGCTTATATGGGCGGCGGCAGTGAAGCAGGTCGAAACGCTGGAGCTACCAATGCTGGAATCTTGGCTGCCACTATCATCGCTATGCAAGACGAAGACCTGGCGGCGAAGATCGTTGCTTATCATGGAAGACTGGGCGATAGCGTACCGCTTCAGCCTTACAAAGTTTAGGAGAGTCTTATGACTGCTGTAAAGGAAATCTCTGGTAAAACGAAACGGATTGTTCCATTGCCAGATTGGCCCGGTCATGGTCGTGTACATTCATTTAACGTCGTCTCTGCTGGCGACGGTGAAAGAATGGACGATCTGTCTGGTAAGGGGGCATTGGCAAACGCCATCACCTGTGATGTGTTTGAACGACTGGCGTATCATGGTCTTCCAGTGGCGTTTGTTAAACGCGAATCTGACACGTTCATTACCAGGCTTGCTGATATGATTTCGCTGGAGATCGTAGTGCGCAATAAAGCCACTGGATCGTCATTGGAACGTAACCCAGATCTTACAGACGGCCAGTTGATCGACCCGCCGGTTGTCGAGTTCTTCTACAAGACGACAGGCTGTAAGATTAACGGGCATTTGCTACCCAAAAACGATCCACTGGCATTATTGCAAGACAGTGGCTATCTCTGGCTCTATCATCCGTCACAGCCTCCAGTTGACGAACCATTGTATGTGGTTAAACCACCTGGTGATGATCCTGAGTTTTACTCACGACTGTTGCCAGAGCTGATGCGCTTGGCACTTCAGGTCAACCTGTACCTCAAGCAAGCTTGGGAACAGCAGGGTGGCGACCTGTGGGACTTCAAAATTGAATGCGGCTGGGTCGATGGTAAAATCGTCGTAGCGGATGTTATTGATTTTGATAGTTGGCGGGTATTCGTCAACGGTAAGGCAGTCTCCAAGCAGCTTTACCGTGATCGGGAAAAGCTCGACGCGGTGATGGCCGCCTTGCAGCTTACAGCAAAGATGACAGCATGTTTTGCGATCTGAGTTCTTAGCATGAACAGAACGCCGGGAGATTCTCTCTCGGCGTTTGTTGTTTATTAAATTATTGGGTTGCAAACATTTTCTCATCCTGTATACTCCCTCGCACAAACGCATTTGCGCGATCTCCGAATGTGTCACGAACGTCGGATTGTCTTAGGCGGAGGTAAAAAATGGTTAGAATTCCTGTGGGTGGGAATTCTAATCGCTATTCACGACGGTGATGTTTTTATTATTCCGATAGAACAGCATAAAGAAATATATACGCCTTTGGCGTGGATTTTTGTTTGTCTGTTTTGTTTATAAGTCGCATTATATATGACAGAAGTATCGGTTGGGCACATGCCACAAAGGCGGTTTGAAAAAGCTGCTGCACCAAGGATCCCGCTTCCGGATCTTATCGAACCACAACGTGAGTCTTACAAGTGGTTTACTGAAACTGCTTTAAAGGAGATCTTCACAGAATTTTCACCGATTGCAGACTACTCGGAAAAGAAATTCGAGATGCAATTCAAGAAGTACGAAATCTCTGAACCAAAATACACTCCAGAGTTTGCCAAAGAGAACAAGCGTACGTACGAAGCATCACTTCGCGCGACAGTAGTTCTGAAGAACAAAACTTTTGAGTCTGACAAAGAACAAGAGATCTTCATGGCTGACATCCCAGTGATGACGGCCAACGGTACTTTCATCATTAATGGTGTTGAGCGTGTCATCGTGCCACAGCTGGCGCGATCTTACGGTATCTTCTTTACTACCAACGAAATCAAAGGCAAGACTTATTTTGGTGCCAAGATCATCCCAGCTCGTGGAGCATGGGTTGAAATTGAATCTGAAGCGGACGGAATCATCGTAGTGAAAATTGACCGAAAGAAGAAGTTTCCAATCACTTCACTATTGCGTGTTCTCGGCCTAGAGACCGAAGAAGCAATGGTCGACCTCGTAAAAGACGTTGAGCGAGGAGAGGAATACATCAAGGCAACATTTGCCAAAGACCCAGCCACTACAACAGACGAAGCATATATTGAAATCTACAAGCGTCTACGTGACGGTGACCTAGCGACGGTCGACAACGCACGTGAGTTCGTAAAGTCTATCTTCTCACCAGAGAGATATGACCTATCTGAGATCGGACGACATCACTTTAACGGCCGATTTGGTCGTCCAACTGATGCCAAGGCTACAGCTGATCGAACGGTGTCTCTTGAAGATATTCGTCTTATCATCACCCATATCGTTACCAGCAACCACGACTCGCAGGCGTTGCCAGACGATATTGATCACCTCGGCTTCCGTCGAGTGCGGTACTTTGGTGAAATGTTGCAGCAACGTGTCCGAGTTGGAATGACTCGTATGAAGCGAAACATTCAAGACCGAATGTCGACTATCGAAGCAGAAACATCTCTGCCGATGCAAATCATCAATCCGCGACCACTACAGGCAGCGATCAAAGAATTCTTCACGACTAACCAGCTGTCACAGTTCTCACAACAACAGAACGTGTTGGCTGAGGTGGAGCACCTTCGTACGCTATCAGCGCTTGGACCAGGTGGTCTGACACGTGAGCGTGCGGGCTTTGAGGTGCGTGACGTTCACCCTTCACACTACGGGCGACTTTGTCCGATCCATACTCCAGAAGGTCCAAACATTGGTTTGATCTTGCGTTTGGCGATGTACTCTCGAGTAAACCGTTTCGGTATCATCGAGACGCCATACATGAAAGTAGAGAAAGGTAAGCTGACTGACGAGGTTGTGTACCTCAACGCTCACGAAGAAGAAGGGCACATTGTTGCGCACGCAGCGATCGAGGTAGACGACAAAGGAGTGATCAAAGAAGACTTTGTCATGGCACGAAAGAAAGGAGAGCCACGTCTATACGACAAAAAAGAAATCGACTTTATTGACATCGCAACCAACCAACCATTCTCTGTTGCAACATCGATGATTCCGTTTTTGAACCATGACGATGCGAACCGTACTCTTATGGGTTCAAACATGCAGAAGCAGTCGACACCGTGTATCGTGCAAGAAGCACCGCTGGTAGCGACTGGAGTAGAAGGTGTAGCGGCGCGTGACGTAGGTCGTGTGCTATACGCCCAAGAAGCAGGTGAAGTAATCGAAGCAGACTCACAGCTGATTACTGTTAAAGAAAAAGACGGTAAGTCACGAGCATACCCGCTTACTTCATTGCAAAAGACTAACGACTTTTCAGCCTTTTCTCATCGTCCATCTGTTTCGGTTGGACAGAAGGTAAAGCGAGGCGATTTGCTGGCAGACACAACATCGACTGACAACGGACAGATTGCTGTAGGACAGAACGTGTTTGTTGGATTCATGTCTTGGTACGGTGCTAACTACGAGGATGCGATCATCATTTCAGAACGCCTCGTCAAGCAAGCTAAGTTTTCTACAGTTCACATTGAAGAGTTCGACTGTGCGGTGCGAGACACCAAGCTTGGACCCGAGGTCACAACACCTGACATTCCAAACGTGTCAGAATTAAAGCTACGAAACCTCGACGAAACTGGTGTTATCCGCGTTGGAGCAGAAATCCGCGCTGGTGATATTCTTGTCGGTAAAGTAACGCCAAAGGGTGAAACTCAGTTGACTCCAGAAGAAAGACTTTTGCGATCTATATTTGGTGAAAAAGCTAAGGATGTTAAAGACACATCCTTACGTCTCGAGATCGGTAAACGAGGTCGTGTAATTGGCGTAAAGATTTTCTCGCGTGAAAATGGCGACAACCTAGAAAGTGGTGTTATCAAGCGAATCCACATCACAGTTGCACAGGTACGAAACGTATCAGTTGGTGACAAGCTGGCCGGACGTCACGGTAACAAGGGTGTAATTTCTCGAATCCTTCCAGAAGAAGACATGCCTTACATGGACGACGGAACACCGATCGACGTACTACTTACTCCACTTGGTGTGCCATCACGTATGAACCTGGGACAGATCCTGGAGCTTCACCTTGGTATGGCTGCCAACAGTCTGGGTTACCAGGCGATCGTGCCACCATTTGCTGGCGCAGGAGAGAGCGACATTAAAGCAGAGCTAAAAGAAGCTGGTTTGCCAGAAGACGGAAAGGTACAGCTGCGTGACGGTCTAACTGGTGAAGAATTTGCCGAGCGAACTGCGGTTGGGTACATGTACGTCTTGAAACTTCACCACATGGTGCAAGACAAGATCCATATGCGATCGATCGGACCATACTCACTCATCACCCAGCAGCCGCTTGGAGGTAAAGCGCAGATCGGTGGGCAGCGATTCGGGGAAATGGAAGTGTGGGCTCTCCTTGGTTATGGAGCTGCCTATACTCTGCGAGAAATGCTCACCATCAAGTCCGACGATATTGTCGGTCGGTCAGCAGCATTCGATGCGATCGTGCGTGGTGAACAAATCAGCCACCCACACACACCGGCTGCGTTCAATGTTCTGTTGAATCAGCTACGAGGTCTGGCGCTTGATGTGAAACTTGAGAAAGAAGAGCGACCACGATTCGGAAAGGTTCGAACCGAAAATTATGAGTCAGCTGAATCAGCAACTAATAAATAGCGCCTATGTCTGAAGCAACAACAACGAATACAGCTCCGCAGAAGCCAGATTTCAAAAAGCCGCCAATGATCCCGACTAACTACACTAGTGTTGGACTGAAGCTTGCTGACCCAGAAACGATTCTTGACTGGTCATGGGGTGAGGTAACAAAGCCTGAGACAATCAACTACCGAACACAGCGTCCAGAGAAACATGGTCTGTTCGACGAACGTATCTTTGGTCCAGTTGAGGACTACGAATGTTCGTGTAAAAAATACCGAGGAATCCGATACAAAGGAATCGAATGTGAAAAGTGTGGAGTAGAGATCACGCGTGCAATTGTCCGTCGTGAGCGAATGGGTCACATCGACTTGTGTGTGCCAGTTTCTCACATCTGGTTCCTGCGAGGTGTGCCATCACGAATCGCGATGATTCTTGGCATTACTGCCTCATCAGTAGAGAAGGTGATTTATTTCGCTGGATACATCGTTACAAGTGTCAGCGAAAACGACCGAGCACGTATTCTGTCTGAACTCGACACTGAATACAAAAACAAACTGAAAAGCCTGCAAAACGACGAAGCGCGTGACGCACTGAAAGAACGAGCAGACGAAACTAAAAAAGAAATCAACAGCATCAAGCAAGGAGTTGTACTAGACGAGTCGACTTTCCATAAGTTCAGTATCAAGTACTCGACTTTGTTTGAAGCGCGTATTGGAGCAGAAGCAATCTACGAGTTGTTCAAAGAGATCGACTTGCCAACTTTGGTGCAAGAACTAGAAGAGGCATACACCAAAGCCGGCGCAATGGAACGAGCAAAGTTAGACAAGCGTCTAACCCTAACTCGAGGAATGGTAAACAGTGGAGTGCGTCCAGAATGGATGTTCCTCACTCGTATCCCGGTAGTGCCACCAGCGATTCGACCAATGGTTGCGCTTGAAGGTGGGCGGCACGCGTCGTCTGACCTCAACGACCTTTATCGTCGAGTGATCAACCGAAACAACCGACTCAAGAAATTGATCGACATTATGGCGCCAGACGTGATCTTGCGTAACGAAAAGCGAATCATGCAGGAGGCTGTCGACGCTTTGATCGACAACAGTATCCGACACGGAGGTGGTTCATACTCAGCAATGAGTGCAGCTCAACGACGACCATTGAAGTCGCTCTCTGACTACCTAAAGAGCAAGCAGGGATATTTCCGACAGAACTTGCTTGGTAAGCGAGTCGACTATTCTGGTCGTTCGGTAATTGTTATTGGTCCTGACCTAGAGCTTGACCAATGTGGTCTGCCAAAGCACATGGCACTAGAATTGTTCCGACCGTTTGTTATTGCAAAACTTCTGCAACAAGAATTGGCATATAACATCCGTGGGGCTGGCCGGTTGGTCGAAGATGGTGTGCCAGAAGTATGGGCAATCCTCGAAGAAGTTATCGAACACAAGCACGTTCTTTTGAACCGTGCGCCGACGCTTCACCGTCAGGGTATCCAGGCTTTCCGTCCGGTACTGATCGAAGGTAACGCTATCCAAGTTCACCCACTTGTTTGTAAGGCATTCAACGCTGACTTCGATGGTGACCAGATGGCAGTCCACGTACCGCTTTCAGAAGAAGCGCAGATAGAGGCGCGAGATATCATCTCAGCCAACCACAACATCCTCAAGCCAGGTTCGTCTGAACCGGTTGTGTCAGAAGGTCTGATGGATATCGCTCTTGGAGCGTTCTGGATGACCAAGGTTGCAGAAGGAGTTAAGGGTGAAGGAAAATATTTCAGTTCGCCAAACGACGCTATCAACGCGTACGACTACGATGTTGTTGACTTGCGAGCCAAGGTGCACGTAATGGCAACTGATACAGCAAAGTACGAACAGTACGACGGTGGTCTATTCGAAACAACAGTTGGACGTCTATTGTTCAACGCTGTACTGCCAAGCGACCACGCCTTTGTTAACGAACAGCTTGGTCAGCGAGAACTATTCGCGATCATCATCGACTTGATCGACGAGCAGGGAACAGAAATCGTTCCAAAGATGGTTAACAAGATCAAACGAAACGGATTCAAGTTCGCCACCAAGTCAGGTGTAACTTGGGGTATTGACGAAGTGATCGTGCCAGAAGAAAAAGCCGCCATCGTTGAAGCAGCCCGTGCTGAAGAGCGAGAAATTCTTGCACACTACGACGAAGGTCTGTTGACCCGTGAAGAACGAAAGCGACAGATTGCCATTATTTGGCACCGAACTAAAGACGACATTGAAAAGAAAATTGAAGAGCATATGGACACGGACGGTTCAGCTCATACGATGTGGAAGTCTGGCGCTCGAGGTTCGATCCGTCAGATCTCACAGATGACAGGAATGAAGGGTCTGATCGTAAACACGCGTGGTGAGACGATCGAGGCTCCGGTTATTTCTTCATTCAAGGAAGGATTGTCACCGATCGAATACTTCAACACGACTCATGGGTCACGTAAGGGATTGGCTGACACAGCGCTTCAGACTGCCAAGGCTGGATATCTGACACGACGACTCTTTGTGGTTGCGCAGGACGCGATCATTTCAGAGGCAGACTGTAAGACAAAGTCAGGCACAATGATCAGCCGTATCTCAGCGTCAGGGATTGAAATTGCTTTCAGTAAAGCTATCAAAGGACGAATCCTCGCTGAAGACGCAGTAGACAAGAAGGGAGTAGTTATCTTCAAGAAGGGACATCTATTGTCTCGAGTCGACTCAATCGCGGTAGAAGAAACTACTTGTGAGTCAGTTGAAGTGCGTTCTCCGATGACGTGTAAGACTATGCGTGGAGTGTGTCAGAAGTGTTACGGTATCGACCTAACCAAGAATTCTCTAGTTGATATCGGTGAAGCAGTTGGAACGATTGCTGCCCAAGCGATTGGTGAGCCGGGAACACAGCTAACGATGAACACCAAGCACAAGGCCGGTACTGCGACTGCAGAGGGTGACGTAGCGCAGGGTCTACCTCGTGTAGAAGAAGTGTTCGAGAAGCGACAGCCAAAGATTCCAGCTGTGATCGCTAAGTACGACGGTCTCGTGACTGACATTCGAACTGAAGGTAGTGACAAGATCATCGTCGTCACACCAGACATGTCAGCCGAAGAGCCTCCAAAGAAAAAGGATGCAACAGAATACACAGTGCATCCACGTCGTGTATACAATGTCAGCAAAGGAGACACAGTCAAGCGTGGAGACATGTTGACAGACGGTTCTGCTCTTCTGCCTGAACTGTTCAAGTACGCTGGGCGAGAGATCACTCAGGATTACATCATTTCTGCGGTAAACCGAATTTACGAACTGCAGGGTGTAACGATTTCTCGTAAGCACATCGAATTGATCGTTAAGCAAATGATGTCACGATTCAAGATCACTGAACCAGGTGAAAGTCGATTTACAACTGGAGAAGTAGTTGAAGAATGGGTGATGGAAGAAGAGAACGACAAAATGAAAGAAGCTGGTAAGGCAATTGCTAAGGGCGATCGTCTGATTCTTGGAATTACTGAAACATCTTTGACTCGAAAGAGCTTCCTGTCAGCAGCATCGTTCCAGAACACAACACGTGTTTTGATCAACGCAGCTGTAAAGGGAAGTGAGGATGATCTTGCCGGTCTAATGGAAAACGTTATCATCGGAAAGCTTATCCCAGCTGGGACAGGATTTGCTGGAAGTGAAAAGCACAAGATGATCGAAGAATTGCAGAAGACTAAATAGTTCGACATCGAACAAAACAAAACAGCGGCGGGCCGAAGGCCCGCCGCTGTTTTGCTACACCAATAAAAAACCGCCCGTAGGCAGCTGCGACATGTCTCCCACGTCCGGATGAAATGGAGAAGAAACTTCCAAACCCCCAGTGTGAGTTTTGATTCGGTTCGTTGAGCGGATCTATATAAAGTATAGGGTGGCTGGATATTTTTGCAAGTAAAAGAAAACGGCTAACCAGGTGGGCTAGCCGTCGATTTTTTTGCAACCAAATTTCCCGCTTTCATCGACAAGACTTCTGAATGAAGTATCTCGATGCCTGAAGGGAGAGAGGGCCTTACTTACCGGTTCTACTGCTGATTAGGAAACACAGCGCCGGTACCCTATGCGGCCGTGGAGGCCTCACACGAAACGCAAAGGGAATTATTTCAGAACGGTGCAGTCGGTTGCTTGGACTGCCCCTGTGAGATTTCTCACACTCTCGGTGCTTCTGTTTATAAATATAACATATAATTAATAATTAGTCAATCTTTTTACCTATGCTACAATGCTCGCAATGTCCGACTCGGTGCAACAGATTAAAGATAAGCTTGATATTATCGACGTTATTTCTCCTTATGTTGAGTTGATTAAGGCGGGGAAGAACTATAAAGGGAAGTCACCTTTTACTTCGGAAAAGACGCCTTCTTTTTATGTCTCTCCGGACAGAGGAATGTATTATTGCTTTTCTACTTCGCAGGGAGGCGACATGTTTACCTTTGTGCAGGCGATGGAAGGAGTGGGATTTAAAGACGCACTAACACAACTAGCAGACAAGGCCGGAGTAGAGCTGGTACCTGAAGACCCGAAGAAACGCAGTGAGCGAGACCGGTGGTATGCGGCACTGGATGCGGCAACCCAATTCTATGTTGCAGAGCTACAGACTACACCGCCAGCACTCAAATATTTATTCGATCGTGGCGTCACGCCAGTCACTGCTGCTGAGTGGCAGATAGGCTATGCTCCTGGTCCACCGACCCGCGGTTGGCGCGAGACCAAAGACGTTCTAGAGAAGCAGGGCTACAAAAAAGAAGAATTGATCACTGTTGGTCTCATCAAGCAAACCGATGGCGGCAAAGAACCGTTTGATGTCTTTCGTGACCGGATTGTTTTCCCGATGAGTGAGTCGAGTGGACGAGTGGTGGCGTTCTCTGGGCGGATTCTGGCCAAAGACTCTGAAGCACCAAAGTACGTAAACTCACCCGAGACGCCTTTGTACAAAAAGTCCGAATTATTGTTTGGCTATGACAAGGCCAAGACTGGCATTCGTACGCTGGGATTTTCACTGATTGTGGAAGGGCAGTTTGATGTCGTGATGGCGCATCAGGCCGGATATCACAACACTGTGGCTGTGTCTGGCACAGCACTTACCTCACATCATGTGCAATTACTAGAACGGCTGTCAGACAAGGTGGTACTGGCGCTCGACGCCGACCGGGCCGGTATTGCTGCTATGAAGAAGGGGGCAGAGTTGATGCTGGGTCGAGGTATGGACGTAAAGGTCGCACCATTGCCAGAAGGGCAGGACCCGGCAGACATCATCCAAAATGGTGTAGCAGAATTTAAAAAGGTCGTCGGCAGCTCGATGCACGTGATCGAATTTCTCTTGTTGATTCTCAAACAATCAGAGACTGACGTTCGAGCACTGAAGCTGAAGGCGCGTGAAGAGATTTTGCCGTTTGTGTTGTTGCTACCAAACCGTATTGATCAAGAGCATTTCGTCACTGTTATCGCGGACAAAATCGGCAGCACAGCCGAGGCAATCCGGTTCGAGTTAGATCGCCTACGCGACGAACGAAAGGTCAGTGGGGTGGCGACTCATGCTGCGCCAGAAACAAACGCACCTGTGTCACCAGACACTAAAGATTCTGTCGGCAGTATCCAGATTGCCTACGCGTACTTGTCAGCCATGAAAGATCTGCTGGGTGACAAGATGTCCAAAATCATCACGGCTGAACTCGAAGCGTTACCAGTGCAAGATCTGACGGTCGACGCCGCTGAACTGGCCAAGCTGACATTTACAATAGAAGAACAAATTGTTAAACAACCAAAGCTCACTTTACAAGAAGAAGTCGTCAGCCGACTCAATTTTTTGCGCACAAAGTTGCTGCAGCAGAAGCTGGCCGCACTGCGCGTTGGCCTGACTGCTGCCGAATCTGGTGGCAACGACATCGCCAGTATAATGGTTGAAATCCAGACAATTCAAGAGCAACTGAAGGTACCCGCTAAAACCATAGATATCTTTGTATAACAAGGCTAGACAAAGCATAACTTTTCTGTAATAGTAGCCCCCACATGGCAACCAACAAAGCCACAACAAAAAAAGATACAAAAAAACCGGCCGCAAAAGCCGAATCAAAAGTGAAAAAAACGGTCACCAAGGCAGCTACAACAACAAAAAAAGCGCCGACCAAAAAAAGTACAGCAAAGAAAGTAGCAAAGAAGTCCGAACCAAAGAAGGCTGTTGCAAAAACAACAGCCAAGAAAGCACCAGTAAAAAAAGCTGAACCAAAGAAGCTCTCCAAATCAGAGCGTCTTATGGCTGCCCGTTCAAGCGAATTGATGAAACTTGGCAAAGAGCGCGGTTACGTTACTTACGACGAGTTGTTGCGTCAGTTCCCAGAGATCGAATCGAACGTTGAGTTCCTCGACGACATGTATGAGAAATTCAGCATTGCTGGAATCGACGTGCTGCAAAGTGGAGGACTTCTCGGGGTTGATCCCAGTGAAGAAGTCATCGCCCAAAAGAACGCCTTCAAGCGTAGTGACAGCGGGTATGACTCTATTCAGATGTACTTGCGAGAGATCGGACAGTATCCACTCCTCACCGCCCAGCAGGAAAAGGACTTAGCCAAGCGAATTGAAGAAGGTGACGAAGAGGCGCGTAACTTGCTCGCGCGCGCTAACCTACGTTTGGTAGTTTCTATTGCTAAAAAATACGTTGGCCGATCGCCAGACCTGACATTACTCGACCTGATTCAAGAGGGAAACCTCGGACTCTTTAAGGCGGTAGACAAGTTCGACTTTACGAAGGGATTCAAATTCTCAACCTATGCAACTTGGTGGATTCGCCAAGCTATCACACGGGCCCTCGCTGACCAGTCGCGAACGATTCGTATTCCGGTTCACATGGTGGAAACCATGGCCAAGTACAAGCAAGTGTCACGTCGCCTAGCGCAGGACCTAGGTCGAGACCCAATGCCCGAAGAGATTGCTACCGAAATGGACATCGAGGTTGAGAAGGTCTATCAGATCGAAAAGATTTCACAGGACACAATCTCGCTCGAGCTGCCAGTTGGAGACGACGACGACCGATCGCGACTGTCAGACTTTATTGCCGACGACAAAATCACTTCACCAGACCAAGAGGTCTCACACAGTATTCTGACCGACCAGATCATGGAAATCCTCGACACGCTGTCAGAGAAAGAACGAAAAATCCTAGAAATGCGCCACGGCCTACTAGACGGCACATATCACACATTGGAAGAAGTAGGAAAAGAATTCGGTGTAACCCGAGAGCGCATCCGTCAGATCGAAGCTAAAGCACTAGAGAAGATTCGCCAGCATGAGAAGGCAAGGAGGTTGAAGAGTTATTAAAACAAAAAACCGCCACTGGCGGTTTTTGTTTTGTGGTACGCTGTTCCATATGCCGAAAACAGCTTGGCAAATGCTTTGGTACGCCATTAAACCCTATAAAGGTGTGGTGATTTTGATGTGGATACTTATTTTTTTAGGAAATACATTGGCTTTTTCGGTACCATATTTCTTAAAATTGATCGCTGACTATGCTGTAGAGACACAAAACATAGATTTTTTGTTTTCGGATATTAGTTACGCATTTTATGCAGTTGCTGGGGTGCTAATACTTCAAGAAATTTGTTACAGAATCGCACACATCATGGATGTATATCTAAACATCAATACGTTTGATCGAGTTAATACGTCATTATTTTCTATTCTGGTTAGACGGCCAAGTTATTATTTTGAAAATAAATTTTCTGGGCAGCTAACCAAACGTATTGATCAAATAAGCAAAGCGACAGGCCACTTTGTGGAAAGCTTTCCGTGGGAGGTGGCTTGGGCTGTTCCAGCCTTGCTTGTGTCGAGTGTTTTGTTATTTATTGCTTCGCCAATACTTTTCTATGCTTTTTCAGTTTGGTTTGTTGTATTTTGGTTCATAGGATACTTTTTACTAAAACAGTTATATGCAGCTTCGCAGAAAGTTTGGGATCGAGGTGCGGTATATGATGGCCAGTTAGTGGATTCGGTAAGTAATATTTCTTTGGTGCACTCGTTTGCGTCCGATGAGCACGAGAAGAGCCGTCTGCGTAAAACTATAGTTAGAAGTCGAGATTCGCTGGCGTCTGAGGGCTTTTGGTTTGTATTAAATAAATTCCATCAGGGAATAGGGGTAGCACTACTAAGTATTGTGCTCATTTGGTTGAGTCTTCAAGAATTTGCTGCGGGAACAATGACTGTTGGCGATTTTGTCTTAGTTGCAGGAGTGTTGCCGTCAATCACAACTGTGTTCTGGCATGTGGGTGACATGTTATTGCAGGTATTGAGAAACTGGAGTGGCCTGACTGATTCTGTCAAAGAACTACAGACAGAAACAGAATACTTACCTGAAGGTGAAGTGAGTCTGGCGGCAGCAAATAAAGCCATTTTATTTGAGCAGATTAACTTTAGTTACCCAACAGGTAACGGGACAATTTTCTCTGATTTTAATTTGACCATTAACCCAGGCGAACGGGTGGGTGTGGTAGGTACTTCCGGCGCTGGTAAAACTACGTTAATTAAATTACTTCTTCGGCATTACGATCCTGATAGAGGTGTCGTAAAAATTGGCGACAAGTCAATCGCAGAGGTCACATTGCATTCGCTACGACAGGAGATTGCTTTTGTCCCCCAAGATACAACGCTTTTCCACCGTAGTGTATTTGAGAACATTCAATACGCTAAACCAGAAGCTTCCATGGACGAAGTGATTGAGGCAAGTAAAAAAGCGCATACTCACGACTTTATTCAGTCTCTACCCGAGCAATATGACACGCTGGTAGGGGAGCGCGGCGTCAAGTTGTCTGGGGGGCAACGCCAGCGCGTGGCTATCGCCCGAGCGATGTTGAAAGACGCACCGATCCTGGTGTTGGACGAGGCTACTAGTGCGCTTGATGGAGAGAGTGAAAAGATTGTCCAGCAAGGATTCAGCGAACTGTTCGCAGGAAGAACAGTTATTGCAGTCGCACACAGATTGTCTACCTTGCGTGAGATGGACCGGATTGTGGTAATCGAAGAAGGAAAGATCGTCGAAGACGGCACACCTGCAGAGCTTCTTAAAATTGAGGATGGTGTCTTCAAGCAAAAGTGGGAGCAGCAGAAGGATGGGTTCGTGTAGTAAGTGGTTGCTTGCTATAATACTTCTATGAAAGACTCTTCGGGAAGTACGGCATTTACTGAGGCGTACGCGCA
>CALJTT010000002.1 GCA_937975855.1 Minisyncoccota bacterium | reverse complement strand
CGTCTTGATCAACGGCGACAACTACGCCGTCCTGACTGATATCCAAGGACCGGAGGATGAATTTGGCGACATGGACCTCAAGGTCGCCGGCACGAGTGACGGCATCACCGCCATGCAAATGGATGTGAAGGTTGACGGAATTCCTTTGCACATTCTGCGTGAAGCTTTGGACAAAGCCCGAGCCGCCAGATTACACATTCTGGAAACCATGACAACAGAAATTCCCGCCCCGCGGGAGAACATTTCTCCCCGTGCACCACAAATTATTTTAATGCAGATTGATCCTGACCAGATTGGCCTAGTTATCGGCGGAGGAGGTAAGACCATTAACGGCATCAAAGACGAGACTGGCGTTGAAGAAATTACTATTGAAGAAAACGGTCAGGTGTTTATTGTTGGGAAAGGTGAAAGTGTCACTGCCGCCCGAAACAAAATCGAGCTTCTAACAAAGACTTACGAGGTCGGCCAGAGGCTTACGGTCACGATTGTTAAAATTACCAACTTTGGCGCTTTTGCCAAATTAGACGAACAGCACGAAGGGTTAATTCACATATCTGAGATAGCGCCATTTAGAATCGACCGCGTATCTGACGCTTTAACCGAGGGGGAAACCGTAGAAGTGTTAGTCAGTAAGGCCGAGGAGGGCAAAATTGGACTATCGATCAAACAAGCCGACCCAGAATTTGCAAAACGCAAAGGACTAAAAGAGTCCGACCAAGTGAAAAACTAACCCACATCTGGTCTCACTCTATGCCATACTTATACTTATGGCAGACGACAAAAACCCTAAGAAAGGGATGCGCACTTTTGCGTCTGATTTAGCGCGTGTTAGAAAGAACAGGCCTAAAAAAGAAACTCCTAAAGATCCAACTCCTGTTGCTGAACCCAAGCCAGCAGAAACTCCTAAAGTGATTCCTAAAAAGGAAGAGAAGGTTATTGAAGAAGTGAAGATCACTGAGAAAAAACCAGAAAAACCTACACCGAAGCAGATACCTAAAACGTTATCGGAAGAAATAAAGGGAACTCAGGATAAAAAAGAGACAATCCAGGAAGACATAAAATCCGAAGAAAAAGAAAGCCCGGTTCCAATCCCAGCTAAACCAGTTGGTGGGGGTAAGGTTATAACTTCTAACAAGAAGGGTTCATTTTCGTTCTTCTCTTCGTTGGGTGGATATATATCTGGTCTGTTCAAAAGGAAGCCAAAAGGGTCAGGTCAGAAAATGGCAATTCCAGAGACTAGACGCCGCAAGGGAGTCATCCAAGAAGCTACAACCAAAACTGGAACAATATTTACCGCTGACAGCGAGACTCTGAAAGAGCGCATCCGTAAGCGTCGTCTAGAGGACCAGGCTAAAAAAGAATCCGAGCCTGACTTGGATGTGCATGAGCCTATCTGGACACCAAACACAGAACCAGGATATGACTTGTTGGAAGGCGATGTTGCACCAGAGCCAGAGGTTGTTGAAGAAATAACCAACGTTCAGGTTGAACTTAAACATGCGCCAAAGCCGACACCTCCTCCTGTAGTGATTGAACAAGTGGAGCCAGAGATCATACAAGAAAAAGTGTTACCGCCCGTCGCACCAGCTCCCGCACCAGCTCCCGCAAGGACTGTGCCCGAGCCAGCTGAGATTGTACCGATTGAATCTGAACCAATTGTTGAACCAGTCGAAATCGACTATCCGATACAGCGTGGACGGTTTATTCCTGTCAAAGATCTGAGTACAAACAGTCTGTCTTTATATGTGATAGCGATACTGTGCGCCCTGGGAGCCCTTGGACTGGTTGCTTTTTTGGTCTATAACGCTTACACAGAACAAACTATCCAGCCGGCTGCCCCAAAAGAATATCTACCAGACGCGACGGACCACACTGTGGTCGTTGATGAAGAATTTTCTACACTAAAGATCAAACAAGCAACCTCAGAAGCTCGACTAGGTACTCACGAATTCACCCTTGAGAACAAAGACGGCGCAGTTCTGCCTACAGCGCTAGTTTTCGATCTGGTAACACCAGGACTTTCACAAAGTCTCCAGCAATATGTAACTGAAATACGATTCATCAGCATCGACCGCAGCGCGCCGATTACTTATATCGTGTTCTCAAACCAGTCAGCCCTCCAGGGTGAGATGCTCTTGAATGAAGCACAACTAGCAGGCGACTTTAATTCTCTATACCCAGCACCAACCGATGGAAAGTTTTTTGACGAACAGATTGACGGTGTAGACGCGCGAGTCCTGACCGACGAAGTGGGGCGCAGCTACTTCACCTACGGATTCGTCGACGACCAGACTTTGATCGTAACTGGCAACCTGGAGGACTTTGTTAGCTTCGTTCGTAACTAGCAGATTATGAACATTGCCCGTGTTCATACTATCCAACCTCACATCCACGGCGGAACGCCGGTCGCCATCGAAACGGACATCTCGCGCGGACTACACGCGTTTTCTGTTGTTGGGTTGGCCGGCAAGGCGGTAGACGAAGCCAAGGACCGCGTCGGTAGCGCCATCAAACACACCGGCTACACTTCTCCTAAAACCAAGAATCAAAAAATTGTCGTCTCACTAGCGCCAGCTGATTTAAAGAAAGAAGGGACTCACTTCGACCTGCCGATGGCAGTTGGGTATTTGGTCGCGGCGGGGGAGATAGAGTCCGACGAAGTCTTGCGAGGTTACATTGGTGAGCTTAGCCTCGACGGTTCACTTCGCCCCGTGCGCGGTGTTCTCAACTGCGTCCTAGCCGCTAAAGAAGTCGGTTGGAAAGAAGTGATCGTGCCCAAAGATAACGCGAAAGAGGCCGCGCTTGTCAGCGGAATAACCATCTATGGGGCCAGTAACCTGGGCGAGGTTCTGGAACACATATCACTCGACGCACCGGACACATTTTTAAAAAAGCAGCCACCAACCGAAATCGCAGACCAGTGGCAAGAAGGTGGAACAAAACTAGAAGACATCAAAGGCCAAGAAAGCGCCAAGCGCGGCCTGGCTATTGCCGCAGCTGGCCGACATAACGTGATGCTGGTTGGACCACCAGGGACAGGGAAGACTATGTTGGCGCGAGCACTACGCAGCCTGTTGCCACCACTTTCACGCGAAGCGTCCCTGGCAGTAACGGCGATACATTCTATTTCTGGTAGCGACCACACCATCAGTACCGAAGCCCCTTTTCGGGCGCCACATCATACAGCTAGTCACACCAGCCTAGTTGGTGGTGGTAGCAACCCACGCCCGGGAGAAGTGACATTAGCTCACCACGGCGTTCTGTTCATGGACGAGTTTCCAGAATTCGAGCGTCGCAGCCTGGATGCCTTACGACAACCGCTGGAAGATCGAGTCGTAACAATCAGTCGCGTGCAAGGCACAGCCGAGTTCCCAGCCGACTTTATTTTAGTCGCTGCATTGAACCCATACCGGGGAAGTGAAGACGGCACGACAGACTTTGTCACTGCCATGCGCGACACTTACAAAAACAAGGTCTCCGGGCCAATCCTTGACCGCGTTGACCTATGGATCGAAGTGCCACATGTGCCATACGACACCCTCACCAGCCTGCCGAGCAAAATCGACGAGACCAGTAACGCCAGAGAATTAATCCAAACCGCCCGAAAGCAACAACACCGCCGCTACAAAAAATCTGCTGAGTACACCAACGCCAACTTAACCTCCCGTGAGATCGAAGAACATATCGTGTTGTCAGACGACGTAAAAAAACTCCTGAAACAGTCGTCACAAAGACTTAACCTATCGCCTCGCAGTTACCACCGATTAATCAAAGTCTCCCGCACCATTGCCGACCTAGAAGAGAAAGAAGACATCGAGGTAGGACATGTTCTAGAGGCGTTGCAGTATCGAGTCAGCGTATGATTGGTTTAATCGCGGCCGGCATTTTTAATATTTTCTTGATCCCATTTGGGTTCTACCGTTGCTGGGTTTTGAATGACCGTTTTTCATTTAAAGAAATCCCTCTTTCATACGCTACCAAGACCCACACAAAACTGTTATTCAGTTTTTACATCGCAGCGATTGCTCTAGTACAGATTGTTTTCTTGTTCTTACTATTTTACCAACTGGAAGTCACTTCAAATTTACTCACCATACTACCTCTGACCAGCATGGCTGGGCTACTTATCAGCGGAGTCGTTCACTCCGACAGGAGTAAGCTGATCCACCGGAGCGCAATCATCTACATGGTGTGTAGTTTGATTTTCTGGTCATTCCTGTGGCACGCGCACATCTACTCAGTCGACCAGACGTTGGGAATACTAGGTTTCACAATATCCGGACTAGTTCTAGCAGGCTGCCCTCTACTGCAGCTATACTATAAAAACTTCGGCATGTCAGAACTGCTCTTCGCCGCCGCAACAGTATGCTGGAACGCGCTGATGATTGGTGTTGTGTTGAGTCTGTAACGTTGCAGTATCGGTTGAGGATGTGATACTTGACATTTACTACTTTTATACTATATAATAAAACCAGAAAGAGGAGGAAAGTGTGAAAGGCACCATCTACTATCGGTTCAATCCGATCATTCACTTCGTCATTCGTCCTACCTTAAAATTGGTTGATGCTCACAATCACCCAATTAGGGGAGGGATTGCTAGCTCGATAGCTTCTTTGCTAGCACACTACGCTGCCGTCTTGTTGTCTCTTTGGACAACAGACATTGTCGAAGCGCCGGCGACGCTACCTATAATCGTCCATGTATTGCTTGCCGTGAACGCACTCAGTAATCTTGCGATCGGAGTGATCAGGTATATGGAAAACGAGTACGGTGACCGTCCCAAGTGAAATGAAGGCCAAACCTTCATTTCGTTGGGGCGGTTTTCTTTATTTAAATACAGGACTAAAAAGGATTTCTTGCTCCTCGTACTTCAAAGTGTAGGTGTGTCCCGGTTGATCGCCCAGTATTACCCATTCCTCCGATTGCTTCACCTTGGGCAACCCAGGCCCCTACACCAACATAATTAGTTGAAAGGTGAGCGTATAGAGTTTGCGATCCGTTGTTGTGCTTGACCACTACGTATTGACCATAACCACCGTTCCAACCAGAGCTCTTTGAGACGATCACCTGTCCAGCTGCTGCTGCGCGGATCGTGCTGCCGTGCGCACCACCATAGTCAACACCGTTGTTACCGTGTAGACCTTGTGTTCGGGTGGCTCCAGGGGCTGGGTGGATAAATCCAGCACTTGATGCGCCAGTGCTACCAGAAATTTTAACGGGTTTAGCTGACGCCGCTCGAGCCTGCACACTACGTAGTGTTCCCCCTGGAATGATAATAGTGTCACCTACAGCCAGCTGACTGGCGTCTTCCATTTCGTTGTAACTAAGAATCTCATCAGCATCACCATCGTATTTGGCAGCAATTCCGCCGATTGTGTCACCTGAAGTTATTTCGTGCTGCACTCCGGCAACTGGCAATATGACTAAAGTGTCGTCAGGCTGAATCTGTGTAGCTTTTGGCAAGTCGTTCGCCCACAGGATAGTGTTGGTAGTAACACCAAACATTTCTGCTACTCGCGACAGGGTATCTCCCTCGCGTACGGTGTAAACACGAATCTCGCTGCTGCCTTTTGGCGCAACTTCAGTTTCACCAACTGGACCACGGGTAGCAAGCAAGGCGCCGTCTTGCGCTAGCAACTCTGCTCCTCCACGAGCATCTGGCAGCATTGCATCCATCGAGGCAGCCAACAAAGGCATAGTCTGTGGGTGAGACTGCTCGATAAGCCCGATAGAGTTGGCCAACGGGGAAGAATCTTCATCCCAGAACGCCATCAGGGCAACAGGGATCAAAAGTGAAATAAAAATTCCGGTGTATTTTAGCTGACGGGGTATCGGCCCATCTGTTGAGTCAGCGTCTTGTTGTATCTGTTTTATAAGCTAGGGGATTTAGTCTCACTGCCGTTCTGTCTTCACGTCTGGGTCTGTATTGTCACGAACTTGTTTCGCAACACACCAAAAAGGTATGTCCGACATTGTACTAAAGCTGCTCCACACAGCAATTGACGTAATGCCCATTTCTAGCCTCGTGTTACGCCACCAGAATAAGTAGTAATAGCAAGGCCTATTTGCTATTGACACTTTTATTTATTCTGATATAGTAGTTTTATGCGAATCAATTTGCAAAATCTGAATATCTCGAATGCGCAGCAAGCGTTGGCCATTTGTGCGCCAAACATGTTCGCGCTTGCGTACGACACCCAGAAAGATTCTGGGTCACGTTTCGTGCCTCACTCAGATAGGCAAATTGGTTATATGACGGAAACTCCTTACACCAAGAATATACATATATAGGTAATATTCTTTAGTTTGTGTCATACGAGCAGTTTGTCTGAAATACGACAAGCTGCTCGTTCTTTATGGTCATCGCAAAGCGACTGGACCTGATCTTTGAAATCTCACAACTTACGGAGGGACTAATGTTCAAACGATTCAACCTTACTAGGTTCGACGAAAATCTGGCTTTCGTTTGGTACGACTTAATGAACGACCGTTCACGAAACCTAGCGTTGCACGCAATTGCTCGTGTACTGATGGGCTCAGCCCTTCTGATTGCCTCACCTTACGCTATCGGATTCTTTATCGATGGTCTCACAAACCAATCATTCGATATGCTTTTGATTGGAGGCCTTTTGTTTCTCGGAATCGAACTTTGTGGAGCAGCTCTGAGCTGGTGGAGCCAACAAGTGCGCGAGTACTTCTTTCAGTCAGCTGTCAGCTATATACCTCAAGCCATCACTCGACTGTACTACCGAAGACCATTGTCATGGTTGTCAGGTGGCACCTCAGAAATCGATGGTTCTGGTGTCGACAGCCTACGAGAGAAAGTTTGGAATGTGATGTACAGCTATGTGTACCAGATCATTCCTGGCTGGGGATCGATCAGCTTTGGGTTGATTGCCTGCACGTACGCCAATCTTTGGGTTGGATTGATTGTTATGTTGTACATCATCGTAGAACGGATAATCGGAAACCAAGAGAACCGCTACATGCAGGCAGAAATGCGCCCAGTGATTGATATGTTCAAGCGCTGGGAGCGACGCATGCAAGCTTGGTGGGCAAGCGCCGACCACATCAAAAGCCAAGGAGTTGAGACGAAAATAACCCAGTACGTTCACGACGATGTGCAAGAAGCTATGCGCGGGGACGACGCTGTCTGGCGAGTGTACTTTGCCAGGCGGATTGTATATCAACGACTGCGTAGTATCACGGTTGCAGCATCGCTGTACAGTCTGGTTGGGTATCTCGTTTTCAATGAGCGGATTAGTTTGACTGTAGCAGTACTCGCTTTCTTTTCGTTTGAACGAATCCGTTCGACACTCAGTGACCTAAACGACCAACAGAGAGACGTACAGTCAAACCTCGCCAGTATTGCAAAATACCGACGAGTGTTAGTGCCAGCGGCCCCGTACCTTTACAACGTCGGGGAACCATTCAATGTACGAGGAGATCAAAAAACAATAACTATCGCTTTCGACGGTGTGTCACATCAAGTTGGTGAAGGAGAAGATAGCAAGTGCATCTTACGAGACGTAAATCTTGCTATCGCAGCTGGTGAAAAGGTCGGTATCGTTGGACCGAGCGGGGCCGGAAAGTCACAACTTCTCAGCCTCTTGGTTCGGGCGGCTGATCCGGTCGAAGGAAAAGTGCTGATCAATGGTACTGACCTACGCGACTGGAGTCTCGAAACGCTCCTGCGTTATTACGGAGTAATCATGCAAAAGAGTGAACCGTTCGAAGACACCGTCCTCGGCAACTTGCTTTTCGGCGTGTCACATCTTGATACAGACTTACTCTCTGTTAGCGAACTTGAACAAAAAGCTGAGCTGGCTTTGCGAAAAGCAGGTCTAGATGTTGGTACTTTCCCTAGCGGAATTCATACCAACATCGGCTACAAAGGACTCAAACTTTCTGGTGGACAACAGCAAAGACTACAAATTGCTGCTGCTCATATGAAGCTTAGTATGACGGAAGATAGTCCGCGACTCATTATTGCGGACGAACCAACTGCGTCTCTTGACTCACTATCTGAACTAACTGTCATGCAGCATTTGCAAGACAAGTTACCACACGGCACAACCATGCTGATGGTAGCGCACCGTCTATCGACGGTCGCTAACATGGACCGGATTGTGTTTGTGCGACCGCTTGAGACTTGTGACGAACATACGCCGCAAGTCACAGCGCACGCATCATTATCTGAACTCTATGAAGCTGAAGCACTCTTTCGAGAAATGGCTGACGCGCAAGGGTTCCGTCCGTGATGAAACCGATGGCGGCCTACGGCCGCCATCATTACCTGCTCCTTCCAAAGCAAAACAAAGGAAACGAACCATGACCAAAGAAGCACAACCTATCATCTGGCGCACTGGCAAAAAAGTTACCTTGCGTCCGCATCGCGAGGAAGACCTGTCGACGTATCAACGCTGGATCAACGATCCTGAGATAAACCGCTACTTGATGGTTACTTGGCCAATGCACGAAGGGGGTCAGAGAGCCTGGCTCGAGAAAACATGCCTTAGTGATCCAGACGATATATCAGTAGCGATTTGGACTACTGAAGAAACACCGAGGCTGATTGGAAACACCTCACTCGCCCTCGACATCAGGAAACAGAGCGCAACGACAGGAACACTGATCGGCTCGACCGACGACCACAGCAAAGGTTACGCAACTGACGCCAAGATGCTGCTGCTCGACTACGCCTTCAACGGGCGTGGTATGCGAAAAGTCACCTCACCAATATTGTCACCTAACGGCGCCAGTCAGGCTTATGCCACCAAGTGCGGCTACCGTCACATGGCAACCATCGAACAAGAACATTGGCGTGACGGCAGGTGGATAGACGAGGTTCGTTATGTTGTGTTCCGTGAAGAATGGCTGCCGTTGTGGGAGGAATATAAAAAAGATCTTTGATGAAAACAAAACCAGCGCACCAAGTGCGCTGGTTTTTATTTATATTAGGTGACTCCTCAAAATTCGGTCAGCATTCTTCCAGGCGATCGCTTCAATATCTTCCTCACTGTATTCGCAAGTCTTTAGAGCGACTAACAAATTCTCAATTTCTCCAACTGACGACAAGTCCTGAACTCCACCTGTCACAACTCCTCCGAAGTCACTACCGATTGCAACATGACGCACACCGATCAGATTTTTAATATGTTCGATATGTGCGACTACGTCTTCAATCTTACTTTGATTATTTTTTCCAACCACAAACGTGTTCGCAAAAAATACTCCAATGACTCCGTCTGATTCTGCCACTGCGCGTAACTGCTCGTTAGTATAGTTGCGCACGTTTGGGTAGACCGCGTCTGCATTGCCGTGGCTGATGTACAGCGGACGATTCGTGAGTTTGATTGCATCAGCAAAACTCTGTCGTCCCATATGAGCCAAATCAAAAATGATATTTTTGTCTTCGAGATACTCAATCACTTCGTGACCAAGTTTTGTTAGGGGTTGTTCAGGCTGTAATGTTCCGCCGCCTAATTGATTTTCAACATTCCAATGTGTACCAATCGAACGCACACCCAACTCAACCCAATCATCCAGCTGTTGCCTAGATTCGTCCGAGCCATCAAAAACATTTAGGCCCTCGAGGTGCAGGATAATTTTTTGTTTCTTTGAGTTAAGGTCAGCGACGTTTTCTATCAACTGCCAGCCAGGGTCCTCAGTGAGGTATTCACAATACATTTGAAGTTCTTCGGTGATAAGCGACGGCACAGAAGAATCTAACTGGTCGTCGTTTTTTGGAAAAGGGAAAGCCGTCGCTATCACTAAGTCAATCGTGGAAGAATGTATGTCCTCGAACGAGGTTTGGTGTGACTGTCCAAGCTCGTCACGAAAACGAATGTGTGTCATCAGGTCTTGGTGCAGGTCGTAAATTTTCATAAAAATATGTTTGTTAATAATGTGTCTAGTATTGATAGTCAGGCGAGACCAAGTCTCGCCTGACATTTTGTTACGCTGCGGCTAGCCGCCTAGCGGCAGACAACAGCTTTCCATAAACACTCGAAACTTCCCGCAGGGGAGTCTCGATCATCCATGGATCGAGGTAGAGGTCATCGGCTGACGACAAATCGTAGTGACTCAGGAAAGTGCCTGACTCAATTGGTTCAACCAGTTCCGGCAACGATTTAAAAATGTCGCTGTACCAAGCATCGTTGATCATATGCTGACCAAGTGACTGGATTGTTTCGCACACTGCCTTCATGTCAGTTGCATTGTCACGACGTGTCACAAACCGCGCTGCTGCCACCGGCACCACTCGCAGTATCATAGTGAAGGGTAACTCGGGAATGTACCGACGAACTCCGTCGTACATTTTTGACAAAGCTTCCGCTTCGCGTTCAACATATGTGACCATCTGTGGTCCAGACAAATGGTAAGCCGTGGACCGACCAGACGATAACGCCTGCCAAACGCAGTCAAACACCAGACCGACACGGTTGGGCACAATCCAGCCAGACGACTGGTTCGAGAAACCAAATACATTTGTATCCAAGTCAACTTCAGCGATTCTGCTTACAGGTCTTTTGTAAACATGACCCTCGGTTGAAACTTGGCGATACCATTGTCCAGGCAACGCCTCGTTTGAGGCATGCAGCACAACCGCTGTTAGGGCAGGGTGTTCGCGCATTTTTTCGATATCGGTATAGATATCAGTTTGTGGAAACACTGCCTGCACAGATGACTGATGACGTTCAGTTGCCAGCTGCCCACTAGCCAACCGAGCAAACGGTGTCCAAGTAGCTGGGTTGTATAGTTCCGTTGCAACTCCCCTCGCAATGCGTAAATGTGGGTGAAAGTTTTTATCACGCAGACCCTGGGTAAACGACACCATCTCGAGAGGAATGCCCAAAGCGGCGCACACTAAGTTACTCGGATGCTGGTTGCCGACGTGCGGTGTTTTTATAACCGAATACCCTCGCTCACGCAGTTTTACCAAGCCTGCAAGCGACACTCGGTTGAAGTTATTTTCGATGACCAACGGCATGCTTCTCTCCTCGTTGTTAAAGATCTCGACGCCCATTGGCGCCACGCTGGTGGTTTCTAGACCCCACCAGCGTACCGACAACGAGTACCTCAACAACAAACCACCCTCCTCATAAAAGAGAAGGGTGGTTTGTTGTTGAGTTTTATTCTATGACTACACTATACAAACGCACACCTCCTCGAGGGTTCCTGGTCGGCGCTTACACATGTTGTTAGTGTATGAAGTCATACTTATATTTGATATTACAGGAAGAAAATTGACCGTCAAGCAAACGTGATATCATGCCTCAACTATGTCAGACTCACCACAATACACCGAAGGATTAAACGACCCGCAAAAACAAGCAGTGCTGCACACCGAGGGACCGCTGATGGTTCTAGCTGGAGCTGGTTCAGGTAAAACGCGTGTCATCACACACCGCATTGTGCACTTGATTCACCAAGGGACTGCACCGCACAATATCCTAGCAATGACGTTTACCAACAAATCTGCCAGCGAGATGCGTGAACGTGCTATCGCTCTAACCCAAAAATACATGCCCTCCGACCGAGCTGTCATAGATAGCCATCCGGTTGTTACAACCTTCCACGCCTTGGGTGTGCGACTTTTGCGGGAGTTTCACGAAGAGATGGGACTGCGTCGACACTTCACAATCTACGATCGAAGCGACAGTCAAAAGGCCGTGAAACAGGGAATAGAGCAAGCGGGCTATAACCCAAAGGAATTTGAGCCACGAAAAATTCTCTCAATGATCAGTCGAGCCAAAGGTGACGCTATCACTCGTCTCGCATTTAGCGACGCAGCCGGTTCGTTCACAGAAGAAGTTGTGGCACAGGTCTGGGAAAAATACGAGGACACTCTACACGCTGAACAAGCGCTAGACTTTGACGACCTACTAGCCAAGACTCTGCGCCTACTGGAAGACAACGTTACAGTTCGAGAGAAACTGCAGGACCGATATAAATACATTCACGTCGACGAGTACCAGGACACCAACCGGGTGCAATTCCGGATTGCTGAGCTTCTAGCTGGAGACTCACACAATATATGTGTAGTGGGTGACATCGACCAAAACATCTACAGTTGGCGTGGGGCTGATATCAAAAACGTCCTGCAGTTCGAAAAGCATTTCCCAAACTCGACAACTATTCTGTTAGAAGAAAATTACCGATCGACGCAGACGATCATCGCAGCGAGTAACGACATCATTAAGAAGAACAAAAATCGCGTCGAGAAAAACGTCTACACCAACAATCAAGAAGGTGAAAAAATTACTCTCTACGCTGGCATGACAGGTTACGACGAAGCCGAGTACATCGCGCTGACTGCCAAAGCTCTTGTCACTGAAGGAGCTGAGCCGGCGGACATCGCTGTGTTGTACCGAACGAACTTTCAGTCACGAGCGCTCGAGGAAGCATTTCTAAACTTCGAAGTTCCATACCAACTACTCGGGACAAAATTTTTCGAACGTCGAGAAGTGAAAGATGTGCTGTCTTACCTACGACTCGCCCTAAACCCCGGCAGCAACGCCGACCTGACACGCGTCATCAACACACCTGCCCGAGGGATTGGCAAAGTCACAATGTTAAAAGTCATCGCTGGTGAACGCGACAAACTAAACGCCGGGGCGCAGGCTAAAGTGAAACTGTTCGACAACATCATGATGGACATCGCCGCGGCGGCCAAAGAGAAAAATCTTTCCGAAACAATTAAGTTCATTATGAAGCGTTCTGGTATCGAGGACTTATTTATAGAAGAGGGGACCGAAGAAGCGATGGAACGAATCGAGAACTTGCGCGAGCTGGTGACTTTGGCCAGTCGGTTTGATACGGTAGACCCAGAAGAAGCAGTTGAGATGTTACTCGAAACCGCCGCCCTGCAAAGTGACCAGGACGAAATCAAAAACAAAGAAGAACAAAACGCCGTGCGTCTTATGACCATCCACGCCGCCAAAGGTTTAGAATTTCCATACGTGTTTGTGACCGGTCTCGAACAAGGTCTATTCCCACACGACCGCGTTGATGACGGAAAAACCGACACCGAGGAAGAACGTCGACTTTTCTATGTGGCCCTTACCCGGGCCGAGAAAAAAATCTTCCTCACCTACGCACACATGCGAACTATTTTTGGACAGCAGAAAGTAAACCTACCGTCAGAGTTTCTAAACGACATCTCAACCGAACACGTCGAGCAAGCTGAACCTGGAGGAATGGACGGAGGACAAAGTAGTGGGTATGAGACGACGGTGTATTTGGATTAAACAAGATGGTATAATTAGTGTAATGAAACAAACGGAATACCGGAATCTTTTCTTGTACATACTCCTCGCGCTGTCTCCAATTGGGATAATTCTACCATTCATAATTTTCGGAAGCTTTGTTTGCGACGTTTCATTTAACAGCATCAAACCTGCCAGCGTTTGTGTCACACCCAGTGTTGCCAGCTACTACAATTCAGTGACAACATTCTTTACTGTTAGTTCTTTTTTTGGGGGGCCGTTTGTTTGGTTGCCTGCCGCTGGATACATTTGGTACCGAGTTGGTAAACAAGTTATGAAAATTAGAAAAATCAATAAACTTTCTAAAATACCACCAAAGTTTAATGCCAGAAAAATTCCAACATAAAAAATCTCTCGGACAGCATTTTTTGAATAGTGACTATGTGCCGAAACAAATGTGCGACGCTGGTGATGTTGTCGCAGGTGATGTTGTGCTGGAGATTGGGCCGGGTACCGGAGTTTTAACTAGAGAGATTTTAAATAGGGGAGCGAAGGTTATTGCCGTAGAAACAGATGTGCGCGCAATTACATCTTTATCTGAAACCTTCCCAGATGAAATTGCCAGTGGCCAACTAGTCATTCACCACATGGACGCGCGAAAACTTGATTTTGCTACGCTCGGACTGGCCGACCAACAATTTAAAGTTGTTTCCAATATTCCGTACTACATCTCAGGACTCTTGTTTCGACAGTGTCTCGAATCAGAGATTCAGCCAACTGACCTGGTTTTTCTCGTACAGAAGGAAGTTGCCGAACGCATCGCTCGCAGTGAAAAGGAATCAATACTATCTATGTCAGTCAAAGTCTTCGGTGATCCTACATATATATGTACAGTCAAGCGAGGACACTTTACTCCACCACCAGCCGTCGACTCGGCTATTATTGCTATAAGTAGCATTAATCAGCAGATGTTTGTAGACAACCAAATTCTCCCATCTGACTATTTCGAACTGCTGCATCTAGCTTTTGGCCAAAAACGCAAGCAATTACTGGGTAACTTGGCCGGTGATCCGCAATTTTCACGTGAAGTAATTGAAAATTCTCTAAACGAGTTAGATATTGCTACCAACATCCGCGCTGAAGACCTTTCTCTTGTTGAATTCTTAAAACTAGCCAGACTGCTAAAAAACAGTAGCTGAAACTTTTATATACAGTTGTAATAAATCCGTGTCCTCAGCCGCCTTGTGCTGGTATACTGTGTGGGTATGCAAGGGAATTTAAATCCTAGGATTATTGGTGCATGTATTGTTGGTTTTGCCCTGGTAGCTGGTGCCTATGTAATGGGTAACTTTGGTGAGCCGCGATATGTCGCCCAGCCAGCTGCCATCGCCCAGGCAAAAGAGAATACCCGATCGTCTATCACTGTCGTTGACATTGATGGCAACGGCCTCGAGGACTGGCGAGACGAATTCGTTGAACCAGAACCAATCATTTTAGACCCAGTCACCCCAAGCGACTACGAGGAGCCGGAGACTCTCACCGGGCAGTTAGGCGTTAATTTCATCGAGAGTTACCTACGATCTAAAACTCAAGGTTCAATTGGCCGTACCCAGGAAGAATTAATCGACGACACCGTCAACATTCTTGCGTCAGAAACTGCGCACAATCTTTATGATACTCCGGACATTACCATCATTCGTTCTTGGGAAAAGGAAAATATCGCTACCTACGCCAACACTTTGGCGCTAATCATAATGAACAATAATATTCAGACAGATGAAAACGAATTATTTATATTGGGTGAAATATTGGAAAAGGACAAGCTAGAGCGTATCGCAGAACTAGAGGCTAGGTCCGAGGCCTACAAAAAAATGCGTGACGAGACACTGGCTACACCTGTGCCAGAGCCAATGATGAAGGAGCACCTCGACCTCATCAACACTTATCACGCTGTTCATAAAGACATCGAGGCTATGGCTATAGCTGTCGACGACCCAGCATTTAGTCTTTTGCGCCTCAAAAGATACGAGGACGATGCGGCTGGAATGGGATTTGCCCTGGCCAATATGTACAGAGCTCTCGTGCCATATGCCAGTCTGATCGAGCCTGAAGACCCGGCTGTATTATTCGTTGCTTTTAGCCCAGAATTTAGATCGTAACCACTAGCTTATGGATTTCTTTTTCAATACTCTCAAAAAAACTTTAGTCGCCACAATGTTTGTTGTGTTCGCGTTTGTGGGAACGTACATTCCACAACTACCAACCAACAGCGTGCACGAGGTCGAGGCGGGTGGTGCTGCAACAGGCGGATCTACCGAACCAACACAAATTGCAAACAACGTTTTACTTGGTGCCAGCCTTCCGCAGCAGACACTTACAGCAGCCAACACCGCATACAGCTGGGCTAAGGAACAGACACTGGACGG
>CALJTT010000001.1 GCA_937975855.1 Minisyncoccota bacterium | reverse complement strand
TGCGGATCAGTCGGGTTTCATATTACTTGCCTTTTCCTCACTCCTAATGTAAAGTAGCCGGACTTTAGAAAGTCATATGCCAATTACAAAAAACGCAGTAAAAGCCCACGCCCAAAGCGAACGACGCAAAGTTTTTAACATCCGTCGTAAAAGCGCGATGAAAGAAGTTACAAAAAACATCGACAAGGCGGTTGAGGCAGGAGATACAAAGAAAGCAGAAGAGCTTCTACCGACAGCCTACAAAGCGATCGACAAAGCAGCCAAACGCGGAGTTATTAAAGCAAACACCGCAGCGCGCAAGAAGTCACGCTTGTCAGCCAGAATCGTTAAGTCAAAGAAATAACAAAAGCCCCCGCGGGGGCTTTTGTTATACCAGATTTGTGATGGATGATATTTACAGTGTCGGTTCACTAGTAGCCAACAAATAAAAGACGCTGCGGAGGGAGAGGGATTCGAACCCTCGAAGGGCTTTCACCCTTTCTGGTTTTCAAGACCAGCGCCTTCAACCACTCAGCCATCCCTCCGCATCAACTTCTATTTGTGGCAACGATAGTAACAGATCGCAAACAAAAAGTACATATCATGTTAAACTGATTTTTAATGGATAACGAAGCAAACGTGCCTCAGGGAGTAGCCCGTTCGATAAGTTGGGAAGCTCCCGAGCATCACCATATTGAAAAGGGTAATGACTGGTTTTTTGCTTTGGCGATTATAGTTGTTGCTATTGTTGTTGTGGCGCTTTTGCTGGACAACGTGCTTTTTGCACTGTTGCTTGGTCTCGCTGGCGGGGCGCTAGGAGTCTCAGCCGCTAAGAAGCCCAACATCATCCCGTACTCGATCAGTGTCCGTGGTATCAAGATCGAAGATCGGCAATATCCATTTCCTTCTCTCGAGGCGTATCATCTGGACGAAGATCATTTTGCCGGGCCGCAATTGCTTATAAAGTCTAAAGAGCGGTTTATGCCTCTTCTGGTAATGCCGATTCCGACTGATCATATCGACGACATCGAAGACATTTTGAAAGAGAAGTTGGAAGAAGAGGAACTTACTGAACCGTTCCTCATGAAGCTGCTGGAAATTTTTGGTTTTTAAGTTATAGTGTTGGACATCCAATATTTGCTCTCATAGTTTAATGGATAAAACACTGGTTTGCGGTACCGGAACTTCAGGTTCGACTCCTGGTGAGAGCACAAAATTAAGGCGCCCATTAGGGCGTTTTAATTTTGTGCTCGAAAGAAACCGCAGGTTTCGCCCAGGAGTCGAAAAAAGCGAGTTTATCGCCCACAGCGAAGCGAGGACGATTCGAGCGGCGGGGTCGCGTCGCTTAGTATCTTTTGGAGCGTAAGCGAACAAAAGTACTTAGCAAAGGTGACCGACTCCTGGTGAGAGCACAGTTTAGAAAAGTTGCGTGAACCCATCAGGGTTCGCGCGGCTTTTCTTGTCATGCTATCCTAACCATCATGCGAAAACTTGGAATTGATTTTGGTACTAAAAAAGTCGGACTGGCGTTGACTGACGAGGCGGGGAAGATGGCGTTTCCGCACGATGTTATTTTGAACGACTCGGCGCTACTCGGTGCTGTTGAAGCTTTGGTTGACGAGAAAAAAGTCACAGAAATTGTGTTTGGACATTCGCTCAATCTGGCTGGAGAGGTAAACCCAGTACAGGCTGACATAGAGGCTTTTATGGGTGAACTAAGTTTGCGTTGTCCGATCCCAATGCATCTTGAACCGGAACAACTAACCTCACAGCAAGCGGCCGCCGTGACTGGCAAGAACGATCAAATTGATGCCGCCGCCGCCGCTATCATCCTCGACACGTGGCTACAGAAACAGAGTAATGTAACATCAGCTCCCGCCAGTGAAACCAAAGAAGACACAGAAGAGGAGGTAAGTGAAATAACATTTGACCAGTTCACTGCGGTAGAAATTAAAATCGGCACGATTAAAGAAGTTGAGATCGTAGAAGGCGCAGACAAGCTTTTGAAGCTCACGGTTGATCTGGGTGAAACTTCACCGCGGCAAATTCTTTCAGGTATTCGAGAGTACTATCAAGACGAACAAGTTCTGGTTGGGCTGCAGTGTCCGTTCATTACTAATCTTGCTCCTCGAAAAATCCGTGGTTTTGAAAGTCAGGGGATGATTTTGGCAGGGGACAGTGGCGACACCTTTGCACTTTTAAATCCCAGCAACCCGCTGCCGCCAGGAACACGTCTACACTAAAACATGTTGGATATTAAAAAAACTGACCAACCGGTTGAGCCAGTGCTTGAAAGTGGTACAGCCAGCTGGATAAAACAAGTCATGCGCTCACGCATGGGGTTGTGGTTCATTGCTGCAATTTCTTTTTTTGAGGCAGCTTTGCCGGTACCCTTGATTACTGACCCTTTTGTGGTGGCAGGTATTTTGGCAGATCGTAGCCGCGCGGCCAAGATTGTTCTAGTTGTGACGGTCACATCTGTCTTGGGAGGGTTGGCTGCTTTTGCGATGGCGGCCTTTTTCTTTGATGTCGTTGTTGAATACATGTCGAGTGACGTGCAGACTGAGTTTCAGTCAATGTTGTCGTTTGGTCTGTCTGACACGCTGGTTACCACTATCACAGGGGCAATAACACCTGTTCCGTACACCATTACTGCCTGGGTGGTAGCCGTTGCCGGGGGAAGCATTTGGCTGTTTTTACTTGGTTCGATTTTGGGTCGAGGACTTCGTTACTGCATCGTGGGGTATTGCACGTACCGGTTTGGCCCAGCTGCTTTGGGGTATGCGCGTAGTTCACTAGCCATTACATCCCTTGTTGTATTGATTTTCATCGTGCTGTACGTAGTTTACAAACTGTGAGTTCACCTTGCTGCGCCTAGAGCGACAAACACGTATACTTACAGTACGTATGTTCGCTGGTCTTTCCTTGTCAGTTCCTAATTTTATAACTCTGCCCAGTATTGGGGTTGATATTTCTGATACGTCTTTGAAATACATAGAGATTTCTCCAGATTCACAATCTGACAAAGATAATCCTCTGGTTCAGTGGGGCGATATTTCTATTCCTGCCGGCGTTGTCGAAAGAGGGCAGGTAACAGATCCTAAAAAACTAGTAGCAGTCCTAAAGGAGTGCAAAGAAAAAACCGGCGCCAAATACATCAGAGCTTCATTGCCAGAAGAAAGAGCATACCTCTTTGAGACCGAAATCAAGCGGCACGCCTCAGTCAAAGAAATCCGCAACTTGTTGGAGTTTCGGTTGGCTGAAAACGTACCATTGCCGGCCAAAGATGTTTTCTTTGACTATACAATTCTTCCTCTAGAAACAAAAGATCAACGGACGATCAAAGTAGCTGTATCTGCTTATGCGAAAGAAACAGTTCAGGTTTATTACGACGTGTTTGTCGCAGCCGGGTTCATGCCAGTGGCGTTCGAGATTGAGGCTCAGGCAATGGCGCGCGCGACAATCCCCAAAGACACCACCGGCGCCACTATGTTGGTTGACTTTGGAAAGACTCGAACTGGTATAGGGATTATTTACAAAGACATTCTTTTGTACACAACAACCGTCAGTATCGGCGGCGACCAATTGTCAATCGCACTGCGCAAGGCGTTGGGCGCAGACATGTCTGAGGGGGAGCTGACGATTCTTAAAAACACCCAAGGTCTGCTCTATAGTAAAGACTCCTCGGTGGTGCACGACACGCTCTTGTCGACTATATCAGTGATCAGAGACGAGCTGGCCACGAATATGCAGTATTGGCACATGCGTGCGAACGTAGACCAAGGTCGGCGGATCAGTCAGGTGGTGTTGTGTGGCGGAAGTTCCAACTTGCGTGGTCTGCCGTCTTACCTGTCTGAGTCGCTTGGCGTGCCGGTGTACCGTGGCAACGTTTGGGAAAACGTCATGTCCTTTGACGACATAATCCCTCCAGTTGAAAAACGTAAATCGTACGGATACTCGACGGCGATCGGGCTAGCTTTAGGAAAATTAGACTCATGACAAATTTAATTCCCCCAGCAGCAAAGAAAAAAGTAGTCTTTGAATATTGGACTCGCGTGGTTTGTGCTTGGGGCGTTTTGTGGTCAGTGTGTATTTTGGTGGGGGCGTTTCTGCTGTGGCCGACTTATGTGCTGTTGACGGGGAACAACAGCGCCTACGCCAGTTTCTTTTCAGCTGCCTCTGAACGATCAGACGAATACGAGGAGTTGAGTAAACAGTTGGTCGTTACGTCTCTTCAGGCAAAACAGATCGTTGAGCTATCAAATCAAATGAAACTTTCAGACGTCTTGTCAGACATCTGGAGCGTAACTGACCAAGATGTAATTGAGGTAGATAAATTGACTATCGATCGCGACGAAGCTGGCCTGGCTCCGATTGTAATATCGGGCAACGCTAGTGATCGTAAGTCTCTCGCTGCTTTTAGAGACGAACTGCAGAAACTTGAATACGTGACTAATGTTGAACTGCCGATCAAAAACTTGGCAAAGAACGAAGACATCAACTTCTCTTTGCAGGTTCTAGTAAAGATAGAAAAAAAATGAAATCTCAACGACTAAAAATTATCGGTGTGACTTTAACCCTCTTCGCTTTGGCGCTGTTGGCAATTAGTCTGTTTGCCCGCGAGATCACCCACCAGTCAGACTTGTTAGACGAACAGGTAACCGCTCTTGAAAACGATCAGGCACAACAAGCCCAACTTAACCAGCTGAAGAAAGTCATTACCAGAACAAAAGAGGAGAGAGACCAGGTCGCCTCTTATTACATCGAGTCCCAAGCTGACAGTATCGATTTTTTAAATTATATTGAAACTTTAGCTGACGAGTCTTTTGTGGACCTCGTTACAAAATCAGCCTCAGAAGTTGAAAAGGGGAAAGATAAAGAAAAGGTAACCAGTTTGGAAGTAAAATATCTTGTAACCAGCAGCCTGCCCGCTGCCGAGCGTTTTATCAAGCTTTTGGAAAACATTCCTTTTGTTTCAGAAATTACCGGAGTTACCCTGACACAAAAAGAAGCGGGAGAGTGGACAGCGGATATTACTATCGAAGTTGTAATTTTGAACCATGAAAATAACAGCTAGTACTATCAAAAAGGCAGCCCGGCGGATGCTTAAAAGAAAGTCTCTACCAAAGTCCAGGCTCATCAATCCAAGGCGCGACTGGTACATAGGGTTGACGATCGGTGCAGTTATTACCAGCTTGATTGTCGGTTGGAGCATGTATATCTATATCACTAACCGTTCGGCTAACACAGAAGGAGATTTTTCTTCAGAGGCTAGTGGTTCGGTTTCTTATCTTGCCGCCGAGGTTGAAGAGGCCTTGGACCATTTTGGAATAAGAGAAAATAATTTTAAAGAATTAAAAGGTGAGAAAATTAGCGTGCCACGGCCTGTGCCAGTTGTAGAAGTGGCCGACCCAGAAACAGCGACATCTTCCGTCAGCGACATTTCATCCAGCACCTCAACAGCCACAACTACTGACGCAGAAATTGTGACGTCATCGGACAGCAGTTTGGTGGAAGAAGAAGTTGTTCAAGTAGAGCAGTAGCTCAAAGTTGTACCCCCACTAGGAATCGAACCCAGATCGAGCGGATAGAAGCCGCGCGTTTTATCCATTAAACTATGGAGGTGATTTGGAAGTTTTTTCTCCGACGCTCCAACGATACCAGATTTTTTATACTATGAAAACAAAAAAGCGGCGGGCCCAAACATTCCTAAAAAAATGTTGTGAATGTGGGCGCGCTGCTCTAAGGTGTACTGCCTGATTAAATCAGGTAACAAGTTGGTTCGGCATGGTGATCTTGCATAGGCATTGCTAGCTGCCGCTCTTCTTGCTGTGCTAACAGCTGAAGATCTGCGACTGATAAACTGTGCAGACATTCTGGACAGTTGCAAATGGTTCTGATCATTCCCAAACTCATAACGACCTCCTCTCTGCCACGACATACGTGGCCTATTTGCACCATACGCCTACTTTTGAGAGTTGTCAAATAGTTATGAACAGGTAGAAATTTATTGTCCTGACCAAACGCTAAATAACGGATTTGATATAGTCTAAAAATGTAAATTTCTAATTTAAGCAATCCATCTAATTTTGCTGTATTACCAAATGACGTGGCTCACCAGAATTTTGTTTTGATGGATAAAATGCTAGATTAAAAATATGACATATACCTTACTTGGCTTGTATGTAGCTACAATTCTTCTGATTGCTTGGTGGTATGCCAGGAATAACTCCAAAGAGGATTTTCTGATTGCTGGACGTAACCGGCCGGCTTGGCAGATTCTTTTGTCTAAGACCGCCAGCTCGATTGGAGTAGGATTTTTCCTTATTTATACTGGGTATGGATACCAGTTCGGGTGGCCGATGTCGCTGCTACTTGTATTTCAAGTCATGTCGGCAGTTGTCTTCGCTTATTGGGTTGTACCTAAGGTATTTAAATTTGCCCACGCAAAAGAGTTTCTCACTATGGGGGACTTTGTCGGTGACCAGCTTGAGTCTAAAAAGACCGGAGCCTTTTTGGACTTCGTAACTTCAGCGGTTGGTTTTATTTGGGTTGTGGCCGGGTTTATTGGCGGTATCAAAGTCGTAGCTAGTTTACTTTCTATAAATTACGAGCAGGCTTTAATACTGACTGTGCTGATGATCGGTTCTTATATTTTAATTTCTGGATACAGAGTTGTATTGGCAACCGATGTGGTTCAAATGTTTGTGATTGTAGGTCTGTTAGTGGTTGTTTTTGGAACACTCTATACATCGGTCGACGTAGCAGCTGTGTCTAGTACAACAGTTGAGTCTTTGCCGATTGCTCTGTTGGTAGGGATTGCCATCTTTGGCTTTTTTACAATCTTTGGGACGGCTGACCGCTACCAATTAATCTATAGCGCCAAAAGCGAGCAGGCCGTAAAGACAGGACTTTTATGGTCAGTCGTGCCGTTTAGTTTGGCTTTTCTTCCGCTCTTGTTCATCGGTTTGTTTATGAGAACCCAAAGTGCTGACCTCGATCCAGACACTGTATTTTTGACTTTCATCAACACTTTCACTAGTTCGAACGTCGCCTCTTTTGCTGGTGTGATGCTAGTGGCTGGGCTGATGAGTACAGCTGACACATGGGTGTACGCAACCGCTTCACATTTTCAAACAGCTCGCAATAAATGGAAGGGCGCAACAAATGTAATGTCGGTAGACTCACTGCGGTACTCCATAGTCGCGTGCATGGTCTTGATGGGGGTGTTCTCTTTTTTCTTCCGCGACCTTTTAGAGATTGCGATACTCAGCGCTGCAATACTTGTTGCTCTTTCTGTTCCAATGATTTATGTAATCAGCGGCGGAAAAAATTCACGCCGGTTCGTTTTCACGGTTTTTGTTTCAATGCTCTCAGTCATGGTCGGTTCTGCGGTCATGGGTGTGATTCCTGAAACTGTAATCTTGCCAATAATATTCGGGAGTTTAAGTCTGCTAGTCCCAGTAAAGTGGTTGGGGAGCAAGTGATCAAAAAATTAAATCACCCAGAGGGCGGTTTAATTTTCGTGTGCACCCTATGGGACGATGTTAGAACGGCTTTAGCTGCTCAATAACGCAGACAATTCAGAAACAGATGGCAAAATATTCATTTGTATAAGGACTACAACCAATACTGTATACAGAGTAGTTGCTAACACGTACGATTTCCAATGATCTTTAAATGAGTAGTTACTATCTTTCACATGCACGTAACCGTAGTGCATCAGAATGAAACCAAGGATATTAGACAGCCAATAACCAACAACGAATGTTGGGATAAATAAAGCATCCTGACCGAATGAAAACAGGAAAGCGAAACCATATGCAATGGGAATGTTTGTGAAGAGATCATTCCAAGGACTGAGAGGGGATAGCCAGAATCCTAGAAAAATCAAAGTTGCTGACCAAATTTTTTTTAACTTCATATTTAAATTATACCAAGAGACTCGAACGGATTGCAGGTTGTCTAGCAAAGCTAGATCTGTCTGTGCACCTTATGGGACGACGTTAGAACGAGTTTGAAACAGGAGGTATAATTTATCCATGAGATTTCCTTCTGACATGTCGCTTTCTGGTATCAGCCCAACAGTGCGTCTACTTACTGTGTCTGACGCAGTGTTGACTGCTGCCCTGGGGTTGTTTGGTCCTATTTTTGCTGTGTACCTCACAGATCAATTGGCAAGTGGAAACGCTCTGGAAATAATTGGTATTGGAACTTCTATATACTTGTTCACCCGTAGTCTTGGACAGATTCCTTTGGCATACTTCATCGACAAAATAAAAGGCGAACGCGATGATTTTTATATCCTACTGGCAGGGAACACTATATTTATAATCGTTCCGCTACTTTACTTGTTGATCACTGAGCCTTGGCATCTATTCGCAATTCAGTTCGTATATGGACTTGGAGCTGCTCTCACATATCCAACTTGGAATGCACTCTTCACTCGACACATAGATAAGGGACGTGAAGGTGTAGAGTGGGGAGTTTATCAAACTACAGTCGATATGGCCGGAGCAGTGGCCGCACCTATAGGAGGTTTTATTGCAGCTTTTTATGGTTTCGAAGCGGTGATGATTTTTGCTTCTGTTCTTGCTTTTGTGAGTAGTGTGTTCATTTATCTCACTAGAAATGATTTAAGAATGAAAGGGTAATTTGTCTGTGCGCGCTGAGAGACTCGGTCACCTTCGCATCAGCAGTTTGTTCGACTCCGTCTCCAAACTATTGTGCTACTCGACCCCGACGCTCGAATCGTCCTCCCTGCGGTCCGGGCGATATACTCGCTTTTTTCGAGTCTCTACGGAAACAAATAAATTTGCTTCCTCAGCGCGCACTAACAAAAATCGCCCACACTTAAAGTGTGAGCGGATTCTTGTATTAGTGCTCAATATATTACCTCACTTGAACTTTTTGATGCGTTAGTGGTAGAACATGATTCTATGCTGGCTTGGAACAATGCAATGAAGGAAATGATGGAAATCGGGTATGACCGATGCAGTGTAATTGTTACGTTTTAGTTGTAAACTTTACGCATGTTTGATTCAAATAGAAAAGATAACCTCACAGACCTCACTGAAATCGCACAAGATTCAGGACGTGATAGTGAGGGTGTACGAGGAACAGTTGAGACAGATGATGGTGACATTATCACTCTAGGTAACTAGCTTCTGCGCGTAAATAAAAAAGCCACCCTTCCGCCGAAACGAAAGTGTGGCTTTCAGTTTCGCCGTGGGTGGCGTAGTCAGGAGTCAGTGTCTTCAACCATGAAGGCACGGAAGTCAGGGTCGTAGGCGACAGCACCATCGGGTACTGGGTCGACACCGTTCCGGAACAGAGCAAGTTCTCCAATACTCATGATGCTGCCATCGAGCTCGGATTCGAGCTCTTTGACCGCATCGAGTGCTCTCTGGCGGCTTTCGGCATCACCGAGGTGGAGAACATTCGCACGTCCTCCGCAGTAATGCCAGTCAACCTGTGCGTCTGCCTTCTTTGCAACGGCTTGCACCCAACGTTCAACGGCATTTGAGCTGCCGTCGACGATGCACAGACCCTCTCCTTTCTTGAAGATGTCCGGGTTGCAGTCTGGTGGGGTTGGTCCGTCAGTGGACATACCTGTGGTCATTGTGGTTCTCCTTCAGAGTTGCTTGTTTTCCCTGATGAGTTCACCGTCCAGCTTCGTAATGCGGATGAGGTACTTGTAACCCCAATACATCGGTTGGTCGATGCCAACATACATCTGGATACCTCCCATGCTCTGGGCGATACGACCAGGAAAAGACGCATCTTTCCCTACGGTGACAATGGTCCCGTCGATTTGAACGCCTTTGTAGTGGGCAATCTTGTCGAACGAGGCGTCGTCGGTCAGGTGAACCTGAAACGGACCATCATATTCCCAGTTTCCGGTCGGATTCACGAACGGTGGCCGGTATGGTTTGAAACCACCTCGCATCGAGCTATAGCCGGGTGGGAATGCCTCGTTGAACTTATGTCCACCGTGCTCTTCCATCAGCAGGACAACTTCGTCACAAACAGTGTCGCGACCATCGTTGTCCATTTTGAGGAACTGCTTGGTATATATACGAGCCATAGCATGAACATCTGGAGAGGGTTCGACACTCGGGTCAACCGAAAAGTTTACGGTTGTTGTTCCGAGTTCGTCGAATCCCCATCGTGCCTTGAACGCCCGCTGAATGGCAAGGCGGGTGGCTTGCATTTGCGGAACCTCGTCTGCACCGAAGCCGGTAATGTCGACAATTGGCATTGTCTTACTCCTCTTTCTTAACCAACACAGACATGGCACCGTGATGCCAATGCTGAACGGATTTGATTGTTGAAAAGCCAGCAGCCTCGAGAAGCTGAACCAGCTCGGTGAGTTCATAGAATGAGTGATGAAGCAGTGGCTTGCCGTCGGCAGTAGTCGCCATTTCTTCATCACTGACATTCATGGCGGGCATTACGACCATCATGGTGCCACCGGCCACCAGAATCCTTTTGAGCCCCTCAAGCACTTTTGGCATGTTGTGTTTCGGTTCACCACCGAACGCACAGCAACACCACAAAGCATCAAAAGACTCGTCTGGAAATTCAAGCTTTCGGTATGACATCAGTTCGAATTTTTCGTCAAGGTACTCCTCACGAGCTACCGAGACCATCTCTGGTGAGTGGTCGATACCGATGTAGTCGATTCCATGGTCAATGAAGCGGTAGACAAAGCGTGCCCAACCACATCCAACATCAAGCATACGTGAGCCAGTCAGGTTATCAAAGAAGGTTTTGAGGTCTTCTTCGGGTTCTTTCAAACCATCATAAGTCCATCCCCGTGCACGAGCATAGGCGTTCGAATATTTGATTCCCAGGTCTTCTGCGACATCCGGGTCGATAAGAGTATCTTGCACTCGATTTCCTCCTCTTGTTAAGGTCCAAAGGGAACTTATTGGTCCAGTATAGACCTCGATATTTCGATTCGAACAATATAATGAAAATATTGATTTGTAAAGGAATAACGAAGTGCAGTAGAGGAGTATAGTCGGTTGTGCACACTAAATGATATTTTGCTGCTCACAAGCCGTGGTATACTGTATGGGTAGAGTTCAACACAATCAAATATACTCTGTTTGCCTGAACAACAAACGTATAGAGTGACCAGCGAGCTTGAGTTAAAAATCCTTTAGACAAGCATTCTAGCGGGAACAGAGATGTTCCAGCTAGGTGTTCAACTAGATGGGAGTCTCAATTTAATTGAAATTCCCCTAGAATGCTGGTCTAAGGGATTTTGTTTTACCTGCTTCACCTGCTTGTATGCGTGACACTGCGTATATTGGCAGGTGCTGGCGGGTTTAACACCGCACTGCGTGAGCACTCGAAAAGTGCTGCGGTCGGTCGCTCAGTGGCAGAAGCTGTCAGTAAGATAAGACCAATGGCTTATATCTAGTCGGTTTTCTCACTGCCATCCAGATTGGACGACAGGACTGATGTGGTGCATGCATCATAATGGAAGTTGGATTTCATTTCCGATTTCTAATGCACAAGAGGGAGGTAAGGGAGGTAAGGTAGGGAAGCAAGAAGCCCCATCCGAAGATGAGGCTTCTAATCAAAATTCGTAGCAGAATTTATCCCAAGTTTTAAACTTGGGATATATACTTGAATATTCAAATATATATCCCAGGTTTAAAGCGTTATCTTTATTCTCTCACAAGCACTAGGAGCAATATACTACTCCTGTGAATATTCAGTGTCAATTAATAATTGTTGCTTAATTTCATTTAGAAAGCAAAAATGACTAAAATTGAGAAGAATCACAATGGTAAAGGACGTAACAAGACTTACGATATTGGAAATCGTAAGAACGTTCCTTTAGGTAAGGTGGTGAAAGAGATTAAAAACGGCAATCATCCCGGTGCGCATTTGTACAAACATAACGGAATCAACTTTCCTCGTGATAATCCTGACCATTCGAAAAAGGATAATGTAAACAGGGGAATCTAACCAGTGTAAAAGCAGACTCATCGTCTGCTTTTACATTTATTAACTTATAGTAAGTAACACCGACAAACATTATTCTAAATAGGGGTAATTTACTTGAACTTTTCTTGCACCCTTCACCCAATACGGTAAAATAGACATACAGGGAAGACATCACGCACCCCAACGCAGTATGTCTTTAGCAATCTCATCACAGAACAAAGAAATACTGGAAGGGCTAGAGTTATTACCAGACGTCTGCACCAGTGCAGTAGCTCTCCCAGTGTTGTCAAATACAACCTCTCCTAGGAGGGGAAGAAAGACGTTTGCCGGGATACACCCCGGGGTAGTTGTTGCGAAATTAGCACGAGCTTTTCTTATAGGTTGTGACGTAAACGAGGCTTGTGTACACGCGGGAATCTCGCGCCATTCGTACTATCGCTTCTGTCGTAAGTACCCCGAAATTCGCAACTTCCTAGAAGAATGCCGTATGCCGGTAACTATCTCTGCGAGGATAGCCATTGCCGATGCGATACGAAGAGGAAATCCTTGGGTATCCTTCAAGTATCTTGATACAGTAGGTGGTTTTGATGAGAGTCACGCACTACGCCAAAACCAATTTAAACCTGCTGCACCACCCAAAATCATCATCACGGTACATGACCCGCGCCAGGAGAATAAAGACTGATTCTACGGTATAATCTCACGTACAACTGAAAACTCGGCGACCAAGCTTTAAACCCCCTCATCAAGGGCTGTGCTTGGTCGCCGGCTGGTATCTCCGGATGCCATAAAACCTTGGTGAGGGGATTTCAGTTGTCTAACAGCTTAAACACCGGCGACCATGAAACTACTATTTGCAGCACTGTTAGTGCTGATTTCTGGAGCAATACTAATTGGCTCACTCACAGACGACACAACTGAACCGATAGCTACTACAAACATTCCAACCCAAGCACGACCACCTTTTGAGCCAGCACCTCATGAAGTGATATTAGAGCGAGATGACTCATACGCAGGGTGCAAACGAGACACTGTCTATGTGATACTAGAAGACACAGGAGAGGCACATAAGACCTTAAATTACCTTCGAGACCAATACCGACAAAACGCAGACGAGGTGACCATTTTCGGCTTTCTACCAGAGGAAGCGGACGCTATTAGAGAGGGCACTAATGGTGCGTATACCGTTGGCGTCGCCGAAGGAGGCAACTGCCAATAAACTACCCCATTATTTGAAAAGTATTCCTCGCCCAAACTCGGTATAATCAAGCAATGTCCGATATTAAGACCCCTGCCGAGCTAACCGCTTTTCTAAAGAGTCAGATAGCTAGTGATGATGTGGTAGATGAGTCACTCTACCGTTATGTCATCTATGCTAGAAAATCAACTGATGCAGATGATAAACAAGCAAACTCTCTTGATGACCAGATTGCCGAGTGCGAGCAGCTTGTAACTAAATATCGACTAAAGGTTGTAAAAATATTTCGGGAATCAGTATCTGCCAAAGAGCCAGACATTCGACCCCAATTCAGAGAAATGTTAAACGGTCTATACAAAGGAAGGTATGACGGTGTTATTGCATATCACCCAAACCGTTTGTCTAGGAATATGAAGGAAGCAGGTGAAGTCATTGATATGCTCGATAAACACATCATCAAAGACCTTAAATTTCCCTCATACACACACAATAACGATAGTAGCGGTAAGATGCTCTTGGCCGTTACGTTTGCGATGTCAAAACAATACTCTGACGATTTGAGTCGAGTTGTAAGTAGAGGAATAGAATCCAATATTGCTCTAGGTAGGTACATTAACAAAGCCAAAGCCGGCTATCTAAAGGACCGTAATGGCTTTCTGGTCCCTGATGGTAGAAATTTTTCTCTCATTTCGGATATATTCAAAATGCGATTTGATGGTTATACAAACCAGGAGGCTGCAGATTACCTAAACGAGAATGGGTTTACTCGCACCAACACAAGAAAGGGTAAAACGTATACCAAGCACGCCACCAAGTCTATGGTCGGAAAAATTATAAATGACCCAGTGTACGCCGGAGTAGTTATGTACGGGAAGCATGTAGCGAACCTCACTGACATAGATGGATATGATTTTGTGCCGGCAGTGGAAGTGTCTACCTTCATGGCGATAAACAATATTAAAGATGAGAAGGGCTTAATTACGCTCGCTCGGAGACACAAGAGACGAGGAAGTATAAAGGCTGATTTGATGCGTAATAAGATTATTTGTTCAGAGTGTGGCAACTCAAAAATGGGAGGAATTACTACCAAGCAACTCAAGAACGGTAAAGCGAACTACTATTACTATCGATGTGAAGATGATGGGTGTCGGTTGCAGAACAAATCAACCCGAGCAAAAGTTTTTGTAGACTTTGCCATCAACTATTTTAAACAAAAGCCTTTTTCAAGCCTGGAGTCGTATAAGCACTACCAAGAAGAAATGGAGCGTGTACAGCAGCAGAGAGTGCTAGATGCTAAAAACAGTCTACGACTCAAACGGGTTCAACTAACAAAAGCTGATAAAAGACTCAAAGAATTAAAAAGCAATATGGCAGTCGAACAGGATGTTCAGCTTAAGCAAATACAAAAAGAAGACTTTGAGAAGACTAATAACGAGATTCAATCTCTAACGGAGGATGTAGAACAGCTTGAGAGCAAAATCGAAGCCACAAAAGCCTCATTATTGACCTACGAGCAATTCCTTGAACTTTTTGAAAATATGGCTCAAATTATAGCTAAAACCAAGAATATGAAGCAGTTAGACACAATCTTGCAAAAAGTATTCTTGAACTTTACGGTCACACGAAAAAACGTTGAAGAATATACCTTATGTGAACCCTTTGCATCGCTTGAGCCGCTAAATGGCCAAAGTGATGCTAACTGTGCGCGCTGAGAGACTCGAACTCCCGACATCTTCAGTGTAAATGAAGCGCTCTACCAACTGAGCTAAGCGCGCGTACGTTTGTGAGCGTTGGCACATGTTACTACGATTCTAAAATATTTCAATACCCTGAGGAACCGGGTATACTTCAAACCATGTTAAAACTCCAGGCAGTGGTTATCGGCAAGGTGCAAAATGTGCACTATCGGGCGTACGTACAAGACTCGGCCACAGAGCTTGGTCTGGTTGGAAGTGTGCAGAACCTGTCTAACGGCAGTGTGTCTGTGGTGGCAGAAGGCATGCCGGACACGTTGAAGGGCTTTATCGAGTATTTAAATGAAGGGTCTTTGCAGTCTGAAGTTACTGGAATCAATGTTGAGTGGGGGACTGCCAGTGGATCGTTCACTGATTTTTCGATACTACATTAGTCTGTTTGCACAAGATAAATAACCTTGCGACGTTGACGTGCGCAGACTTTGACGACATACTCGTGGCATATGGAAGAAGAAACCGCCAAAGAGGGAAATAACCTAGAACCAGTAATTTTATTTGAAACTGATGATGTGCTGGTGATTAACAAGCCGTATGGTTTGATCGTACACGGGGACGGGAAAGACACCGGGCCGACGGTGGTTGATTGGCTGCTTGCTCGAGCGCCAGAAGCGAAGGGTGTAGGTGAAGAGGCAAAAGATCAGTCGGGATCACCGCTTGACCGTTCGGGGGTCGTGCATCGGCTCGACCGCGACACATCAGGGGTGATGATCTTGGCCAAGAAACAAGAGGCTTTCGAGAAGCTTAAATATCAATTTCACGAACGGTTGGTGAGGAAGGAATATCGCGCCTTTGTTTATGGTCGACTCAATGACCGATGGGGAACTGTTAATCGGCCAATTGGTCGCCACGCCAAAGACCCGCGTAGGCGCAGTGCAGAGCGTGGTGCCAAGGGGGTGTTGCGCGAAGCCATCACAAACTTTGAACGGATTGGCATGGGCGAACACAAAGAAGAACCCTTTTCTTATGTTAAATTGTTTCCTAAAACTGGCCGCACACATCAACTGCGCGCGCACTTACGCGCGCTAGACCGTCCGATTGTGGGTGACACTCTTTATGCTGAATATAAACAAGACCGGTCTAACCATCTGGATTGCAAACGCCTGATGTTGCATGCCCACACATTAGAAATAAGTTTGTCTGATGGTACTGAAGAGCGGTTCATTGCACCACTGCCACAGTCGTTTGAAGACGCTGCTGACCGAATCGAAGAAGAGGTGTTATAAAACCAGTTTTTCAGTTTTTGTGCATATATAATAGTGACTATGAAAACAACGACTATTTTATTTGCCGTGATCGCCTTCATTTTGGTATTACTTTTTGCTATGAGTTTTTTTGGCGGCGGCACACTTACCTTTAACGAAAATAGCATCAAAGATCCGATTAATGATCCGATCGATGTTTCTTCAGATTTTGCGAATGCTTGGTTGGAGAACTTGCAAGCAACTACGACGTTGCCGCTGGGTGAATTCCTGGACACACAAACAGTCCTTACCAAAGAACTAAAAAGCGCACTGCTCAGTCGCGCAGATACAGCAGGAGATCGTGACGTGATTTTGTGTCAGGCAACCATGCCTGAAAGAATCGGCGGCAAGCAGATCTACGTGACTGACGAAGAGGCACAGGTGTCGGTCATTCCTCGTGGTGGAGAAAAATCTTCAAACCAAACACTTGTTACACTAGGTCTGCAAAAAGAAGCGTGGGTCATCACTGGTCTAGACTGCTCGACTGGAGAAGTCGCCCCGGAGACTGGTTTGTATAACTTTGAAAGAGCTGGCCAGTTGATCGGCCCCAGTGTACCCGAGCCGTATGATGCCAATTTTTGGCACATTGTATTTGAACGAGACGGTATAAACGGGAACGTGGTCAAGCTGTTGTTCGATAGCCAAAGCGTTTGTATTGAAGGTTCTAGCGAAAGCACCTGTGACACAAACAATCTAACCGAGGCAGCCCAAGCATTCGTCCAGGCGGATATGACCGAAGAAGGTGCGTTAATTAAGCGGCTGGAGATCCGGTAGCTGTTGCAACTGCATATTCTTTGTGGTAAATTACGGCACGTTTTAGACGACTCATTATAAATATATGAAAGCAACACTCACTGGGGTGAACGTGTCACCCGTAAACATGGAAGAACGAAAGAATCTTGGTATCAAGGCAGGTGATACTGTGCGTGTACACCAAAAGATTCAGGACAAAGGCAAGACTCGTATTCAGATTTTTGAAGGTCTGGTACTAGCCCGAAAGCACGGTAGCGAACCAGGCGCGACCTTTACAGTACGTAAGGTGGCCAGTGGTGTTGGAGTAGAAAAGATCTACCCTCTATACTCACCAATGATCGACAAGCTAGAGATCGTCAAGCGATCTAAGGTTCGTCGAGCCAAGCTTTACTTCATCCGCGAAAAGGTTGCGCGTGAAATTAAGCGACAAATGCGTCGAACTACTCTTACAGATATGGCTACCGAGTCAGGCGCAGAAGCAACTGCCCGCGAAGCAGAAGAAGCCAAAAAGGCAGAAGAAGTAGCTGCAGCTGCTGAGGCAGTTGAAGAAACTACTACACCAGAAGAAGTGCCCGAGGAAACTCCAGTAGAAGAAGTTGCCGAGGTGAAAGAAGAGACTCTTGTAGAACCAGCCGAAGCTGACGACCTAACAAAGATCGAGGGAATCGGGCCAAAGATTGCTGAAACACTGACAGCTGCTGGTGTTGCTACATTCGCAGCAGTTGCTGCAACAGACGTTGAAAAAATCAACGAACTGATCTCTGAGGTACGAGGAAACCACGACGCAGCAACTTGGCCACAGCAGGCACAGCTAGCTACTGACGGAAAATGGGACGAACTAAAGACTCTGCAAGATGAGCTAGACGGAGGAAAAGTAGCTGAGTAGGTAAGACTTTACATACGATGCACAAAAGAGGCGGGCCCACAGGGCCCGCCTCTTTTGTGATACACTCCCAAGTAATGACAGACATAGAACAGAAATTCGAAGGCCTTTAAACTTTGATAGAAGAATTAGGTAAAGATGCTAAAGCTTATTTTGATTCAAGTTCTAATCATAACGAACAAAAATCCGACGGGAGCGTCGTGACCAAAATAGATCAAGATACCGAGGCTGCAATCCGAGCGTTCGTTGCAGAGCACTTCCCGAACGACACTGTGGTCGGTGAAGAGGACGACACAGTTTACGGTACCAGCGGGTTTGTTTGGTACATTGACCCAATTGATGGCACGGACAACTTTGTACGCAAGATCCCGTTCTTTGCTATCACCGCGACTCGTCTTGGTCCTAGTGCAGAGGATTCTTTTTCCGTCATCCACAACCCAATCAGCGGACAGACTTTTGCGTCGCTGATGGAAGACGGGTCGTACGAAAATGAACATCTTTGCAACCATACGGCCGATACAATCGGAGGTCGGATTTTTATCGACGTAAGTGGCAACAGTAAAACTTACCCTTGGACGATGACCGCTCGGGCTAACCTATGGAAGGGGATTTACCAGAAGTTTGGTAAATGCTCCTCGTATCACTGCGCGCTTCTAGGACTTGCCTACGTAGCGGCGGGGAGGTTAGACGGTTACTTGTCTCTAGGACACAAGCCATGGGACGCTGCCGCTGGATTGTACTTGGTAAAGTCTGCAGGTGGCGCGATTAGTGTTTGCACTGACGGAGTGTGGCAACGCTACACCGGCGCGATCAAAGATCTCTTTGGTGAACAACATGACTCTAGTGTTATTACCTTCGCCTCACACCCAGACATTCACGATGAGATACTCGACTTTATCGGCGACCCAGAGAAGTGGGCTGATGAATAGTCGCTTGAAATAGTGTCATCAATCAGGCATACTAGCGCGACCTACCGAACACAAATATTGTCTACGTGGCGGAATTGGTAGACGCGCTACCTTGAGGGGGTAGTGAGCTTATGCTCGTGCTGGTTCAACTCCAGTCGTAGACACAACAGGAAGAACAACACAAAACACCCAGTAATTACCGGGTGTTTTGTGTGGTTAGATTTTTTTCTACAACCCTCCCATCAGGTGGTCTTGCATGTCCTTTAATTCTTGCCACTTGCCGTCTCGGGCTAGGCCGGCTTGCTCAGCCCATGTTCGTGGATTGTGCATTTTAAAGCGATCACCAGCCCGGTTCAGAATCCCTTGTAGTCGGTCGGTTGAAGACGTCGCTAGTTCACTCCAGGTGTTGATGCCGTCGGCATTTAGTAGTGACTCAATCTTTGGTCCGATACCTTCTACTATTCTTAGGTTGTCTTCAGCGTATTCTTTGCCGAATACTCCTAGAGCCGTAACGGCTGGGGTAGCACTATTCATGTAGTCTAGGAAATGACGCAGTAGGTAGCCCAGTAAAAAGGCGATACCCAGCATGATCAAAATCTCCCACGTCGCGTCACTTAGATCGTATTTCGTTGTTACATCGTTAAACATAAGCAGGTTAGTTATTATTCAGAGCCAACGCGCGTTTTTGCGCAGTACAGCTCGTTAATTTTTGCGAGGGTTGATTTGTATACATACCCTGTCGCTTGTGCAATGCCCCATGGACCTTCAAGGACGTCTTTGCTGTATTTGTTTTGGAAGGTTTTAACGGCGTTCATTGTCACCTCGTCGTAGGTGCCGCTAAAGTCAGTAATATTCGCGTTCTCGTATTCGTCGAGGAAGCGTTTGAGTTTCTGAACTTCTTTTGGATCGTTCGGTGTATCGAACTTGATAAATTTAGTAAGGTACGCTGCACAAGTCGGAGCCGGCTCCGCTTGAGCAACCTCGATTGGTGCTGCCGCTGGTTCTGGGGCAGGGGAATCATCTGCGAAGCCAAACTGCTCCTCGTCAATTTCTTCTTCTACCACCACAGCGGGAATGGCCTCTTCAGCACAGAACCCTTTGATGCCACAGGTGTACCAGTTCCAACTGACAACAACCCATATAATGGCCAATAGTATAAGCAGCCAGGAAGTTTTATTCATATTTATTATGTAATAACTTTTAATGCCCTACGCTCGCTCGTCCTTAGAAATAGTATCATAAATTTGACTAAACTGGTCAAAAATCAGCTCAAATGCTTACTATTTATATTTGTTTTGAAAATATAAAAAAAGAGCCATCGCGCACCCGAGGGTTTGCGATGGGCTCTAAAGTTTTCTTAGTCTTAGTTAGGAGCTTGTGAAGTCAGAAAGAAAGGCTCCCTTTCTGTTGGTTGACCGCCGAAGATGACGAAGAATTTACCCGTTGGCCCAGCATCCTGACAGGCTTTGGGTGTTGTACCGCAAACGTCCAAAACGTTGTCGATCCAATCACGGTAGGCTGCGATCGGCGTGAAATACATTTCGTATCCACGCTTCATGCATGGTTCACCGTGTGAGTTCTCGGTACCCATCTCGATACCTGAAAACACACCAGCGAGCTGCCGTCGGCCGTCTACGACGCCCATGATAGGGCCACCGCTTTCACCGCGACAAACTCCCTCGATTCCGTCGGACGGACTGACTGCAGTGATGTAGCCAGGCCACTCGACCTTCTTGATGCCAAGAGCAACCGATTGGAGTTTTTTCGCACCGGCTTTGTGACCAGTGATAGGCCATCCAGCTGCAAACCGGATGTCACCACTACGCACCGAAGGTTGGCGGTAGTTGTCCAGATGGGCCGCCACGACTTCTGCCGGTAGCGGTTCTTTTAGACGAATGAGTGCTATGTCATTCGACAGGTAGTAGTAATCAAACCCAGCATGCATAACTACATCGTATGCAGTGCGCCTTACTCGGGGGTGATCCATATCTGCTCCAACCGTGACCTCAATCCGATCCCATCTTTCGTCGTCACCTTCTGGCCCCTGCATGCAGTGGGCGGCGGTGACAATCCATTGACTGTTGATGACTGTGCCACCACAGTGTTCGGTCTCGGTGAAATCATCGCGATCGTAAACCATTTCCAGCTTTACCATCGCAGGAAAGCGAGGGTCGTATGGAGCTGCTAGATTGGGTTTTGACGACTTTGGCGTAACGTCGACATACTGCTTGTTACGCTTCGGTTTGAGATGGGCGATACTCCGTTGTTGGTCTGTACGGCTATTCAGTTTTGCTGCTGGCCTTGGTTGCGGTGCTTTTTGAATCCGCATAGCCATCAACTCAAACCCAGCTGCTTCACGCAGCTCCTGCTTAGCTTCTTCAGACACTGTTGACCAGTCGACCGCCTTGCCAGAAGGCGGTTCTTCTGGGTGACGAGCAGCCAAGTTTGTTTGCGCTGACTTGTCCTCGTAAAAGAGGTCTGGTTCGCCACGACGACGTGTTGGTGGCTTCCAGCCATTTAACGGTGGTTGCGTCTCCATCACGTCGCCGGCGGTTTCCTCGATAGGTGAAGGATCTACAGCGACGGTTTTGGTTGGTTCGGCTGGGTAGCTAAACCCAACTGCGAATTGACCTTCAACCGTGATACTGTCGGCCTTCCACATAGAGTAGGCGAACCCTGTACCTGTTGTTGCACCGTGTGCTATAGACGCACACAGTAACACTAGTCCGAGAGTAGTTAGGCTACTTTTTGGGTTCTTACGAACTAACTGCCAGATTTTTCCGACATTTTTCTTGTTAACACGTTTCATTGGAGCTTCCTTTCAAACTCCCCCGATTTGATTAATGTTAAGAACGAGATGTACCAGTGTCCCGCAAAACTTTTAACACATTTTATGTAAAAAGTCAATGACTGAAGGTCATTTTAGCGAGTGTTTGTTGGGTGTTTTTGGTATAGTTACCAAATGGATCTAAACAAACTATTACAAACGTACTTCACAGAAAACCATCTGATGCAGTTAGCGACCGTGAATGCCGAGGGGCAACCATGGCTATGCAACGTTTATTTTGTGACAGACGAACAGAATAATATTTACTGGACGTCCGCGCGCAAGCGACAGCATTCAAAAGAAATTCTAGCCAACCCAACAGCCGCTGTTACTATCGTTCATAATGATAAGGACAAACAAGCACTGCAGATAACTGGTAAGGCATATGAAGTTCCATTAGAGGATGCTGCGCGAGTAGATGCTCTTTACAGCGCAAAGTATGGAAACAAAGACAGACTGACCGAAGTCATGGAAGACCTACCCGAAGGCCGAGCGTACTGGGTGGTAAAACCAGACAGTATTTTCTTTTGGGATGAAGTTAATTTCCCAGATAGCCCGAAGCAGGAAGTGACTTTAGTTAAGTAGTATGACCACCAAAACTCTCAAAAACGGTTTCTCACTTCCTGAAATTGGACTGGGTACTTGGACAATGGGCGGCGCGATGGAGGCGGACTATTCAAGGGATGAAGAAATGGTTGGTGCTATTCGTAATGCAGTAGCTTTGGGTTATACGCATATTGACACAGCTGAACTGTACGGTGCCGGACATACTGACGAGTTGATTGCAGCTGCAATCAAGGAAGTCGACCGTAGCAGCTTGCAGATTGCATCAAAGGTTTTTAAAACTAACTTGGAATATGAAGCCGTCATTAATTCAACCAAAGCTAGTCTAGAACGACTAAAGCTTGATTACATTGACCTGCACTATATTCATGCGCCTAATCTCGATATTCCGTTGTCAGAGACTATGCGAGCGTTTGATGATTTAGTAGCAGAAGGCTTGATCAAACATATTGGCGTCAGTAACTTTACAGTTGAACTGATGAAAGAAGCTCAATCGTATTCAAAAAATAAGATTGTTGCCAATCAGGTTGAATATAATTTGACGACGCGTGATCATGGCACCTTTGATTTTTGTACTGGTATCGAATCAGAAATACTTCCGTACTGCCAAGCTAACGACATACTTTTAGTTGCCTATAAACCGGTCGACAGAGGAACAGTCCTCGAACCAAATGATTTACTCGATGAATTGTGTGCCAAGTATGAAAAAACAAGAGCGCAGATTGCCATGAATTGGCTTGTTTCCCAATCAAACGTGGTTACGATTCCAAAATCAGAAAACAAGGGTCGCTTAGCAGAAAACCTTGGTGCTAGTGGTTGGTATATGGATGAGGATGATGTTGAGAGGTTGCGATTAGATTACAAGGTAGTAAGTTAATGCGTATGAAACTCGGGCACATTGGAATTCCGGTTAAAGATATTGATAAGAGTAAGCAGTTTTACGATGCAGTTGTTGAGTACGTCGGATTAGAGTTAATCAGTCGAGGCGAAGTTGGCAACGTGCGGTATGGAGAGAACGGTAGTACTCGACTGTATGTACATACACGAAATGAAGGAGTGAAGAATGTACATCTTTGCTTCGACGTCGACAGTAAAGAGGCGGTTGGTTCTTTTTACGAAGCAGCAATCGCAGCCGGTGGAACCGACAACGGCGCCCCGGGCGTCCGCCCTGACTATAGCCCGACCTACTACGCCGCGTTTGTTTTCGACCCGGATGGAAATAATATTGAGATGGTGTTTCGGGGTTGAATTATGAAAGTCATCCTGCTACATGGTAAAGATACTGACCCAAATGGTAAATGGTACCAGTGGTTTTTAAAAACACTACAAGAAAAAGGTATTGATGCCGTTGTGCCTGCGTTACCGAATGCTAGCGATCCTGTTTTGGATGAGTGGTTGCAAGAGCTCGATGCCGCAGAACCAGATAGTGAAACAGTTTTGGTTGGTCATTCTCGTGGTGGTATGGCGGTGTTGCGCTGGCTCGAAAGACAACCTGTGCAGGCGCGAGTGCGCAAGGTGATCTTAGTCGGGGCGAACTCAGGAGATGTTGCTGATAGACATATTCCCGCAGAAACTAATCATGGTTTTTACACAGAGGATGGTTATGACTTCACTCAGATCAAAACTCATTGTGATGATTTTGTGGTGATGCATTCAACTGACGATCACGTAGTACCGTTTAGTAATGGCGAAAAAAATTCAGCTGCTCTAGACGCTAAATTTTTAGTCTTTAACGACCGTAGGCACTTTGGAACTGGTATAGATCAAGTGCCGGAACTTATATCTGAAATTGTGTGAAAAAATTTCAACACGGGTTTATCGTTGGGAAGTTTATGCCGTTGCACAACGGGCATGTGCTGTTGATAGAAACTGCGTTTCAGCAGTGTGATCGGGTGACGGTGTGTCTGCTGTCACAATCGGGTGAGCCGATAGCAGGGGAGAC